>NZ_CP149926.1:1796650-2111438 GCF_037949285.1 Thioclava sp. GXIMD4216
GGCGCGTCCTTGCCATCCACCGCACGAACCAGACCACCCGTGTCTGGTTTCAGCCGCCCGCACCACCGCATCTGGACGGCGTCACGCTTCTGTCCGAACCCAACAACGGCAACTCGAACATCAACGGCCCTCTTGCGCCATTGAAGCGACCAGACACCCAGCGAGCCGAAATCGACAGCCCCACAGCCCTTCAACGCTTCCTCGATTGGTACGATGGCGCGCCCGCCAAGGCACCGAAAGCGCCTGATCTGCTGGAAGGCGTCGATTTCACCAGCGTCTTCGCCCGCTTCCAATCCCTGATCACCGCCTTCGACGCGCCCCTCACGCGGTTTGACGAAGGTCTGATCGCCGCCTGGGAAAGCTACAAACCCCGCGTCCGTGCCGAAGCCTTGACCCGTCTCGGCGCCGACAGCTGGACGCAAGATCAGGTCGGTTCCGGCACCATCGTCGCCAAGGTCATCGATGCCATCGAAATCCAGGCGACGCATGGTGACCTGAACAACAACATGGTGTTCTGGCAGAACCGCTTCGGCCACGCCAATCGCGACCACCGCGCCCTGATCGAAGCGGCGACAACGGGCACCGGCCTGCAAACCCTCGAACGCCTGTTGTTCCAGCTCTATTGCACCGACCGGAACGAAGGCGCGCTGTTCGACGAATTGAGCGAGGCGACCGGCGCAAAGTACCCGCTGATGGCCTATCTGTTCTTCCTCAAGGATATGGACCGCTTCATGCCGATCCAGCCGACCGGCTTCGACCGTGTCTTTGGCGAGATCGGCGTGAATTTCCGCACCCTGCGCAATTGCACCTGGGAGAACTACAGCCAGTTCAACGGGATCCTGAATGCCCTGCGCGAGCCAATTGCGGATCTGGCCAAACTGGACTACGTCCGCCTCATCGACGCCCATTCCCTGCTGTGGCTGTTCTCGAACCTATTGCGCAAGGAAGCCGAGGGTGCCTTGGACAAGTGCGAAAAGGCCGAAGCCCGTTACCTCGGGGCCCGGGAGAAATCCATCGCTGACATCAAGTATTCGGTGGGCAAGACGGTCTTCAGCTCCAACGGGCAAGTAGTCCCGACGACCGTCAAGAACAAGGCACTACACATGTCCGACGTAGAGTTGGACAAGCTGATCCGGGACCTGCTCACCATTCAGGAAGACCGCTGCGCCATCACCGGCCTGCCGTTCCAGTTTCGGGGCGCACAGACGGACGATAACATGCTGCCCTCCTTGGACCGCATAGACAGCAGTGGGCATTATGCCAAGGGCAACCTCCAACTTGTCTGCCGGTTCATCAATTTCTGGAAGCAAGCCTCGGACGATGGCGAGTTCCGCAGGTTGCTGAGCATCGTGCGTGGCTATGAAATGGAAAGCCGCTGAACAGCCTCATCTGCGACGAGTATATTGGTAAATCGCAGCTAGCTGCAGACTTTCATTGTAATTTGCGCCTTGTGCCCCAATTCGGGCGCGGTGAGAGGCTGTAAAGCTGGAAAATATATCTGAAACTTCGAAATCGACCTCAACATTTCTCAACATGCCAGCGAAGTGCTCGCGCTGAAAACCAATTTCGACTTCATCATTTTTCATCATGTAAATCGCCGCAGGAGGCCGTTTGGCGGCGTCGACCAATTCGGAAATTCGATTGTGGGCGGCAGATGGGGAGGGTGACGGCGAGCGGTTCATGATGGATGGATCACGTTCCGAGGTGCTGGCCCAAGGGCTCAACGGTCCTGCATTGGAAGGCCACGCCGTCAGTATGACAATAATCCGACATACGTTTTGGAGCAATGTCTTTCGGAGCTGTCGCTTATGCGGCTGAGAGCGCTTCGCTCCACCGCGAGTTCTTTTCGGTCGGTTTGAACCGTGTAACGGGTCACTTCGGCAAGCGATTCATGGCCCGAGAATGACATGATTTGATGCGGCGCACCTCCGGCTTGGCCTAACCGGATGGGGTGTCGAGCGGCAACCTATCAAGGATCACCTGCAATCTGCTATGGAGCAATAACGCCAATGCGATATGCGGGTTACCACACAAGGCTCTGATCGCCACCCAGTTTGGAATTGCTCAACCCGGGAAATTCCGAGACAATCTCGCTGAGTTCGCTGGAATCCTCGTATTTCAGATAGGCGGCCCCCCAAGCGAAATCGTAGCTTTTCAGATCGTCGTCCATTTTCTGTGCCACGCCGGTTCGGGTCTCGATGGCGCTGGGGTCCTCGAGGCCCGCAAGCGTGTAATTGACGATTTTCGAGATGGCCCCCTCACAGGCGTCGAAAGGTTTGAGGGGCGTGTTTTCGGTCAGAAGCGCCGCCGTGACCACCAAGGGGGTGACGGCATGCATCTGGTAATGCAGAGACAATTCGCCCCGCTCCATTTCCAGCGGCAGCGCCCCATCTGGGTCGGCATGGCAGGCCGTGTAGTCGACAGTCTCGTTGGCCCAGGCGATCATGGCCTCGTCTTCGGTCGTCAGCCCGACCAGCGCCACCGCAAGCCCCGCCCATTGGCGCAGATTGTTGCGCGAGGCCCGTTCGGGGGCGTCCGTGTCGAAATAGGTCATATGGGCCTGTGCCCGTGCTTTCAGCCAGTTATCGATATGGTCTTTCTGCACGGGATCGGGCGTGGCGACCTCGAGTGCGTTGCGATAGGCAAAGACAATCCCGCCCAGACGGCTTGGCACGGAGATCTGCGCATTCATGCTGCCGAGATCGGACAGGGCGTCGGCCTGCGCCCATGTTTCCAGCCGGTCGAAGACACAATGGGCCGAGGCCTCGCCGCGTTTGCCCTTCCGGCTGAGTGCACGGTTGCTTTCGCGCGCCAGCTTCGAGATGAACATGTCCACCGGCTTCAGGGCCTCGTTTACCTCCCTGTTCGAGGCCTCGTCAAACTCTGACCGTGTCTCGCTGTCTTCGGTATAGCGGCTGCCATAGGAGAGGCTGACAACGGGTGCGATTTCGTCAAAGCAGGTCTCCGCCTGTTGCGCCTTCGGGTCGGAAGTTTCGGTATCGGGGGCCGTATCAGGGGCCGTATCGGGGGAAGCCGCCGTATCCGTACCGGTTTGAGCGCCTGTCTGGCTGTCTGGCGCGACCGGCATTGCCGGAGCGGTTTCGGCCAGTATCGCTGTGGCGGGGAAAAGCGTCAGCAGCAGACAGCCTGCGGGAAGGGTCAAAGCGGTCTTCATTGCATCGGCACCTTTCCCAGTTGCATGGAATTCAACAACCCGCTGGCCTCTTCGTTGCCCAGTGCCGCCGCCTTGACCAACCAGCCACGCGCGGCGTCGGGGTCCGGTGTTCCGGTGATGCCGAAGGCCAGCGAGCGTGCCTGATCAATCATCGCATCCACATTGCCCCCTTCTGCCGCGCGCCCAAGCCAGAGTTCCGCATCCGCAATATCGGCTGGCGTGCGCGCCTTGTCACGCGTCAGGGCGGCATATTGATACATCGCGAAGGTATCGCCCGCCTCGGCTGCCCGTAAATATAGCGCCCGAGGGTCAATCCGGTCACCAATGGCGCGTTTTACGGCAGGCTCGGCCCCGTTGATCCGCGCGACGACATCCGAAAGCCCTGCCCCGTCGCTGCGCTGCGCCAAAGCCACATAAAGCTCTGCCGCCCGTGCCGGATCAAAGCCCGGCTTGCCCGGTTTCTCGACTTTGGGCAGCAGGCGCATGATCGCGGTGCGGTCTCCGGCCTCATAGGCGGCCAGATACATCTGTTGCGCGGTCAGGGCCGCATCCTCGCCAAGCTGGTCTTTGAAAATGGCGTAGAGGTCGGCAATCTGGGTACGGGCCCACGGTTTTTCATGACGGGCCAGCGCCTCGCTGACGGCGATCCAATGCTTGAGGGCTGCGGTATTGTGCACACGCCCCGCCACCATCGCCAGTTCGCGGGCCTGCGGAAAGATACAGGCCATTTCGGATTTGGCGTGACGCAGCCAGAGGGCCTGATCCTCGGGGGCCGCATGGGCCAGCGCCAGAAGGCTTGCGTCGAAATCCCCCCTGTCGCGGATCACATCGTCAAAGGCTGCAAGGACCGAGGCCTCATCGGGATAATGTGCGGGATCGGCGGTCATCAGGGCCTCCATCGCGACGCCATTGCCCTGCTGCGCCAGAGCCAGCAAGAGGGCGGGCGTATCGGCGCTTGCCGGATAGAGCTGCGCGAATTGCATCAGAAGGCGCGGTTGCAGCAGCGTCACATAATCCTGAACCGATTGCGGTGCGGCCACCTGCAAAAGCCCCGCCACGCGCGTCCAATAGGCCTGTTCCGCATCTGACAGCGCGGGATTGGTGGCAAGCGTCGCGAGATCCGCAAGCTGTGGGCTTGCCGGAAGCACGTCCTGCGCATGTGCCATCACCTTGCGCGCTATCTCGCGCGGCAGATCGGGCACCTGCGCCTCTTCCACGCGTCCAAGCACCGCCGTCAGGGTTTCGCTGGCACCAAGCGCGGCAGGATCGGCCATCGAGGACCAGTAATCGGCCTGTTCGGGCAAAGGCCCTTGCGGCGTAAGGCAGAGATGGGCGTCGACCAGTTCCCGAACCGCGCCGGTCTTGCCCATCTGTTCAACGGCAAAGATCAGGTCATCCACGCCGGAATAGAACGTGTCCATCTTGTCATTCAGGCTCATTGCCACTCTGGCGCGCCCGCGAATGGCCTCGGCATCTCCCAAGGCGACCCCCTTCTCCCACAGCGCCAGAGCCTCGTCCTGCCCTGCCCAGCGGCCCTTGCGCTCGAGCGCCATCTGACCCGCCCGCGCATAGGCCCAACCGGGGGCATCATCGCGCGCCAGAAGGTGGGTCAGGGCGGCCTCGAACCGCGGCTTGTAGTTGGGATTCACATCGGCACGTTTTTCCAGAAACAGCGCCTGACGCACCAGCGCCCCGCGCGCCCCGCTGGCGGCTGCCTGATCATAGAGCGCCTCGGCCTTGCCGAGATCCTGCCCGATCAGCGCGCCCTCTTCATAAAGCCGTCCCAAGGCAATCAGCACCGAAGGCGAACCGTTCTTGGCAGCCTGATGCAGGTATTTCAGCATGACCTCGTTGTTCTTCTTGATCTTTTCAGACCGTAAATGCATCTCGGCCACCGCATAGGCGGCGTTCCCATCCCCGAGATCGGCGGCAAAGCGATACCATTTCTCCGCCAGAGCATAATCGGGCTGGACCAGTTCGCCATTGTTATAGGCACGGGCGATATTGATGACGCGGTCACAGATCGTGGGGTTCATCGCCCCGACCTGCGCGGCAAAGCCCAGCATGATTGTCATCTGCGGATCCACCGTCCAGTTGGGCAGCGCGACACCACGGTTCTGGAAATCGGCAAGGGTCAACAGCGCCTGTGCGTCACCGCCGCGCGCGGCCTCGACAAGCAGGCCGATGCCGCGCATGCGATCTTTGTCGATCCCCTGTCCCGATACCAGATACTCGCCCAGACGCCGCTGGTTATGCGGCAGCTTCGCACCGGGCGTGTCCAGCGCCTTGCGCACCAGCCCTTCCGATTTCACCGCAGCCGCCTCTCCGGCCGCCACCCGCATCGCGATAGTCTCGAAAAGCTGCTTATCCGCGTCGAAGCTGGGGTCGATTTGCGGCAGCAGCGCGATCACACGTGCATAGACCGGCTTCCATTCGGCGGCATCGACCTCCATCAGCCGCCGCATATCGCCCCGCACCTCCTCGGCATTTCTGCCCGCCAATGTCTTGCGATCCCAGTTTTTCCAGCGATCCTCGATCTGCTCGTCGCTCAGGCGCGGGGCGCAGACCGATTGCATCTCGATCACCGGCGGCTCGAAATCCACAGCAACGAGCTCTTTGGCCGAGGCCGTCTGCGCAAGTCCCCAGAGCGTCCCGACAGCCAGCGCGCGCAGACCGTGTCTGGCCCATGACCGGCCACGCAGGAAACCGGCCCTTGGAGAGGGTCCTGACAGGCCAGCGGACGAAGGCTGAAATCGCAAGGAGGCGGCAAGAGAATGGACGCGATATGTCATGGAAACCCTCGTTCTGTTCAGTTGGCTTTGGTCGCGGCTTTCAGGGCCACCAATTCGTAGCGGCCGGACTGGCCACGGAAGACCAGCGTGGTTCCCTCGCGCCGCACCAGCGCGACATCGGCCACCGAGGCCAGAACGTCTTCCCCGTGTCGCACCTGAAACTCCAGCGATAACGGGGCCTTGAGGGCAATCCATTCGCCGGTGCCAGTATCGATATCGGTCATAGCCGCGCGTTTGGCGGCTGGCACGTAAAGATCGACATCATCCAGATCGGAGATGTTGTAGAAGGTGACATCGGCCTGTGCGGGGCTATGGGTCAGCGGATCGGTCACCATATGCCCTTCGCCGCTGGCAGTGATCAGATAGGTGTTCCAGCTGCCCTTGCCGACCTCGGCCTCGCCCTGCGCGGCTCCCGCGCTGACGGCAATCGTGCCGGGCGTGTCGATCATCACATAGGGCGAGACCCCGTCATCCAGCTCCGAGAAACTGTCGCCCGCCACGATGGCCGAGGATTTTCCGGGCATGATCACCCGCAGATAGCCCGCATCGGGATTGACGGCATCGGCATAAAGCTTGGCATCCTGCGCAAAGCCTGCGGCAGGCAGGCCCAGCATGGCCAGACCAAGGATCGCGATGGCCAAAGGTCTGTGCCGCGCCATCGAAGCGGTTTGAGCCAGAGCGGCTTGGAGCAAAGCGGCTTGGGAAAGCATAATCTTGCGCATGGTCATTCTCCGATATCGAAGCACAGGGATAGGGACGAGCCGTTATTGACGGGGCGGTCAAAGGTGACCCGCACCGAATTGAGCGGGGTTTGCGAATAGGGAGCGAGGCTGAGCCAGAAATTTCCGGTGGCCCGCAGGCGGTCGCCGCGCCGGAAATGGTATTGCCGTTCGATGCCGCTTTCGGTGCGCAGCACGAAGGTTGCCTTGCGCGGGCCCTCATCACCGAAGCGGGCGAAAATGGCATCGGATGTGCCGAAGGTGGACCCGTTCAGCTGGGCCTCAAGCGTGCCGTCGACATCGTGCAAGACCAGCTTGTGGCTGCAGGATTTGGCATCCGCTGCTGCGACCAGTTCCTCCATCGGGCCGGAGCCGAACTGCATGATATCGGCATAGATCGGGCTTTCCCACACGATGAAAGCGGGACGCTGGCGGGCATAGTCATCGCTGGTCAGGTAAGATAGCAGCGCGCCGAACTGCCCGCCGCCGGTGACGGCATAATTCAGCACCTCAAGATCGCTATACTGTTCGATCCAGCCTGCGAAATTATTGGTGGGATTGTCCGAGAAAGAGGTGCCCAGCAGCACGACCGGCACCTGCTCGTCGGCATCGGCGAAAATATCCAGAGGCTCGTCGGCCGTTTGCGACGGGTCGGCCACGGCGGTGGTGTCAAACCCCATCGTCTCGACCTCGGGCAACGCCTGACGGCAGCGCATCTGCATGGTGCGGCGCATGGTCGAGAACCCCTCGCGCGCGCCGATCGACACGGTCTCGAAAGTGGTTTTCGGCAGGGCGTCATAGCTGGCTTGCTGGCGCATCTGGCCAGCAATCTGGCGGGCCGCGCGGCGCGCACCTTCGGATGTCCAGTGATAATCGGAGCGGAAGAAAAGCGGCACCTGCCCCGTGCCATATCGCGCCACATCCTCGGGGCCGATATCCTCCAGCATCCCGTGCAGCAGATCGGCGGTGATCACCCCCCGCGCCCGTAGCGCGCGGATCGACTGGCGGTATTCCTGCTGCGCGCTGGCCCAATCGTATTCCAAGGCGCTCAGATCATCGGGAAGGGCTTCGGGCATGGCCTCAGCCTTGGTCGGCACAGGCGCGAAAATCAGCGTCGTGCCCGCCTCTTCGAGAGCGGCGGACAGACGCGCCACGGCCTCGACGGCGGCGGGCGAGAGATCCTGCCCCAAGGTCAGATCCGTGGCCAGACGGTAGAACACCCCGTCCTTGCCCTCCATCGCGGGTACAACGGCCTCTTCCTTCAGCCCGTAGCATCCGAATTCGGAAACATCGCGGGCTAAAGCCGGTGCCGCCCAGACCGCAAGCGCCACAGCCAGTCCCCATCTGCATCCGCTGGTCTTTCTGTCAGCCTTCATGCGTGTTGCCTCTCAATTCCTGTCAGTTTCCAAGCGCACAACATTTTGCCCCAAGGCAAGCATTCCAATATTTGCATTCTGACCAACCAACTCGAGAACCTGTTGTAACCCGTCGCTATCCTTTGCTTTTGCCTTCTCGACAATCATCTGGGACGCCAGATTGAGGTTGCCATTGGCAATCGCGAGCTGCCCATATTCGGTGGCTTTTTCCGCATCCTGCGTGCCGAAGAGATCGCCTGTCCGCCACGCCTCCGCCACGCGCGAGGCGGCATTGGCATTGCCATGAACCGCGGCAAATTCCAGTGCCTGCCCGATCTGTCTCAGCCGCGTCGCCGCTCCCTCGAAGGCCCCCTCGGCCAGACCGCGATCGGTGGTCTCGATCAGGCGGTTGACTGCAAAAACGCGCCCCGTATGCACCGCAATCGCGTAGTAATGCGCGATATCTGCGCGCAGGTCGGGCCGGTCCTCGGCTTCGAGGATCTTGGCAAAGTTGAAGGCCGCCAGCCCGTCGCCCGCATCCGCCAGCGCACGCAGGCGGTTAATGGTCACCGGACGGTCCTCGATCATCGCGCGGCGGGTATGGCGCAACTGCGCGCTGGGCAACTGGCGCGTGGCGGAGACCCCGAACGGGGATCGAATGCTCTCCCCGCCAGCCGGTGCAAGGCCGAGGCCCAGCACCGCACCGACGAGGAGAAGCACCATACCCGACGGTGAGCGAAGACCATACGGATACCTCCGTGGCTTTAGCCGGGCATGTTCCATCTGCACTGACGGGCAGTCCTGTCCATGAGTGGTCACTTCGGGATGCAGACGGGGATTATTTGTCATTGAATATCGGTCCTTTCGGCAGGTCCGGCCCCGCGCCCAGATCGGCGAAACGGGCAGGATAGGTCAGCGCGAGATCGGCACTGCGCACGGGCGACTGGTCGGCCCCGATATGCGCCAGCACCATCGCGGCGCGCTGGCCGGCCAGAAGCGGCGCGTCCTGCAGGTTTTCGGGGGCGGTCCAGATGTCGGGGTCGGCCAGATAGCGCACGGGCACTTCCCAGATCACCTGTTTGGGGGGCGAAAGCTGGAAGGCCTGATCGGCCAGCATTTCCAGGAAGGGTTTGACGGGCCCCTGTCCCTCTTTGGCGTAATTCAGCACATCCTGATGCAGATCCAGCTTGAGGCTTTCCGCGAAGGACCAGTTGGGATTGGCCGAATAGGACGTGCCAACCAGCACCGTCTCGACAGAGGCAGGCCCCAGCAGCGTGTCGAACAGATCGTCCCCGTTCTCCGCGACCTGCGTCACGAAGGGCCTTGCGGTTTCCTCCGGCAGCCCGACCCGCTGGGTCCATTCCGCCGAGGTGATGAATTTCGTCAGATCGCCGTGGAATTGCTGCGCGGGTTCCTCTTGTGCGCTCACGCTGGCCGATCCTTGCGGCACCACCTGCGCGACGGCCTCGGCCACTGCGGCGGCGCCTGCACGTGTCCAATGGGTGTCGGAGCTATAGAACACCTGCGCGTGGCGGGCGGCATCCAGCAAGGCGCTGCGGCTGTCGACCACTTTGATGCCCATCGCCTGAAGCCCTGCGAAGAAGGTCGCGTAGCGTTCTTCCAGATCGCGGGCCATTCCGCTGCCGCCCAGTTCGTTGCGATAGATATCGGCCTTGCCCGCCAGCGGCACCACCACCAGATCGATGC
Organism: Thioclava sp. GXIMD4216; assembly: GCF_037949285.1. Classification (NCBI taxonomy): domain Bacteria; kingdom Pseudomonadati; phylum Pseudomonadota; class Alphaproteobacteria; order Rhodobacterales; family Paracoccaceae; genus Thioclava; species Thioclava sp. GXIMD4216. Next base: position 1,806,399 of record NZ_CP149926.1, read on the forward strand.
CCTTATCGGCCAGAGTCTCGCGCAGGATCTCGGTGCGGGCAAAGACGGCCTCCATCGGCTCGTCCATCTTGCGGGCCTCTTCTTGCGTGAACAGCCAGCCATTGCGGCCCGAAACCACGCCCTTGCGCCCTTCTTTCAGCGCAAGCCAGCGTCCGGCCCCCACGACCCCTGCGGCAAAATCGTGATGCGGCAGCGCGGCGCGCCATGTGTCGTTGATGGTGGCGCTGGCGCGGCCCTGCATCCAGTCGGCCAGCGTCCAGCGGTGGTCCTGTGTGGTTCTGTCCAGCGCCGGAAGGGCACCGGCAATGCCATAGGCGGCATAGGCCAGAACAGCTGCGGGAAAGACAAGGCGGATGGTGGTGGAGATCATGGCACCCTCTTAGAACTGGAAATACAGGAAGGGCGTGAAGGCGGCCTCGGAGATCCGCAAAACACAGGCGGTGAACAACAGCGCCAGTGCCAGAGAACCCGCCAGAGAGCTCGCTGCCGCCGTGGCGCTGCGTGTGGGGGCCATGACGGAGACCATACCTGAGGTCCCGCTATCTGTCCCCGCAAGACCCGCGGCGGTGCCGCTTGAGATGTCCTGTGCCCGCCACTGGCGAACCAGATCCTTCAGGCGGGGTTCGAGGGCTGCGACCATGATGGCCAGGGCAAGGAAAACCAGTGCCTCGTTGCGGATCTGCACGGCGATGTCGAACGGAATGGCGGTGCCGTTCAGCCCTGCCATGCCCGCCAGCACCCCGAGCGCCTGATCGAGATCGGCGGCACGGAAGAAGACCCAGCCGACCAGCACCGTCAGCAGTGTGCGCAGCACCGACAGCGCCCCGTTGCCCTGCGGCACGATTTTTGCCCGCTCCAGCGCCAGCCATGTGCCATGCCATGCGCCCCAGATCACGAAGGTCCAGTTTGCCCCGTGCCACAACCCGCCCAGCACCATGACGATCCAGAGGTTGAAATAGGTCCGCGCCGTGCCAAAGCGGTTTCCGCCCAGCGGGATATAGAGATAATCGCGCAGCCAGACCGAAAGCGAGATATGCCAGCGCCGCCAGAATTCGGTGATCGAGCGCGAGATATAGGGGGTGTTGAAGTTCTCGGTAAAGCGGAACCCCATGATCATGCCCAGACCGATGGCCATATCGGAATAGCCCGAGAAGTCGAAATAAAGCTGCAGCATATAGGCAACCGCCCCAAGCCACGCCACGGGGTTCGCCGGATCGGCAGTGGTGAAGGCCAGATCGGCCAGAGGCGCGATGGCATCGGCCAGCAGTACTTTTTTCGCCAGCCCGATGGTAAAGCGGGCAAAGCCGTCGGCCACCATTTCGGGCGTCGAGCGACGGTCGCGGAACTGGTCGGCCAGATCCTTGAAGCGCAGGATCGGTCCGGCGATCAGCTGCGGAAACAACGCGATGAAGGCGGCAAAATCGATCAGTCCGGTATCGGCGGGCGCATCCTTGCGCCAGACATCGACAAGATAGGAAATCGACTGGAAGACATAGAAGCTGACGCCGATGGGCAGGATGATCTGCCAGTGAAAGCCGAGTTGGTCAGGCGTGGTACCGAAGGCGGCGGCAAGGCTGTCCATGAAGAAGCCCAGATATTTGAACGTGCCCAGCACCGCGAGATTGCCGCCAAGCCCCGCCACCAGCCATGCCTTGCCGCGCCGACGGCCCAGATGCGCCGCGATGCCACGGCCACAGACCCATGTGAACACGGTGGTTGCCACGAGAAGGCCCAGAAAATCGATCCGCCACCATGCGTAGAACAGATAGCTGCCCAGCAGGATGGTCAGGTTCTTGCCGCGGCGCGGTGTCAGGAAATAGGCCAGCAGGAACAGCGGCAGAAACAGAAACAGAAACGTTTCGGAGGCAAAGACCATAGATCAGATCCCTTCGCAGCTGGGCGCGACAGATGGCGCCGCTGTCGGCGTGGTGAGAGAAAGTGCGGTATGGGCCTTTTGCGCCGCCAGCCACGCGGGCTGCTGGCTGGCAACGGGGCCGCTCATCAGGCGGGGAAATTGCGCCGCCAGCCGGTTGCCCTGCAGATGCAGCCGCGCAGGCCGATCCCCGCGCAGGCCCTCGCGGTTATGAGCCATCAGATTGTCCGAAAGCGACAGCCCCCCCGCCGCCATATCCACCAGCTCTACCGCTGCGGTGCGGGCCTGCAGGAAACCGTTCTGGTGGATTGTGACCGCATCGGCATGGTTGAGGCGCAGGGCCGTGGTTCCGGCCCCTACCACCAGATTTTGCTCGACCAGCACACAGCGGCTGTCGCGGATTTCAAGGCCGGTGGCGAGGGGCTTCAACAGCATGTTCTGGCGCAGCCGTAGGGCCTGTGATCCGCCGCTGACCAGAATGCCCCCCGATCCGGCGGCAAAGCTGTTCTGCTCGATCCGGCTCTGGCGCAGCCCCGCAAGCTCCAGCGCCGAGGCGCTGCCGGTGGTACGGAACGCGACATTGCGGATCTCTGCCTTGGCCAGATTGCGCAAAACGACCCCTTCGCGGGTGCGGCCTTCGAACTGGCTATCGGTCAGGGAAAACCCGTCCACCCCTTCGACGCGCAATTCCGCGACATCCAGAAACTGGCTCTCGCTGATGCGCGAGGTCTCTTCGGCATGGTAGAGAAGGCCGGAGCTGATCGACAGGCCGGCTATCGCGCCCATGCCCGTTGTACCAACGCTGCCTGTGCCATTGGTGCTGCCCTGCGCCCCCAGCCCGATAAAGGCCGCATGCTCGGCCAGCAGCACACCCTGCCCCGCAACCGTCACGAAGGGTTCATAGCTGGCCAGATGGGGATTGACCGGTCGGGTGCTGGCAATGGTGGCGCCCTGCAATTCCAGCGTTCCGAAGGCCAGCACGAAGGCTCCGGCTGCGCGTGACAGATAAAGCGTCTCGCCTGGTGCCATCCGCAGCGCGGCGTCGTTCCACAACACCAGTGGACGTTCGACAACCACCCCGTCCTCGACCGCGTAAAGCCCCGGCAGGCCCGCTTTGGCAAGCGTTGCCAGATCGGCCGTGCCGCCAGTGATATAGATCGCCGTATCCTCTCCCGCGCGGGCGGCCATGATCGGGGCGAAATTCGACGGCCCCGCCATCACGGCAAGCCATGTCAAAGCGGTGTTCAGCGAGCCTTCGCTCAGTTCCGCTTTCGCGGAGGGCCGTTGGAGCGCCACAGGCGGGGCTGGAACGGCCTCTGCCTGTGGGGCGGCCTCTGCCTGCGGAATGAGAGGCGCGCCGATCTCCTTGCGGAAGGCGGCATAAAGAAGGGTCGGATCTGCGTCTTGGGCCGCCTGCCCAAGCCCGCCAAGCCCGTCATGGCTGTCCAGCGACAGCCCCGCGCGCCCGCGCTGCGGGGCGGGCATGGCCGTGGGGGCGTGCCGCAGCAACGAGCTTGGTGCGGCCAGCCCCCCGAGCCGTAAGGACCCCTTGCCGACCGTCATATCCTGAGCGGAGAGCTGCGCCCCCCCGAGCCCCCACAAAGCCACGGCAGTGGCCAGCGGCAGGGTCTTGGGCCAGAAGTGCCGGGGCGGACAAGCGGGACGGGCGGATCGCGGGCGCGGGAGGCGGATCATGGATGCAGGCTCCGTTCAGCGGATATCGGCGACATTGGCGGCCAGCGTGACCTGCGCCACCTCTTCCTCCAAGGCGACAAGTTTGCGGATCGCATCCTCGGTGCGGGTTTCGGCCAGTGCCGCCTGCCGGACCTTCTCGAGCTCGGTCAGCTTGACATGCAGCATGATGATCGCACGGCCCGAGATATTGCTGACCGGCATGGCGTAATCGGCATCGATCATGATCGAGCACCCCTCGAACAACGTGCGTTCGCCTTCGGGCAGCGTGCACTCGCCCTGCCCCGAGATCATGGTCAGGATCGAGCGGCCCTCGCCCGTGCCATTCACCGTCAGCTTGGCACCGCTTTCCACCCGCATCATTTCCATCTCGCAATCGCCCTGACTGCGCAATGTCTCGCTCTGGCCCCATGTCACATCGCGCAGGCGGTGGCTGATGACCTCGTTGCGCTTGTTTTTCTTGAGCTGTTCGACCACCAGTTTGACATCCTGCGAGCGTTGGCGATTGGCCAGCAGCAGCGCATCGGGCGTGTCCACCACGATCACATCATCCAGACCGATCACCGCCACCAGCCGGTCTTCGGAACGGATCAGCGAATTGGCGGTGTCATGGGTGACAACATCGCCAAAGGTGACATTGCCGTTTTCCTTCTGGTCGGAAATCGAATGGACCGAATTCCAAGCGCCGACATCATTCCAGTCGATCCCCGGCAGCGGCGCCAGCGAGATATGTTCCGAGCGTTCGAAAATCAGCCGCTCGGTCGGTTCGTTGGCGGCTTTGCCAAAGGCGTTTTCCTCCAGCACGCTGGCCCCGAGCTGATCCTCGGAGGCATGGGCCAGCGCGTCCGATACGGCGGCCAGTGTCTGGGGATCGAATTTGGCAAATTCCTCGACCAGAAGATCGGCGCGCAGCATCGAGATGCCCGAGGCCCAGTAGGATTGCCCGTCCTCGAGCATCTTCAGCGCCACCTCCGCCGGAGGCTTCTCGACGAAGCGCAGCACGCGGTGCAGGCCGCTGAAATGGTCATAGGCCCCACCGTCGGTAATATAGCCATAGCCCGTTTCGGCATAGGTGGGGATCACGCCGAAGGTGATGATCTGTCCGGCCTCTGCGGCGGGCAGCATGGCGGTGATGATGGTGTTGATATCGCCCGAGATGATATGATCCGAGGGCAGCACCAGCAGCTTGGCATCCCTGTCGTCGCGCAGGGCATAAAGGGCCGCCGCCAGCACTGCCGGTCCGGTGTTGCGGCCCATCGGTTCCCCGATGATCTGGCCGGTCTTCTGGATATCGCGCAACTGGCGTTTGACAATCGCCGTCTGGCGCGCGTTGGTCACCACGATCGGGTCGCCGAATTCCTTGCCGGTATGGCGCTGCACGGTTTCCTGAAAGAAGGTGGCCCCTCCGCGCCCATTGACGGACTGGAACTGTTTGGGCTGTTCGACGCGGGACATCGGCCAAAGACGTGATCCCATGCCGCCACAAAGAACGGTCGGTCGGATTGCATTATACATAATTACTCCTCCGATACAGATTTACGCGTGAACTGATCAACCAGGCTGTCGAGCGGTGTGGCGCGGTGAATGGTCAACTGGGCCAACTGACCTTCGCGGTCAGCAGGCAGCGGTGTCTGGGGCACAAGATCCACGCGAACCTGACGGTTGGCACCAAGGGCGGCCGCCGCAGCCAGAGAGGCGGCATCGGCATGGGTCGCGATGCGCGTCCCGTCCGGAAATTGCGCGGTAATCTCGCGGGCCTGCGCCAGCGCATAAAGCTGGTCGGAGGCGATATTGGCTTTCAGTACAACAGGGGCGTCTGCCTCCGAGAGCTGGAACACCGGCTGGCCTTCTTGCACGGTGGCCCCAAGCTGCGGCCCGACAGAGCGCGCGTTACAGTCGCAGGGCATAGCGACCGCAAGGGTCTGGCCGGTGGTCGAGCGGATCGAGAACGCGACCTCGCCCATCTGCGCGCTGGGGTCGATATAGTCGATCTGGCCCGCGCTGATGGCGTTCAGTTGCGGCCCTGCGGCAAGCGCCTGTGCGGGGGCGGGAATGGCAAGGGTGAACAGGCGCTCGCGCAGGAGCCATGCCCCGCCTCCGACCAGAAGGGCCGTGGCCAGCAGCATCAGCGTGCCATTGACCAGACGCCGCCCGAGGCCCGTCCCGCCGGTTGCGGCGGCATGGCCTTTGGCACCGGCGACCTGCATCGGTTGCAAGGCCACGCCCAGCACCCGCCCGAGCGAGATCACATCCCCCGCGATATAGCTGTTCAGCACATGGCGGAGCTGTGGCAGATGGCTGCCGGAAGGGTCGATGAAATCAACCGCGATGGTGCCCTTTCCGGGGTCGATATCGGTTACCAGCGCAGGGATCGGCAGGGTCAGGTTGAACCCCTCGAAGGGGAAGATCACGCGCAGCAGGCGTTGTTCGCCCACAATATGGGGGTCGGCCAGACCGCCGAGTTTGGCGCGCATCAGCGAGATGGACTGGCCTTGAAACTGGCGTCCGTCGATTTCGGCGGAAAAGGGCAGTTCCAGCAGCGGGTGATCGCCCGGCAGCGCCAGATCGGGGGTGAGGTCGGGGGGTGGAAAGGCGCTTTGGGCGGTTCGGGTGGTCAGGTTGGATCTATGCGGATCGGCCATCGTGGACATCGGGGAAAGGCTCCTTGAGTTGGCGCGAAAAAGGGGGCGTGATCTTCGGGTCGGGCAGATTCTGGCGGGTCACAGAGAACCGGAGGCAATCAGCGTCGCCAGAGCCAGCCAGCCAAGTGCAAGCGCATGGACATAGGTCGAGGACCATGCGCGCAGTCTCTGTCTGGGGGTGGGTTTGAGTTTGCCTTTCGCACCGCCCGGCTGGCGGGTCCATTTCTGGCGATCGATGCGGAACAGGATGAAGCTTTTGACCGAGGCCCCGACGATCTGGCTGAAATACAGCAGGAAGGGATAGGTGATCGGGAAGCCCGGTTTGCGGACCAGCGACAGGATCCAGCAGAAGATGTAGCGGGTGAACAGGATCCACGCGATATAGGCGGGCAGCACCATCGGGCTGACGAAGACCGTGCCGAAGAGCACCGAGATCGGCCCCGCAAGCGTTGTCCATATCCCCATGCGCTGGTCGAGAAGCGCCCAGAATGTGTAAAGCCCCGTTACACGCAGCGGCAGTGCCAAGGCGCGGCCATTGGTGCGCAGCATATTGCCGAACCAGCGTGTCATCAGGGTTATCGCGCTGTCCATGAAGCCGGGTTTGGGCTGGCTTTCCATCGAGACAGAGGCGACATCGGGCAGATAGCGCATCAGATAGCCATGCGACAGCAGCCAGAACCAGGTCGATTTGTCATCGCCGGTCAGGAATTTCACGCGCCCCAGACGCCAGTGCTCGACATGGTCCGATTGCACCTGAGCAATGAAGCTGGGCTCGATCAGAAGATCGGCGCGGAAAACCGACATCCGTCCCGTAAGGGTCAGCACGCGGCCCGCAAGCCCCTGCGAGGACATCATCATCTGACGTTGCGAGAAGCGCAGGTTATACCAGTCACGGAACAGGCCGGGTTCGGGGGTTTCGGCAATCTCGTCGGTGGTGACCGCGCCCACCCGCGGATCGGTGAAAAACGGGGCCGAGGTCTCGACGATATCTTCGGGCACGCAGGTATCGCCATCGACCACCACCACGATATCGTGGCGTGTCGGGTGCTGGCGCGCAATCAGCCGGTACGACCGCGCCAGCGCGTCGCGCTTGCCGGTGCCCGGAATACGGTCGATCAGCAGCGCGACATTGCCCATAGCAACCGGCATCGTGTCGTAGACCCGCTGGATCAGCGCCTGATCGGCCAGATCCACCACCGAAACCACCACCGAGGCGCCGCCGCGCGATGCTGCCGCCGCGCGGAAGATGGAGCGGTAGACCGGCACGGTGACCTCGGGTTCGATCTTGAAGGAGGTCACCAGAAACCATGCATGGGCCGGTGCGGGACGGGCGGCATAGGCCTGCTCGGCACGGGCGCGCAGGCGCGGAAAGGCATAGTTGAGATAGATCGCTGCGCGGGTGAAGTTCAACGCGGCCCAGCTATAGCGCCAGATCCCGATGACGCCGATCACCAGCAGCCCTTTCGAGACGGCCTGAAGGTCGGCGCTGGCCACCAGGGTCATAAGCCAGACCATGACCGCGAGATAAAGAAAATGCGCAGCGATCCGTTGCATGTTACCAGCAGATCCCTTCATAGACGCCATTCGAGCGGGCTTCGGGAGAGATCCGCGTCAGATCGATGATCGGGCGGTCCATCGCGCGGGTCAGCGGTTCGAGTGTCTCGGCATAGCTGTTGCCGACCAAAATCACATCGGTCTCCGCCAGCAGATCCTCGATCGAGGGCACCAGACGGTCGCGCAATTCGATGCCGTAATCATTGCCCCGCCCTGCGGCGGAATGGTCATTGGAATAGGCTTCGTTGACATAGGGATCATAGACCTTGATCTCGCGGCCCTTCTCGATCAGCCGTGCGGCCAATGTGGCCAGCGGGCTTTCGCGCAGATCATCGGTGCCCGGTTTGAACGAAATCCCGACCATGCCGATCCGGCTATGGCCGCCCTCCTCCAACATCTTCTCGGCGCGGGCGATCTGTTCGTCATTGGCCACCAGAACCGCGTCCAGAAGCGGGGTCTCGACGGCATGCTGATCGCCCAGTGCCCGCAGCGCACGCACGTCCTTGGGCAGGCAGGACCCGCCAAAGGCAAAGCCCGGACGCATGAAATAGGGCGACATGGCGGCTTTGTTATCCGAGCACAGGATCCGCATCACAAGCTGGCCATCAATTCCCGAGGCCTTGGCGATATTGCCGATCTCGTTGGCATAGGTCACCTTGACGGCGCGCCAGCTGTTCGAGGTGTATTTGACCATCTCTGCGGTGCGCAGATCGACCGAATGGATTTTGCCGATGGTGTTCTTGTTCAGCTCGGTCAGGAAATCGCCGGTCAGCGCATCAAGCGAGCCGAAGACAATCAGACCCGGCTCTTTGTGATCCTCGATGGCGGTAGATTCGCGAAGGAATTCAGGGTAATAGCCAACCCCAAAGGCATCCCCCGCAGTCAGGCCAGAGGCGGATTCCAGCATCGGAATACAGGTGGTTTCCATCGATCCGGGCACAATGGTCGAGCGCATGATCACCGAATACCATTTGCGCTCATGGGCGATGGCCTGCCCGAGCTGGGCACAGGCGGATTTGACGTAATCGAGCCCGATAGAGCCATCCGGCGCCGAGGGGGTGCCCACGCAGACGAAACAGGCCTCGGTTCTGGCGACGGCTTCGGCGATATCGGTGGTCGCGCTCAGCTTGCCCTCGGCCACGGTCTGCGCGATGAGTTCGGGCAGGCCCTTTTCGACAATCGGGGACTTGCCCGCATTGATGGCCGCCACTTTGCCCGGATCGACATCCACGGCCACCACAACATGCCCGTCCCGTGCCAGACATGCTGCCGAAACAGCCCCGACATATCCAATTCCGATCACAGCGATATTCGCCATACCCATTCCTTTCATCAAGCTTACAAGCCGTGTCTGCCCTTGGAGGAAAACCGAATGCCATGCCGGTTCCGGTCTTCGGCCAGACAGATCGGCGGGGAGGCCGACCATCAATTTCGTTAATGACAAGTTAAGATTTGCGCCGCTGCGGAAGAAAAAATAGTCCGTAAAAAAGCCTATTCTTGTCAGGAAAAGAGCCGCTGAACTGATCGGTTTCCTACAGGCGGAACCTCGGGGTCGTAGGGGATTTTCCGCTGGGAGACGCGCATTAAAAAAGCAGCCTCTCGGCTGCTCGTTTCGTCATAAAATCAGGTGGATAGTCTTAAACGAGACCGTTGCGCATCGCATAGTCGACGATCTGGCTTCGGGATTTCAGCTGCAGTTTGTTGGCCGCGCGTGCCTTGTAGGTTTCAATGGTTTTCGAGGACAGGTCGAGCTCTCGGGCAATCTCCTTCATGCTCTTGCCCAAGGCGATGGATTGCACGACGAAAGCTTCGCGGTCCGTCAGCCGGTCTTTCATCCTTTCGGCCAGATCGCCGCCGTCTTTCTCAAGTAAGATCGGCTGCGGAGGGTCGGATCTGCCGCCGCGGCCCGATACGGGCGGCCCGACCTCTCGCCCCTTTGCCAGCACCTCGCGGGCAAAGGTCTCTTCCAGATGGATGAAGCCGTGGCAGACCGAAGCCACCGCCACTTTCACGGCTTCCAGATTGAGATGTTTCGAGATGATGCCGCGAAATCCGACATCGAAGAAATTCTCGATCAGATCGTCATCGGGGGCCTCGCAATAGGCAATATAGAGCGGCGGCTTGCCGATGATCGCGTTGAGCCGCCCCACGATGGTGGAGACATCCATTTCAAACTGGGACGGATCAAGAATGACAACATTGGGCAGACAGGGCAGATGCTCGCGCTTCAGCCCTTCCGGTTTTGACCAATCTCCCGGCAAAGACAAAGACCGCGCCTCCAGCCAGCTTTCCTCCGAAAGCAGCATGGAAATTCCTCTGGCAAGAAGCGGGTTACTGTCGATGGCGAGAACGACCTGAACGATATCGTCTCTGAACATATGTGGTCCTTGGCTACCACGATCTGTGGATTTGAAGCTAAAGGGGATTTACCGCGCTCGGCGGTAAATGGACGAAGCATTCGGCAATTTTTCGCCGTAATCGTATTCTGCCTTTATCTAGCTAATTCAAATTATGGAGAGTCGATCCTTGAATGCAACTTTCTTGCCGATGCGACGCGGAGATTTCATTGGAACCCCGACTAATGCTTACGTCGCGTCAATATTAGCACGATGATTTCCAATAAGAATCTCTGTGCGTGATTAATTTTTAACAGAATGCGAGTTTTGCCGTGGCTAAGGTAGTGCTGCACGGGGGTATTTCAACCCAAGCGATTATTCGCCGAGTGCTGTCCACCAGACAGTCACCGGATGCTCACGGGCCGGTGGGGAAAAGGGGCGTGTCCGCCCCTTTGCGTGGCGCCTCACCCGTGGTCATACCACTCCGAGACGACATCCATCGTAATCCCCCTGAATTCGATCGAGGCATCCGGTGTGGCAACGGTCAGGCTGCCATCGTCTTCGACAGAGAAGGAGAAGATGTCGGAGGCCACCCCGTCTTTGGACCAAAGCAGCGCCGCCTTGAAAATCTCGTCGGCTTTGTGACCGTTGAGATAGGCGCTATCGCCTTCCTCGAAGGAAAAATCGAGGATCAGGTTGTCGCCATCGGTCAGGATGAACTTGTCCGCCCCCGTGCCGCCTTCCAGGGTGGCCGAACCGCTTCCGGCGTTCAGCTTGTCATTTCCGGCCCCGCCATAGAGGAGGTCGTCATCATTATTTCCGTACAGCGTGTCATTGCCCTCACCGCCCCAAAGGACATCCACACCCTTGTTGCCGCGCAGCACATCATTGCCATCGCCGCCCAGAATGGTGTCATCGCCCGAGGCACCGTTGCCCTTGTCGGCACCGGCCCCGAGATCGATATAGGCCCCCGCATCCGAGGCCTTGACCGTGTCATTGCCCGCAAGCGAGAAACAGATACTGTCGCCTCCGCTCAGAGAGATCGAATCCTTTGAGGCCGTGCCCAGAACATCGGCATCGGCTTGCGTGACATCGGTCTTGGTGCCGGTCTCGGTGCCTGTCTCGGTGCTGGTTTCGGCGGTGGCGGGGGCTGCTGGGATCTCTTCTGGCGCGGCGACCAGCGCCGTCGGGGCGGTATCGTCAGCGATGACCGCGTCCGCCTGCACCGTGTCCTGCACAACCTCCTGCTGCGGCGCGGGATCTTTGGCGCTGACATCCGCATCGCTTGGGATCTGCGTCGCGCTATACCCCCCTGCCTTCAGCAGATAGTCCAGATCATCGGACAGCGAATAGGTGCCATCGGTGGTTTGCAGCACCTCGACCTTTTCCAGCAGCGAGCGCCCGCCCGCATGGTACAGCCACAGCCCCTCCGTCTCCTGCACCAGTTTGAGATCGGCCAAGCCGCCATTGACCACAAGCGTGTCCGTGCCCGATCCGCCCTGAAGCGTATCCTCGCCCGCCGAAAGCACGATCACATCGGTCCCCGTCCCCATGTCGATATAGTCATTTCCAGCCCCGCCGGTGACGGTATCGGCGCTGCCATACATCTGCACATGCCCGCCCTTGTCCGACAGGGTGATCTCTTCGGCGCGCACGCTGCCCTCGACCGTGGTGAAAAGCACGGTATTGGCTTCGCGCTCGGTCGGCGGGCCATAGCTTGCCCCCTCTTCGTTGACAAAAAGCGTCAAACCGAGCGCCTTCTGTTCGGCCAGCGTGTCACGGATGGAATTGTCAACGCTGATGGTATTGTCCTGATCCAGCCCGCCATGAAAGTTGATATCGCGATTGGTATAGCTGACCTGTACCTCATTGCCCGAGGCCGAGGTGTAAGACGCAAACAGGACCGCGTGGCGCGTATCAACAATCGTCAGGTCGGTAAACGAGCTGTCATAGACATCGCGGATCCACAGCCCGTAGCCATTGCCGGAATCGCCTTTGTTATGCGCGCCCGAGACCGACAGCCCGTCGATATCGGCATCGATCGATTTTGCCACGACCAGCCCGTTCGACCCCGGTTCGATCATCGACACATCCTCGAGAGTGAACCCGCGCGAGGTGTTGACGAGGATCATCATCCCGTCATCTTCCGCCGAAATCGTATTGGTGAAATCGGTCGGATCGGAGGTGCCGTAATCGCCCTTCAGTGTCAGGTTCGAGATCGTGACATTATCGACGGTGTCCACAACCTGCGCGGTGGCGGCCTTGCCGAAATCGAATTGCAGGGGGGAATCGAACCCGACGGTCTTGCCGTCAACCGAGGTGACCACCACCATCTGCGTCTGCAGCGGCTTGTCCTTCTGCCACTGCGTATCGCCGATTTCTGCGAAAAGCGCCGCGGTGTTCGGGGTCTCGATCCAGAGCACATCCCCGACCTGAACCCCGTCGGTCGAGGCAAGTGTCAGGCTCTGGCTTCCTTTCACCCCCGAGGTCACACCGATATCGGGCCCGAGATCTTCTTTGAACAGATCGTCGCCAACCTGAAATGCGGGGTCGCCCTTCATGGAAGCATCAAGGGTGATCACCGTCTGACCATCCGACGCGCCACGCAAAACGACATTATCCGTCTCGATCTTGACGGTCGAGGTGAAGGTATATTCCCCCGCCTCAAGTTCGATCACCGTCCCAGGTTCTGCGCCCGAGACGATTTTCTGAATGTCTTCCGATGAGGTACCGGATTTTATGTATAAGACCATTCCTTGCGTCCTTTTAAGAGAGGAGGTTTAGAAAGTCTTCGCTCGCGGGCACCTTATCGGATTATGGGTTAATGATGCCATAATCGCGCTAGGAAAGATGGATCACAAATGATTCAAAACTGTCATGACTTTGCGTAATGATGGACGGATTTTACGCGTTTTTCTGCCTGTCTGGCGAAAACAACGGCTATGTGACAGGTCTCTTCGGGGGTGGGGCGCAGCCTTCGGGCGGCTCTGCCGCGCGTGCATGGATGGAGGCGGATACCTATCGTCCTGAGGAAGGGGTTGATCCTTTACCGGACAAGGACGATGATCTGCCCAAATGCATTTGGAGCAGAATTTATGAACCGGTTTTTTCCGCTTTTTGCCATTCTATTACCGATGACTTTCGCCTCTGCGCTTGCTGCGCAAGAAACGGACTGGGCGGCGATTATGGCCGAAACCGCTTGGGACTGGCATCCGGGGGATCTTGTTTTCCGTAATGGGCTCAATGCCTTCGACGACACGTTGCGGCAGGCACAGGGTGCGGAATGGGCTTCGGTCGGCATTATGCGGGCCTCCAGCGGCAGCCCGCGCGTAGTCTATGCCGATGAGGTGGAGGGCGTGACCGAAGTTATGGTCGAGCAGTTTCTCGATGGGTTGGACGAGGGGGATTATGCCGTCTACCGGATCGAGGCGCTCGATCCCAACCGCACGGGCAAGCAGATGGAACAGGGGCCGATTGCGAAATTCGTGCTGCGTAAGGCCTATGAAGCGCCTTTTGACCCGTGGATGCAGTTGGGCAATGGGCGATATTATAATGCCGAACTGCCCTATCGCGCGGCGCTTGCGGCGGGCGTTGACCTTGGTCCGCTTGTGCCGTTGCGGAAAATCGCGGCCCGAAGCGATGCGGTCAAAGCCCTGCTGCTGCAGGACTGGCGCGCAAATCCGGCCTGCCAGCCTGAAAGCGGCATCACCACCAAAGCTGCCTGTTGGGACGCGATTGCGGATGGGGCTGTGATCACAACGGACGGCATACGCAATTCTGCCGCCGTCACCCGCATCTTCCCCAATTAAGGGAGCATGTCACGCCCCCTGACCCAGCATATTGACCGCTACGCGGGTCTGCGTGGAACGGGGGCTGCTTTTCACGCTCCAAGCGGCAAGAATCGCCACTCTTATCGCGTCCTTGCCCTGAGGCCGGTCATAAAGAAAGACGCCCAGAAAGCAGGTTGCCATATAGAGGAAGATGGTGGGCGATGAGGGATTTGAACCCCCGACATCATCGATGTGAACGATGCGCTCTACCACTGAGCTAATCGCCCTCCATGAGGCGGTGTTTAGCCTCCCGCGCGCGCAGGTGCAAGAGGCTATATGAAGTTTTTTAAACTTCTTCCTCATCAGCCGTTTCCGGCCCCTGCGCGGCAGAACTGCGTCGCAATTTCAAGACCATAACCTCGCCCTGCCCCTTGGTGTCGCGCCGCGCGACGCGCAGTTTCCCAAGCGGCGGCAAGATCAGCGGCACGTCCTGCGACAGAGCCTCCCCCAGCTCTTCCAGCAGCGCATCCATCGCCGCTTTCACCTGCGGTTTTTTCAACCCGCTCCGCGCCACGACCCGTTCGATCAGATCTTTCTTGCGCAAGGCAATCTGGGCCTGCGGTGGGGTAGCGGCCTCGGTATCGACCGGCATGGCTTCAAGGCCAGCGCCCGGCTCGGGAGTATCAGACGACATGCTCCAACAACCTTTCTTGCGAGATGGTGCGCCCTCAGACTAGCGGCTCTATGGTCGAATCGGAAAGGCCCCACAAAAGAGAACGGGCGCAGGTTTCCCCACGCCCGTTCCAAATAAAGACCATGCCCCTTAATGGGTCACAGCGCCCTGCCCCGATTGGGCCGCTGCCGCCGCTTTGGCCGCTGCGGCGGCCTCTTCGGCCTCTTCATCCCATTCGACCGGCTCGGGTTTGCGCACCAGCGCCTGTTCCAAGACCTCGCGTACATGGGTCACGGGAATGATCTTCAGGCCTTCCTTCACATTCTCCGGAATATCGGCCAGATCCTTCTCGTTCTCCTCGGGGATGAACACCGTCTTGATGCCCCCGCGCAGCGCGGCCAGCAGCTTTTCTTTCAAGCCACCAATCGGCATCGCATTCCCGCGCAAGGAGACCTCGCCCGTCATCGCGATATCCTTGCGGATCGGAATCTGCGTCAACACCGACACAATCGAGGTCACCATGGCAAGGCCAGCCGAAGGCCCGTCCTTCGGGGTTGCCCCATCCGGCACGTGCACGTGGATGTCCCACTTTTCGAAACGCGGCGGCTTGATCCCGATTTCCGGCGCGATCGAGCGGACATAGCTGGAAGCCGCATCAATCGATTCCTTCATCACATCGCCCAGCTTACCGGTGGTCTTCATCCGGCCCTTACCGGGCAGTCGAAGCGCTTCGATATGCAGAAGATCACCGCCCACTTGCGTCCACGCAAGGCCGGTCACCACGCCCACCTGATCTTCCTTCTCGGCCAGACCATAGCGGAATTTCTTCACGCCCAGATAGTCGCCAAGCTTCGCGCTATCCACGTCGATATGCTTGATCTCGCCCTTGGACTTGATGATCTCGGTCACGGCTTTCCGCGCCACTTTGGCCACTTCGCGTTCAAGGTTCCGCACACCGGCCTCGCGCGTGTAATAGCGCACGATATCGGTGATCGCCTCATCCTCGATCTCGAATTCGGACTTCTTCAGACCATGCGCCTTCACCTGTTTCGGCACGAGGTGATGCTTGGAGATTTCGAGCTTCTCGTCCTCGGTGTAGCCCGAGAGCGAAATGATCTCCATCCGGTCCAGAAGCGGGCCCGGCATATTATAGCTATTGGCCGTGGTCAGGAACATCACATCCGACAGGTCATATTCGACCTCAAGGTAATGGTCGACAAAGGTCGAATTCTGTTCCGGATCAAGCACTTCCAGCATAGCCGACGCCGGATCACCACGGAAGTCCTGCCCCATCTTGTCGATCTCGTCCAAGAGGATCAGCGGGTTCGTGGTCTTGGCTTTCTTCAGCGCCTGAATGATCTTGCCCGGCATCGAGCCGATATAAGTCCGGCGGTGGCCACGAATCTCGGATTCGTCGCGCACGCCCCCCAGCGAGATGCGGATGAACTCGCGCCCCGTGGCTTTGGCGACCGACCGGCCCAGCGAGGTTTTCCCCACGCCCGGAGGGCCGACAAGGCACATGATCGGGCCTTTCAGCTTGGCCGAACGCGCCTGCACGGCGAGATATTCGACGATCCGCTCTTTGACCTTTTCCAGACCGTAGTGATCGGTATCAAGGATCTCTTCGGCGCGGCCCAGATCTTTCTTTACGCGCGATTTGGTGCCCCACGGAATCGACAGCATCCAGTCGAGATAGTTGCGCACGACGGTCGCCTCTGCCGACATCGGGCTCATATTCTTGAGCTTCTTGACCTCGGCATCGGCTTTTTCGCGCGCCTCTTTCGACAGTTTGGTATTGGCGATCTTCTCTTCCAGCTCGGCGATCTCGTTCTGACCGTCCTCGCCATCGCCCAATTCCTTCTGAATGGCCTTCATCTGCTCATTTAGATAGTATTCGCGCTGCGTCTTCTCCATCTGGTTCTTGACGCGGGTCTTGATCTTTTTCTCGACCTGCAGAACCGAAACCTCGCCCTGCATCAGGCCATATACCTTTTCCAGACGCTCGGAGATGTCCAGCGTTTCCAGCAGTTCCTGCTTGCGCCCGACTTCCAGCCCCAGATGACCCGAGACAAGATCGGCCAGCTCTGCCGGCTCGCGCGTGTCGGAGACGGCGGTCAGCGCCTCTTCGGGGATATTTTTCTTGATCTTGGCGTAACGCTCGAATTCTTCGGCGACCGACCCCAGAAGCGCCGAGATGGTTTCCTCGTCGCCGCGCACCTCTTCCAGAAGCTCGGCGCGGACCTCGAAGAAATCCTCATTATCGACAAATTCGGTGATGCGCACGCGCGTCTTGCCCTCGACCAGCACTTTAACGGTGCCATCGGGCAATTTCAGCAGTTGCAGCACATTGGCAAGAACGCCGGTCCGGAAGATACCATCGGTATCGGGCTCATCCACGCTGGGATCTATCTGGCTGGCCAGAAGAATCTGACGATCCTCGGCCATCACCTCTTCCAGCGCACGTACCGATTTTTCGCGGCCCACGAACAGCGGCACGATCATGTGCGGGAACACAACGATATCGCGCAGCGGCAGAACCGGATGGGTTTGCGAGGAGATTTCGGTCATGGTCATTCCTTATATGGCGAAAGAGAACCGGCCCCGTTTCGGCAACCCCGTCTCTTCCCTAGTCCAGCAATAGATAGGCGGCGTCTCGTGCCTGTTCAACCACCTCTGCGTTACGCAAATGTTACGTCAAGCACGGGCGGAAAGCGATATATGGATCGCAAGAGTGCGAATATATTTTTCAGAATTTTCGTGAAATATTGTTGCGTAGGTGAATTGCATTCGGTAATCTTAATTCGTGGATAGGTGAGAATAACCTAAAGGATAAGCGCCATGAATACCCAGCAACGTCCAGCACAAGCCGCTCTTCGGCAATTCCTCCGCGTCTCTTCGATCAAGGGATGCATGGCGCATGCCGCAACGGTCACCCTGCCTTCGGGATGGTGGGTCCTACCCAGTGCGGGGTTGGGTCTGGCAAGCTATCTGCTGGTGGCGCTGGCGATCTGGTCGGCCCATTGAGCGCAGCAGGTGCCGCCCCTTAACGGGGCAGCACGATCTCGGCCATCAAACCGCCAAGCGACGGGCTTTCGCGCAAATTGAGATTGCCACCGTGGGCGCGCACGATATCGGATGCGATTGACAGCCCGAGGCCCACGCCCTGCCCCAAATCCTGATTGCGCGCCGGATCAAGGCGCGTGAACGGGCGCAGGGCCTCTTCGCGGCGCTCGGGCGCGATGCCCGGCCCCGGATCCTCGACCGCGATCTTGATGGTCTTTTCTCCCAAAGTCACACCAATCTCGGCCTGCCCGCCATAGCGCAGCGCATTGCCGATCAGATTGTCGAGCGCGCGCCGGATATCGTCGCCGCGCAGTTTCGCAATGACCTCTCCCGCCTCCGGACAATCACCCAGAATCACGGGGCGCCCGCTGCGTTGGGCATAGTGCACCGCCTCGCGGACAAGCTGGCCGATATCGGTGTCATCTGGCGCGGCGGCCTGTGCCTGATTGCGCGAGAATTCGAGGAAAGCGTCGATTAGACGGCCCATCTCGGCCACATCCATCTCCATATCCTCGATATCCTTGGCATCTTCGGGGTCGCGCGGCAGCATCGACAGGCCAAGACGCAACCGCGTCAGGGGGGTGCGCAGGTCATGGCTGATGGCCGACAGCATCATCGTGCGCTGTTCGATATGCCGCTCGATCCGGTTGCGCATATCCAGAAAGGCCGCCCCCGCCGAGCGCACCTCCGTCGCCCCCGAAATCTTGTAGGGCACAGACTGACCACGCCCGAAGGCTTCGGCCATCAACGCCAGATGCCGGATCGGCTTGAGCTGGTTGCGCAGGAACAAGAACGCCACGACCGTCATCAGCAGCCCGACCACAAGCATCAGCACAAGAAGCTGATGCGGGTTCGACGCAGAGGCCCTCTGACGGGAAAAGTCTATCTTCATCAAGCCTTTGTCGGTTGAAACCCACAGCACCACCCGATCCCCGTCCGTCAGATCGATGGCCCGCACCGGACGGACAAGCTGGTGCAGAACGTCCATCACCACCAATCCGGTCAGGTCATAGAACTTGCGATGGTCGCCGCGTGTCTCGTCGAGAATCGCGGGCAGATCGGTGGTCATCTGTAAAGGTGTCCCGAGGCGCTCCACCTCGGCCCGCGCGGCGGACAGATCGGGGGCCTCATCCACGGCATCAATCAGCAGGTCGATTTCCAGCAGCATCGAGCCGGTCATCTGCTCGGTCACACGCTCGAAATGGCGCTGGATAAAGACAATAGATACCACAAGCTGGATCGTAACGATCGGCAGCAGGAGGATCAGCGCGCCGCGACCATAGAGCCCGCGCGGCATCATTTGTTTCAGCCACTGGAATTTCATGTCAAAACCGTAGCGAGCAGCCGCAGAAAGGGAAAGCCAAGATGCCGTGTTCCGACGAAAATAATGGCACCACGGGAGCCTATGGCATCCGCCACGTGCTGGCCCCCAATCCCTCGCCGATGACACAGAACGGCACCAACAGCTATCTGCTGGGGCAAGGCGATGTGGCGGTGATCGATCCGGGGCCGCTGGATGAGGCCCATCTTGCGGCGATTCTGGCGGCGCTGGGTCCGGATGAGCGGATCACCCATATTCTGGTGACCCATGCCCATCTTGATCATAGCGCCGGTGCTAGGGCGCTTGCCGCGAAAACGGGCGCGGCCACCTATGGATTCGGGGCGCCCCAAGCGGGTCGAAGCGCTTTGATGCAGCGATTGGCCGAGGAAGGCCAGCTTGGAGGGGGCGAAGGTATCGATCATGACTTCCTGCCCGACCACAATCTGGCAGACGGGGCGCAGATCACTGTGGGCGGGGCAAGAATTACCGCCCATCACACACCGGGTCATTTCAGCAACCATCTGAGTTTCGAATTCGGCACGACGGTGTTTAGCGGTGATGTCGTCATGGGCTGGACCTCGACGGTGATCTCTCCCCCCGATGGCGATCTGGCGTCCTATTTCGCCGCGCTCGACCGGCTCGAGTCACTTGCCCCGCACCAGCTTCTGGCCGGACATGGCGCACCAATCCTTGCCCCGCGCAAACGGATCGGCCAGTTGCGCGCCCATCGCCTTGCTCGCCATGCCCAGATTACCGAGGCCACACACGCAGCCCCCGTCTGCGCCACAACGCTCGCGCGGCAGATCTATGGCGATCTGCCCCCTCGCATCCTGCAAGCCGCAACCCGGAATTGTCTGGCCCATCTCATTGACATGATGGAAAAAGATGAGCTTTCGGTGGCAGGTCCCATCACCGATCAGGCAATTTTTCAACGAAGATGAATTTCTGCCAAAAAAACGTCATTTAGCCTCTTGCATGCCCGAAAACCCGTCGCTATACAGCGCCACATGTTCCGGCGTAGCTCAGAGGTAGAGCAGTTGACTGTTAATCAATTGGTCGTAGGTTCGATCCCTACCGCCGGAGCCAACATCCCGTCATCTGGGTCAAGATGAAATACCGTGTTCCGGCGTAGCTCAGCGGTAGAGCAGTTGACTGTTAATCAATTGGTCGTAGGTTCGATCCCTACCGCCGGAGCCATTCTTCCAAGAATGTACATAAAAAAGAGTGTTAGAAAGATTTCTTCACTCTCTTTTTATTAATTCGCCCTCTGTGCCCACGCATGCGTCCCTTTCGTCCGCTATTGGCAATAGCAATGCGTGGTGTCTCACTATCGTAAAACTGGACTCTCACAATCTGGATGGCGCCCGAAACTCGTGCGAAGAAAAGAGGATCCGAGGTCCGCGAGAAGCTGATGGTAATTCGCTGCAATACGCCGACCGTCGACGTGAACTCTGGACCTGCGACACTGATCACGCCCGCAGCGTCACAGGCCGTGATGACTTCGAGAGTGTCAACAGTGTCATAGACTTCGCAGAATATCATAACGACAGGATCAGTCGTGGTGGAACGCGTCCACATAGGCACCAAGGCGAAGCTGCCGAATGCCTACCCTGCACACTCACGTCAGGTCAGTAGGTTTCGTAAGCAGCACCGTCATCATACCCGTTACTGCCGACAATCGCATCAGCAGTTGCGATAACGCCCGTCAGGCACTTCGACATGACATAGGAGACGATGTGCTTTCGACGGGAGCGGACACCCCGCTGCCATCCGTCGTACACCCGCCCGTGAAACTGTCACCGACAGACATCACCTTGTACTGACAGGCCACCAGTAGTGTACGGTCTTTGCGAGGGCGAATTTTACGGGGGGCTTCTTAAGGGGGATTGGGGCAATTCGGGGAAGCGCACAAACCGCCGTCGAGGAACTCGGAAGCCGGACGGGCTCAAAGCGGATGTTCGCCCTCGGCGGTCAGAGCGCAAAGGATGGCGAGACCTGCACTAGCAGAAGGCGGAGGATCGGTCCTGTTATGGTTGGAAAAAGAAATCCAATATGTTTTGATCAGTATATTGGGTCTATTTATCCCCTTAGCACAACTACGTGTAATTGTCTTATGATATCTCCGCATATCGCCTGCGCGCAAATGCGGATTGTGCGTTCGGCAGATCAATTTATAAAACGGCCTAGCTTACGAAAGTAGGCTGAAAGCGTAACGAGTTTCCTTTTAATCCGGATACTGTTCGAAAATCCGGTTGCTTGGCTTCGGGATCGGCTCCGCTCGTTCCTGAAGTGGATGCCCTTTCGATGACGCGGCCAAGCACAGTGGCGTGTTTTACCAGTGCAGGTTCTCAGGGTTCGTACCGTTGGGCCAGTCGGTCCGCGGTATCGACCTTTTCCTGATCCTTCCGCTATGCGTCCTTCAGATATGCGGTGTCGAGCGCGGTTCGAGCGTGGCCCATGCCAGGCAGGGACCATGCGCCTATCGCCCGGGGGCGATAGTTTCCCGCCTTTCTGCCTCAGGCGCTGTGCCGTGTTTTGCGCATCAGATAGATATCCATGATCCAGCCGTGGGTTCTGCGGGCCTCGGCGCGGGTCTTCATGATCTGCGGTGCCATGCGCGAGAGCGGGCCGCTCAGGCGGATTTCTTCTTTCATACCGGCATAGGCGGACCACCAGATCTCGATACCTTCCGGATCGAGAGCCTCGAAGGCTCCGCCCTGATCCAGCATCACGACAACTGTCCCGATGCTTTCGGGCCAGCCCTCCTGGCGCAGCTTGCGCCCGGTGGTGATGGCCACGGCCGCGCCGATTTCGTTCAGCGGGATCGCGTGGCCCGCAGTCATCGCCTGTATCGCGGTGATCCCGGGCACAACGCTCAGCTCGAGCGGGGTAGCGCGCGCCACCCTTTCGGCAATGCGCAGGGTGCTGTCGTAAAGCGACGGATCGCCCCAGACCAGAAACCCCGCGCGCCCGCCTTTTGGCAAGGCCGCGTGCAATTCGCGCTCCCAGATGCGGGCAATGTCGTCATGCCAGTCATCGACCCTGCGACGATAATCGGGTTGGGCGGGGTCGCGCACCGGCAACCGGAATTCGCGCAGCTGTGGCCCCTGCGTGCCGGTGACCCTGGCGCAGATCGCGCGGCGCGCTTCGGCCAGATCGTCTTTCCCGGGGCCCTTGAGCGGGATCAGGATCACATCGCAGGCCCTGATCGCGTCAATGGCCTGCAAGGTCAGATGGTCAGGATTACCGGCCCCGATCCCGATCAGCGACAGATGGAACATCCTACTCCCCCGAAAGATGAAAAGCGCGCCCCTTGCGGAACGCGCCTTGTCTTTAACAGGTTGGAACGGGGCTCACCAGTTCTTCGCCCCGTTTCTTCTGCGAAACCGTCGCGCGGCCTCAGGCGGTATAGACCCGCGAAAGCACGAAACGGTTGCGCCCGATCGCCTTGGCACCGGCCAGAACGGCCAGATCGATCAGCGGCTCCAGCAGGATCACCGACATATAGGCAATACCGAAGGTCGCCACATTTGCCAAAGACGCCGCCGAGACGCCCTCGCCATAAAGGACCCAGAACGCGACCCAGGCGACAACGCCCCCCTGATAGGCGGTCGAAAGTGCCAGTGCCTGACGATAGGTGATATCGGCATAGGCCGTGTGAGGCGCGATGAGACGTTTGGCCAGTGCCGAAAGCGCAAAAAGCGGGACCAGCAGCGTGGTGACGTTCATGAAATATTGCGGCAGATCGAAGGGGGCAAAGAACAGCCCCTGCAGCAGCAGCCCCATTGCCAGACCGATGGCCGCCGGCACAAGGCCCAAAGTCAAAAACAGCGTCGAGCCCAGAATCAGGTGGACTTCGGACACGCCGACCGCGTGATGCGGAAAGACTTCGAAAAACACGAAAACGGCAGCGGTGGCCGCAACGGCGCGTGCAAGCGTGACCGGCAGATCGCCAAGATGGAGGGTTTTGATCGCCTCGCGGGTGACATAGGTGGCCGCGCCTGCGGCGGTGGCATAGCTCAGAAACAGTTTGGCGCCCGTAACGACGCCCGGTTCGATATGCATAGCGGTATCTCCCTGCCGTCGACCCCGACGGCGTGATTGATGGAACAGACAGGGCTTGCGCCCCGACGCACGGCAGGTCTCCTGACTTGCGGTTCATCGCCATCGCGCCGCCTTCCCCCGATTTCGGACCGGAGTGGCTGTCAGGCGCGGACTCGCCGCTTACAGTTGCGGGGGCAGTTCCGGATTTGGCGCCTGATGGCTACACCGCACCGGATTCCCTTTTCATCCGGCAACACCTCTTGGCTGCCGGAAACCGTCTCTCTGGTTTTGAATAAGCAAAGGGCTCAGGTCAATAAGACCTAAGCCCCGAGCGGAAGTTTTTCTCTGTAGCTGTCTCGGATTCGCGTCTCAGGCGGGGGCAAGCGCCCCGTAAAAGATCAATGCCGGTTTTTGCGACACGGCTCCGGCGGATAGTTCCGCCGTTATCTTGGCCGCCAGCG
Source organism: Thioclava sp. GXIMD4216 (assembly GCF_037949285.1). Taxonomy (NCBI): domain Bacteria; kingdom Pseudomonadati; phylum Pseudomonadota; class Alphaproteobacteria; order Rhodobacterales; family Paracoccaceae; genus Thioclava; species Thioclava sp. GXIMD4216. Next base: position 1,829,828 of record NZ_CP149926.1, read on the forward strand.
CGCGCATCGTGCCGCGCCAGATCACCTCGTCGGGATGGGAAATCGATTCGGCCATCAGCGCCGGAGTGTCCAGATCCAGCCCCGCCTCGGCCAGCCGCTCGGACAGCGCAACAAAGGTCCGGCGTGCCATATAGACCGCCGTAACGGCCTGCGGATCGGCCAGCGCGGCCATATTCATCTCGTCGGGCAGCGCCCCCGTGACATCATGGCCGGTGACAAATTGCAGCCGCCGCGCCGTCAACCGCCGTGTCAGCGGGATTTGCGCCGCCGCCGCCGCCGAAGAGGCCGCCGTCACCCCGGGAACGATCTCGAAGGCGATCCCCGCCGCACGGCAGGCGGCCAGTTCTTCTTCCAGCCGCCCGAAAATACCGCAATCGCCGGATTTCAGCCGCACCACCTTGCCGCCGCTGCGGGCATGGTCGACCAGAAGGCGGCTGACATGGTCCTGTTTCGGCGAGGGGCGCCCTGCCCGCTTGCCAACGCCGATCAGGTCACAATCGGGGCGTGCAAGATCAAGGATCGGTCCGGCAGAGAGATCATCGAACAGGATGGCGTCGGCCTGCCGGATACGGTCGGCGGCGCGCAGGGTCAAAAGCTCCGGATCCCCCGGACCCGACGAGACGAAACTGACGAAACCGCTCATGCGACCTCCGAAATCAGGTGAAAGAATGTCCCGCTGACATAGCCCCTGCGCGAGCCGGTTTCCACCACCGATGCACCCGCCGCATCCACCACCTCGGCCAAAGGCAGATCGGGTTGCGCGAGGATGGTCGAGAAATGGAACTCGTGCCCGCGCAGTCTCTGGCCTGCCGCCAGACCGGGGATGGGCGCGGCCAAGGTGGCCAGCCGGTAGCCCAGATGCATCTTGCGCGCCGCATAGGATGTCTCGAGCCCCAGCAATCCTGCCATCTGGTGGCGGTGCCCGTCCTTATCGACAAGCCCTTGCCCCAACACCATATAGCCGCCGCATTCGCCATGCACGGGGCGGGTTCCGGCCAAAGCCGTCAGACCCGCCAGAAAACGCCCGTTCGCAGCCAGACGCCCTGCATGCAATTCGGGATAACCACCGGGCAGCCAGACGCAATCGGCGCTTGGGTCGGGGGCCTCATCCGCCAGCGGCGAGAAGGGCATGATCTCGGCCCCTGCGGCGCGCCATCCTGTTACAAGATGCGGATAGAGAAAGGAAAATGCCTGATCCTGCGCAAGTGCGATGCGTTGTCCGGGCGGGGGAACGGGGCGTCCGGCCCCTGCGGGACATTGCGTCGGTGCGGCCAGTTCACGGATCTGCGCCAGATCCAGATGGGCGGTCACCAGATCAGCCATCGCGTCAATCTGTGTCTCAAGCTCGGGGCGCTCGCTGGCCTGAACCAGCCCCAGATGGCGCGAGGGCATTTCAAGCCCCCTGACCCGTGGAAGGCAGCCCAGACAGGGCACAGCCGCTGCGGCCAGACCCTCGCGCACCATCGCCTCGTGACGCGGGCTGGCCACGCGGTTGACAACCACGCCCGCCACCCGCACATCGGCGCGCAGCCGTGCAAAGCCCAAGGCCACCGCGCCGACCGATTGTGCCTGACCGGATGCATCGATCACCAGCACCACGGGCCAGCCTGTCAGCGCCGACAGATCCGCCGCCGTCCCGCGCGCCGTAGCCCCGATCGCGGCGACCCCGTCAAACAACCCCATCGCGCCTTCCGCGATCACCAGATCGGCCCCCTGCGCAGTGGCGATGATCTGCCCCATCAGCCCCGCCGGCATCGCCCAGCTGTCAAGATTGGCCGAGGCCATGCCCGAGGCCGCATGATGAAAGCCCGGATCGATGTAATCCGGCCCCGCCTTGAACGGGCGGACCACCACGCCCGCCCGCCGGAAGGCGCGGAGCAAGCCCAATGTCAGCGTGGTTTTGCCAGTGCCCGATCCGGTGGCCGAGACGATCAGCCCGTCGGGGATCATTCCTGCCCCTCCGGAAAGCGCGGCGCGGTGCCCACGGGGCGGTAGCGGCGGTCGTAATCGCCCGCGTAAAGGCAGCTCTCGGCAAAGCCTTCCTGCGCAAGGCTCCGCCCCACCAGAATAAGTGCCGTGCGCCCGCGTAGCCCGTCGCTGGCGGCGATCACCTCACCCAGATGCGAGCGCAGGATCTGCTGGTCGGGCCAGCTTGCGCGCCAGACCACGGCCACCGGACAATCCGCCCCGTAAAACGGGGTCAGCCGCGCGACGACCTCGTCAAGCACATGCACCGACAGATGGATCGCCAAGGTCGCGCCGCTGCGTGCAAAGGTTTCCAGCGTCTCGTTTTCCGGCATGGGCGAGGCGCGGCCCGAGGTGCGCGTCAGCACCAGCGATTGCGCGACACCGGGCAGGGTCAGTTCGGTTTCAAGTGCCGCCGCCGCCGCCGCAAAGCTGGGCACACCGGGGCAGATCTCGTAGGGGATGGCCTCGGCACGCAGACGGCGCAGCTGTTCGCCCATCGCCGACCAGATCGACAGGTCCCCCGAATGAAGCCGCGCCACATCCTGCCCGGCCTGATGCGCCTTACGGAGTTCGGCGATGATCTCGTCCAGTGAAAGCGGAGCGGTATTGATGATCCGCGCGCCGCTCGGGCAATGCGCAAGCAGCGCCTCGGGCACCAGCGATCCGGCATAGAGGCAGACCGGACAGGCGGCAATCAGATCGCGCCCGCGCAAGGTAATCAGGTCGGCGGCCCCCGGGCCCGCGCCGATGAAATAAACGGTCATTCCTTCTTCTCTCCCTTCAGGCTGTCGGCAAGGGCGGTCGTCATTGTGCCGCAGGGCGAGATGGCCCTTGGCTGCACGATCCGCGCCTCCGGCCCTGCCGCCACAAGCGCCAGTGCCTCGGCCACCGAGCCGGTGCCGAACCTCTCGGCCACGCGGGCCGAATATGTGGGGGTCGCAACCCCGTTCAAACGGCTGCGCGCAATCAGGCAGACCGGCAAACCAGCGGCTTGCACGGCCTGAAGCGCGGGATGATCGGCCTTATCCGCAAGGATCGCCAGCATATCGGGCGCAGCTTCGCGGGCGGCATCAAGAAGCGCCGCGAGGGCCGCGCTTTCGGCACGCGATTGCAGCCCCACTCCCAGCACCCGCGTCATCTGATGGCACTCCATTGCAGGATCGGTCGTGCCCTGTTCCAGCCACGCATGCGCCCCAGCGGGGCCTCTTCGGCCAGTTCGACCCGCAGCAGATGCCCGCCACATTCGGCCTGAAGCGCCAGATACAGCGCCTCGCTTTCCAGCGTCACCGCATTGCCCACCAGACGTGTGCCTGCGGGTATCCGCGCCCAAAGCGCTTCGAATCCTTCGCGCGACAGCCCGCCGCCGATAAAAACGGCATCGGGGGCGGCAGATGGCAGGGTCTGGGGCCACTGCCCTTCATGGATATCGATACGGTGCTCGACACCGAATTGCGCGGCGTTCTGTCCGATCTGCGCCAGCCTGTCCGGGCGCGGCTCCAGCGCGCTGGCCTGCCCGCCTGCCAAAGCCCATTCCACCGAGATAGAGCCGCATCCCGCCCCCAGATCCCAGAGCCTTTCGCCCATACGCGGGGCCAGCGCCGAAAGCGTCAGCGCCCGAACGGGGCGTTTGGTGATCTGGCCGTGATGGGTGAAAAGATCATCGGGCAGGCCGAAGCCACGCGGCAGGCCCTGCCCGCCCGCAACGGCAATCGCCACCAGAACCGGTGCGCCGAAATGACCTGCCACCTGATCGGCGCGCATCCGGTGACGGCGCTCTCTCGGCCCCCCCAGAGCCTCGAAGACCGTCAGCTCCGACGCCCCGAAGCCCAAGCCCGTCAGATAGGCCCCGAGGTCGGGCACCTGTGCACCGCCGCGCAACGTCACGACCAGCTTCGCGCCCTGCTGCAAATCCGCCCGCATGCGGGCCAGCGGGGCGGCATGCAGACCGAAGCTTGTCACCTCTTCCAGCCGCCAGCCCAGCCGCGCCGCAGCCCATGACACCGACGAGACCGCCGGATGGCAGATCCAGTCCTGCGGCGACAGATGGCGCACCAGAGATCCGCCCGCCCCGTGCCAGAACGGATCGCCCGACGCCAGAACCACCACCTCCAGATCTGCGGGCCGTCCCTCGCGCAGCGCCAGAACGGGGGCCAGATCGAAGGGGATCGGCCACGCGCGCCCGCGCGCCCCCGCCCCCACCAACTCCAGATGGCGCGGCCCGCCGAAAATGACCGCCGCGCGTGCCAGAATTTCGCGGCTTGCATCCGACAGTCCCGCTGGTCCATCCTCGCCCAAACCGATTATGTGCAGCCAAGGCTTACCCATGTCCCGTATCCTTCTTCTGGGTGGCACCACCGAAGCCGCTGAAATGGCGCGCCTTCTGGCTGTTTCGGGCCAGAGCGCGGTATATTCCTATGCCGGTCGCACCCGCGCGCCGGTGGCGCAGCCGCTGCCGCTTCGGGTGGGCGGATTTGGCGGTATCGAAGGGCTGCGCCACTATCTGCGGCACGAGACCATCACCCATGTCATCGACGCGACCCATCCTTTTGCCGCGCAGATGAGCCGCCACGCCCTGCATGCCTGTGCGGCAGAATCTGTGCAACTGTGCAGCTTCGAGCGGCTGCCCTGGCAGGCGGGACCGCGCGACCGCTGGCGATCCGTGCCCGATATGGAAGCCGCCGCCGCCGCGCTGCCCGCCATGCCCGGCCGCATTTTTCTGGCGATCGGACGGCAGAACCTTGCGGCTTTCGCTGGGGCGCCCCAGCATCATTACCTGCTGCGTCTTGTCGATCCGCCCACCGATCCGCTGCCGCTGCCCGATGCGCAGGTCGTGCTGGCACGCGGACCGTTCGAGACAGCACAGGATCTGGCTCTGATGTCCAAGCATCGCATCACGCTTGTGGTGGCCAAAAACGCCGGAGGACGCGGGGCGGAAGCCAAAATCGAGGCGGCCCGCCAGTTGCAGATTCCGGTGATCATGATCGAACGCCCCACACTTGCAGGGCGCCGGATCTTCCATCACGCCGATGACGTTCTGGGCTGGCTTGAAAGCACCGGTGCAGGGGCCGCGGGAGATCATGGCGTTCAGGATGCCTCGGGATAGGAGCGCGGCGTATAGGTGAACCGCCCGACCTGCCGTGTTTCGGCGGTGCCCAGAATCACGACGGTGCGCATATCGGCCATGTCTTCACGGGCCTGCCCCAGAGGCACCGTCACAATCCGTTCGTCAGGGCGCGAGACATTGCGCGCAAAGGAAACCGGCACCGTTGCGGGCAACTCTTCGCGCAGGATCGCCAAAGCCTGACCGAACTGGTGCGGGCGCGAGGCCGAACGCGGATTGTAGAAGCCCATCGAAAATCCGGCCTGTGCCGCAAGCCGCAGCCGCTTCTCGATGATCGGCCACGGTTTGAGGTTATCCGACAGGTTGATGGCGCAGAAATCATGCCCCATCGGTGCCCCGATCCGCGCACTGGCCGCCAGCATCGCTGTAATGCCCGGCAGGATACGGATATCGAGATCCTGCCAGCCCTGCGGCCCCGCCTCAAGGGCCTCGAACAGCGCCGAAGCCATTGCAAACACCCCCGGATCGCCGGAGGAGACAATCACCACCCGCGCGCCCTTGGCGGCCAGTTCCAGCGCATGGCGGGCGCGGTCCAGCTCGACCCGATTGTCGCTTTCATGCTTGGTGAGCCCCGCACGGTCGGGCACGCGGCGGACATAGGGAATATAGCCGATGATGTCGGTGGCCTCGGACAGCGCGGCCTGCACTTGCGGCGTCACCAGATCCTCGTCACCGGGGCCAAGCCCCGCCACTTGCAACCAGCCGCTCATGGTCTGCGTCCCTGCCCATGCACCACAACAATCGAGAAATAGGGCACCTCGCCGGTGACCTCGTCAAGCCGTCGCACGGTCTGGTTGTCCATCGTGCCATGCGTGACGATCCACGCATCCCCGAATTTACCGGCGCTCTGCAACGCGCGGGTCAGCTTCGGCAGATTGCGTCCGATCTTCATCACCACAAGCGCGTCGGTCTGCGCGATCCGTGCCGCCAGATCGGCCTCGGGCAGGGTCGCCATCGCAACGGTCAACACATCATCGCCCCATGTGATCGGCGCGCCGGTCGCCGTCCAACAGCCCGACATCCCCGTAATTCCGGGCACGACCTCAACGGGAATACGGTCCTTGAGGCGGGTATAAAGATGCATGAACGAGCCGTAGAAGAAGGGGTCGCCCTCGCAGAGCACGATCACATCCTGCCCCTGACACAGCATGGCAAGGCGCTCGGCCCAATCGTCGTAAAATTCCGAAAGCAGGCGGTTATATTCGGGGTCGGTAAAAGGGATCTCGACCGTCACCGGATAATCCATCGGATATTCGGTGACCCCGTCCGGCAACAGGCCCTCGACGATGCGGCGCGCCTGCCCCATCCGCCCCTTCTTGCGGAAATAGGCGACATGACGGGCCGCCCCCACCAGACGATGCGCCCGAACCGACATCAGATCGGGATCGCCGGGGCCAAGCCCCACACAGACAAGCTTGCCCATCTTATTCCTTCCGGCTGGCCAGCGCGTTGACGGCCGCCACGGTAATCGCCGAGCCGCCCAAGCGTCCGCGCACGATGACCGAGGGCACGGGCAGATCCTGCATCAATGCCTCTTTGGATTCCGCCGCCCCCACAAAGCCGACAGGGCAGCCGATAATCGCCGCCGGACGCGGGCAGTCGGGGTCTTCCAGCATATTGAGCAGATGGAACAGGGCCGTGGGCGCATTGCCGATGGCCACCACCGCACCGGCCAGATGCGGGCGCCACAGCTCCAGCGCCGCCGCCGAACGCGTATTGCCCATCGCCTTCGCACGCTCGACGATATCGGGGCTGTGCAAGGTGCAGATCACCTCGTTTTGCGCAGGCAACCGCGCGCGGGTGATGCCTTCCGAGACCATCCGCGCATCACACAGGATCGGGGCCCCCGCCTGAAGGGCGGCGCGGGCAATGCTTGCCATGCCCGGCGAAAATATCACATCGCGTTCCAGCCCCACCAGCCCCGCGGCATGGATCATCCGCACCACAACCGGTTCTTCATCCGTGTCAAACCGTGCCAGATCGGCCTCGGCACGGATCGTCGCAAAGCTCTCCGCGTAGATTTTGGCCCCGTCGGTTTCGTATAAATGCGGCATTAGTCCCCCGCGCCTTCTCTGATTTCTTTGGTCAATTCGGTTTCACTCAAATGCCCCGCAGCCAGCGCCGAACTCCGGCAGTTCCGGCCAAAGGCCCATCCGCTGGCGGTCGCCACCGCCACCATGTCGCAGTCTTGCGGGTGGGCACAGCCCTTGGTGCAGCCCGAGATATGCAGGTGCCCGCCAGCCGGCAGGCCCTGTCTGGCGATCTTCTGTGCCAGAGGCCGCGTCGGGCTGAGACCTTGCGGGCAGGCAGGTGCGCCCGTGCAGGCAGACATCCGCAGGCGCGGATCATCGGCCCTGGTCACAGCACTGGCAATATGCGGAAATTCACGGGCCTGCTCGACAAGAACCATGCGCCACGGCGTCAGACGCAGCTTGCCATAGCTGGCAATCTCGGCCAGTTCCTCGGCCCTGATCTGCCCGAAGGCCACGCCAAAAAACGCGCCCTGTGGCAAAAGCTCCGGAGCGGGGGGCGCCGCCCCCTTCTGTTTGGGGCTTTCGCGCCATGCAGGCGGCAGATCCGCCCCCTGCGCCAGATGCCGGTGCATCCGGCCACGCCCTTCGGTCATGCCGCCGCTGGACAGAAACCATTCGGCCATCTCCAGACAGGCCGCCACAGCCGTTTGCACGGTCACGGGACGTCCGGCGCTGGCCCCGTCCGCACGGCAGATCAACCCCGCCTGCCCGCGTTCGAGCCGGATATCGGCAGAGGCGTCCTGCAACAGGGGCACCTCGCCGCAATCCACCGCAAAGCCGAATTTCGCCGGAAGCGCGGGGCCGTCCTCACCGGCCAGCGCCGCGCTCAGCGCATCGCCAAGCCGCTGGGTCAGATCGCCCATCTGCCAGAAGGGCTGGGTGATGACATTGCGCCGCGTCTCGGCAGCCAGCGAATGATCAAGCAGCCCTAACGGTGCCAGCGCCTTCAGCACGGCCTCGTGATCTTCGGGCTGGATCCCCCGCAGCTGCAGATTGCCGCGCGAGGACAGGTCGATGAGACCGTTGCCGAATTGCGCGGACAGGCCCGCCAGCGCCCCTGCCTGCCCTTTCGTCAGCCGCCCGTACCAAGGCCGGACCCGCACCACCAGCCCGTCGCCCGACAGCATCGGTCTGTGGGCACCGGGGCACCATCCCCTGATCTGCGCTGCATTGCCTTGCGGGGCCTGCGGCTGCCCTGTGGCCTGTGTCATTCATCTGCTCCCAAAGCGGTTTGAGCCAGCGCATCCTGAATCGAATTGCGCCGCGTAACCCAGAGGTTAGCATCAGACAAGGCCCGAAACCTATCCCACATCGCCGCCAGTGCCTGCGGATTGTCCTTTTCAAGGAAATCGACCACCTCGCTGCGGCCCAGAGTGGCCTCGAAATAGAGGTCGAACAGATGACTCGGCACAGCGCGTGACAGATGCGCGAACGCGGCAAGATGATCCAGTGTCGCGGCAATTTCAGCCCCGCCACGAAAGCCGTGCTGCATCATGCTATCGGCCCAATCCGGATTGGCGGCGCGCGCCCGCACCACACGGGCGATTTCTTCCGTCAAGGCACGGGCGCGGGGCTGATCGGGACGGGTGGCATCCAGATGGTAGGATTTCGGGGCCGCCTGCCCCAGACGCGCCATTGCCGCCGCAAACCCCGCCTCATGCGCGGCATAATCCGAAGCCACAAGAAGATCCGTCTCGGGCAGATCCTGCAGATGCACGAATGTATCCGCCTCTGCCAGCCGCATCTCGAGTGCCGCGCGGGCGGGCATGATATTTCCTTTGGCATCAATCGCATGGGACGAAGCATTCAGCCATGCCTCCCCCGCCATCACGCGCCCCTCATCAGAATAATCCTCAAGCGCCTCTCCCATATTCAACCCGTAAAGACCGGGTTTGGGGCCGAAAACGCGCGGGGTTCTGGCCAGATAGGGATTGTCTTCTGCCGCTTCCTCGCGCTGTGCCAAAGCCTCTGCCGCCAGTTCGAAAAGCTGCGCCAGCCCCGGAAATACGTCACGGAACAACCCTGACACCCGCAAGGTCACATCGATCCGCGGACGGTTAAGCAAGGCCAGCGGCACCAGCTCGAACCCCGAAACCCGTTCGGAATTGCTATCCCAAACCGGTTTGATACCGGCAAGATGCAGCGCCATCGCAAATTCTTCGCCTGCGGTGCGCATCGTGGCCGACCCCCACAGATCGACAACCAGCCCCTGTGGCCAATCCCCGTGATCCTGCAGGTGACGGCGGATCAGCTCTTCGGCCAGCTTGACCCCTTGGGTATAGGCCGCCCGCGACGGCACTGCGCGCGGATCGGTGGTAAAGAGATTGCGCCCCGTCGGCAGCACATCCGCCCGCCCCCGATGCGGACTGCCGGAAGGACCGGGCGGCACGAAACGCCCCGCCAGCGCGCGGATCACCCCTTGCGTCTCCGCCGTGCCGCAGGCACCGGTGCCAAACACATGCAGCCCTTCGGCATATTGGCTTTCCTTGATGTCGCAGACGAACGCATCCAGACGGGTGATCGCCTCGGCGGCCGAGGCGGCCTCCGCGATCCCCAGATCGGCCTCTACCCCGCGCCCCTGTGCCTCGGCACGGATATCGGCAATAAGGCGGTCGCGGCGGGCGGGGTCCAACCCGTCGGCGGTGGAATATTCATCCATCAACGCCTCCAGCCGCATCAGGCTTTCAGGCATCGCGGTCTGCGCCAAGGGCGGCGGCACATGGCCAATCGTTACAGCGCCGATGCGACGCTTGGCCTGTGCGGCCTCGCCCGGATCATTCACGATAAACGGATAGATGACAGGACAGGCGGCCAGCAGGGCCTCTGGCCAGCAAGCTTCTGATAAGGCAACAGATTTCCCGGGAAGCCATTCAACCGTGCCATGTGCGCCCATATGGAGGACCGCATCGGTCTGGCCACGCAGCCAGAGATAGAAGGCCACATAGGCATGACGTGGCACGCGTGACAGATCGTGATAATCCGTCTCGCGCGAGGCACGATCGGCGCGTTCGGGCTGCAAAGCCACGACCGCCTTACCACAGCGGATCGCCGGAAACTGGAACTGCCCGTTGCGGCAGGCGGGGTCGTCCTCGGGGGCACCCCATGCCTCGGCCAGATCATCGCGCAGACTGTCGGGCAGGTTGGCCAGCGCCAGCCGGTAGTCATCCAGCGAATAGTGCAGCACGGCATGCTGCAAGACGGCGCCCAGATCGCTGACTTTGGTCAGGGGATATCCCTCTTCCGCAAGCGTCGCCACCAGATGTTCCACCGAGGCCAAGGCATCCAGCCCCACCGCATGGGCAATCTGGTAGCTCTTGCCCGGATAGGTCGAAAGCACGAAGGCCAGACGTTTTTGCGCGGCAGGCATCTGACCGAGCCGATACAGCGCCAGAACCCGTTCGGCAACCTGCGCGACCCGCCCCAGATCGGGGCGATGGGCGAAACGGGAATATTGCAGATCCGGATCGCGTTTGCCGGGGCTTTTGAACGAGATCACGCCACCAAACAGGCGGCCATCCACCTCGGGCAGCACAACATGCATCGCCAGATCCGAAGGGGCGAGACCGCGCTCGGAGGCGGCCCAATCGCGGCGCTGCGCGGTGGAAAGCGCCACCTGCACCACCGGCACATCGGCCTGATCCAAGGGCGAGCCACCTTCGGCACCCTGCGCCGAAAACGCAGTGGCATTGACGATTGCAACCGGTTTGAGCCGCGCAATCTCACCGCGCAGCCAATCCGGCACACCCGCCGCTTTCAGGGAGGGCACAAAGACCCCGAAAGCTGCAAATCCCCGCGCCCGAAGCGCTTCGATCAAGGCATCGACAGGGGCGGTATCGGCCGCCGTCAGATAGGACCGGTAGAAGGTCACAAAGGCCACCGGCCCGGTGTCCTCGGGCGGCGCAATAACGCCCTTTTCGGGCAGGTAGAACCCGTAATCGGGCACCGATTTCAGCCCCGCCACCGGCCCCGCATACAGCCCCGCAGCCAGAGCAAGCTGGGCCAGCGCGGCCTGTGCGGCCACCGCCCCGCCCGCATCGCACAGCGCCTGCAAGCGCCGCAATGTCGAGACGGGCAGCGTGGAAAGCGTATCAAGGCGCGCATCCTCGCGCCCGTCCGCAGGCAGGACCGCAAGTGCGATGCCCTTGCGCCGCGCCAGATCCTGCAGGCAGGCCAGCCCGTAAGGCCAGTAGCTTTCGCCACCAATCAACCGCACAAGCACGCCCTTTGCCCCCGAAAGGGTCTGTTCGACATAGGTATCGACCGAAAGCGGATGTTTCAGCGCGACCAGATTGGCCAGTCGGCAAGAGGGCAGCGGGCTGCCCCCCTTCGCACGTTTCCAGCCTGCCGCGAACGCGCCCAGATCACTATCGGAAAAGGACAGCACCACCAGATCCGCAGGGGCCTGCGCCAGATCCTGCGGCTGATCGGATTGATCAAGCCCGTGAGTTTCGCGAAAGACGACATGCATGATTTAGGCCGATACCAGTCCCAAAGCGGTTTCGATCGCCGCACGGTCGATATGATCATGCTCGGCAATCACCACCAGCTGCGAGGCACGCGGACGGCTGCCCCAAGGCTGGTCGAACTGGCCGCGCAGGCGGGTGCCCACCGCCTGCACCAGATAGCGCATCGGCTTGCCCTTCACCGCCAGATAGCCTTTCATCCGTAGGATATTGAGATCCCCCGCCATCGCGATCATGCGTGCCTCAAGCCCTGCGATATCCTCGATCTCGCCCAGATCCACGACAATCGTGTCGAAATCGTCATGTTCATGGTCGTGGTGGCCGTCATGATGGGACGGGCGCGCCTCAAGGTCGTCTTCCGCCGCCGCATTCAGCCCCAAGATAACCTGCGGGTCGATTTCGCCTTCGGTCATCGGCAGGATCGGCAGCTTGCGCGGGGCCTCGGCCTCGATGACGGCACGGGCTTTTGCCAGCCCCTCTTCGCCCGCCAGATCGGCTTTGGACAGAAGCACGATATCGGCGCAGGCGATCTGGTCCTCGAAGACCTCCGACAGCGGCGTTTCATGATCAAGCGAGGGATCGGCGGCGCGCTGTGCATCGACCGCTCCCAGATCGGGCGCGAACTGGCCGGAGGCGACAGCCTCGGCATCCGCCAGCGCGATCACCCCGTCCACCGTGATCCGCGAACGGATCGCAGGCCAGTCGAAGGCTTTCAGAAGCGGTTTGGGCAGCGCCAGCCCCGAGGTCTCGATCAGGATATGGTCGGGGGTTTCAGGCAGCGCCAGAAGGCGTTCGATGGTGGGAATGAATTCATCGGCCACGGTGCAGCAGATACAGCCATTGGCCAGTTCGAGGATGTTATTCTCGGGGCAGTTTTCATCGGCGCAGGATTTGAGGATATCCCCATCCACCCCTGCGGTGCCGAATTCATTGACCAGCACGGCCAGACGGCGGCCTTGCGGGTTTTGCATCAGATGGCGGATCAGCGTGGTTTTGCCCGCGCCCAGAAACCCTGTGACAACCGTTACCGGAACCTTTGCGAGATTGGTCATTGATCACTCCTGCGGATCATTTTGCGGCGGAATACGCGCAATGGATTGTTTGCGAAAGATTACCGGGCGTGCGCGCCAAGGCACCAGACCATCGGTGGTGTCCTTATAGGCGCGGATCCCGCTAAGGATATCCTCAAGATGCAGATCGGGATCGAGATCGCCATAGACATAGGTCCAACGCTGCGCCCCTCCGGCCAGAACCATCGAACAGGACCGCGTGCAGGCCGAAAGACATTCGGCAGCCCGCACCTTTACGCCCTGCGGCAGGTCGGCGTGCTGCAGCGCCTGATGCAACCGCGTTCCCGGACGCGGATCGGCCTCGTCCCCTGCGCGGCGGCAGGTGGTGCAGATTGTCACGGTTACATCTGTCATATGCTCTCCCTTACAGGGCGCATAGCACTGGCCGAAAGCCGAAACCACCGGTTTCCCCTTCCGTCCGGCCACGACACACCCCGATCGCCCGTTCTCATCCGCGTCTCAGGCAGGTCTCCCGGCTTGCGAAGTCAGGAAGAGAGTCTCCTCCTGCCGGTCGCGCCTTCCCGGATGGCTCCAGTGGCATGCGGCCTCTTCGGTCACGGTCGCGGGGGCGGCTGCGCTTGGGACCGTGTCGCACCGTCCCTATCGCATTCCCTTTTCACCTGTCATAGACAGGAACCTGAACGCAGGGCTAAAAGACGTGAGTGCCCCGCCTTTGTCAAGGAAGGAGATCCCGATGCCCGAGACATCGCAAACGACCCACTCGCCCGAAGATATGGCCGACCGCCATGCCAGCAAGATGGCCAAGAAGAAGGCCGCCCGTGACAAGATCATGGCCACCAAGGAAGGCGAAAAAGGTCTGATCATCGTCAATACCGGCGCAGGTAAGGGCAAATCCTCTGCCGGTTTCGGGATGATCTTGCGCTGTATCGCCCATGAAATGCCCTGCGCTGTCGTGCAGTTCATCAAGGGCGCATGGGATACGGGCGAACGTCGTCTGATCGAAGAGCATTTCTCCAATATCTGTCAGTTCTACGCGATGGGGGAAGGTTTTACCTGGGAAACGCAGGACCGCGCCCGAGATGTCGCGATGGCCAAGCGCGGGTGGGAAAAAGCGAAAGAGCTGATCCGCAATCCGGAAATCCGTTTCGTGCTGCTGGACGAGATCAATATCGCGCTGCGCTATGACTATCTGGATATCGACGAGGTCGTGACCTTCCTGCGCGACGAGAAACCGCCGATGACCCATGTGGCGCTGACGGGGCGCAATGCCAAGGACGCGCTGATCGAGGTCGCCGATCTGGTCACCGAGATGACCTTGGTCAAGCACCCGTTCCGCTCGGGGATCAAGGGCCAGAAAGGCGTGGAATTCTGAACGATCGCGGGCCGTTTTTGCGAAAAGGCTTGCTTGACGCATCGTCCTTTGGAAGCCCTGCCGGACCAGTTTACATGCGGGGCTTTCGGGATGAGGGAAAACAAGGTTATTTTAACGATGTTACGCCATGATGCTCCTGCCACATTCGGCAGGGTCCCGAAGCTGGCAGAAGGTGGGCGCACCGCATTTCCCGAAGCCAGCTGCCACTGTCTTGGTCGAGATGCGGTGCAGTCCCGCCCGTGCTCGGCGGCTTGGGGGCGGGGCTGCCCTGGCGCGGCGCAGCGTGACGTGACAGGCCGGAGGGCTGCGTGATGGTGGCGCTGATGATTCAGGGCGCGGGCTCCAATGTCGGCAAATCGATGCTGGTGGCAGGGCTTTGCAGGGCCGCACGGCGGCGCGGGCTGACGGTGGCCCCGTTCAAGCCGCAGAACATGTCCAATAACGCAGCGGTCACGGCGGATGGTGGCGAAATCGGTCGGGCGCAGGCGCTTCAGGCACTGGCCTGCGGGCTGGAGCCCGTCACCGATATGAACCCTGTCCTGCTCAAGCCCGAAAGCGAGACGGGATCGCAGGTCGTGGTGCAGGGCCAGCGCCTGACCACCGTGCGTGCGCGGGACTATGCCGCGCTGAAACCGTCCCTGATGGGCGCGGTTCTGGACAGTTTCAACCGTTTGCGCGCCCGCCATGATCTGGTGATCGTCGAGGGCGCGGGCAGCCCGGCCGAGGTCAATCTGCGCGCCAATGACATTGCCAATATGGGCTTTGCCTGTGCCGCGGATGTGCCGGTGGTGCTGGCGGGCGATATTGACCGCGGCGGGGTCATCGCGCAGATCGTGGGCACGCAGGCCGTTCTGTCCGCGCAGGATGCGGCGCAGATTGCCGGCTTCCTGATCAACAAGTTCCGCGGAGATCCACGGCTTTTCGATGAGGGCTACCGGCTGATCGAGACACGTACCGGATGGCGCGGGTTCGGCGTTCTGCCGTGGTTTGCCGAGGCCGGTCGCCTCCCTGCCGAGGATGCGCTGGACCTGCCAAAAGTCTCGCAAGGGGCGGGGCTGAAAGTGGTCTGTCTGGGGCTGTCGCGCATTGCCAATTTCGATGATCTCGACCCCCTGATGCAGGAGCCTTCGGTTCAGGTCTCGATCCTGCGGGCCGGTCAGGCCCTGCCCGGAGACACCGATCTGGTGATTCTGCCCGGATCGAAATCGACGCGCGGCGATCTGGCCTTCCTGCGCGCGCAAGGCTGGGATATCGACCTGCAGGCCCATCTGCGGCGCGGCGGGCATATTCTGGGGATTTGCGGGGGATACCAGATGCTTGGCCGCAGCATTCAGGACCCGCACGGGCTGGAAGGGCCTGCGGGCACCGAGGCGGGGCTGGGCTTTCTGGAGGTCGATACGCAGATGGTGGCGCAAAAGCGCCTGACCCGCGTCAGCGCCCGTCATGCCGCCTCGGGCGCGATGTTTTCCGGCTATGAAATCCATATCGGGCGCAGTGATGGCCCCGATAGGGCGCGCCCCTTTGCCTATGTCGAGGGCACGCCCGAGGGGGCGATATCGGCGGATGGACGGGTCAGCGGCAGCTATCTGCACGGGATGTTCGGTGATGACGGGTTCCGCAGCGCATGGCTGCGCGCGCTGGGGGCACAGTCTAGCGGCATGAATCACGGCGCGCTGGTCGAGGCGACGCTTGACCGGCTTGCCGACCATCTGGAAGCCCATCTGGATGTGGCGGGGCTACTGGCCCTCGCCCGTTAGGACCGCCTCCAGCCGTGCCCATTCCTGCGCGGATCCGGGCAGGCCCAGCCTGATCCAGCGCGGATGCCACGGGAAAATCCGGCTCCAGATGCGCGCGCGTGCAAGGCGGGTCTGCGCGCCTGTGGCATCGGGGGTCTCGTATAGCCGGAACAGTTCGGCCCCGCCCGCCCGTTGCCAGCCCGCGCGCTGTGCGAGGCTGTCCATACGGATGACATCCTCATGCAGCCGCGCGCAGGTCTGTTGCTGCCAGCGGGTATCGGCCAGCGCCTGCTGCCCGATCACCAGCGCCGCACCGCAAACCGGCCACGGACCCGCCATCTGCCGGATCTGCGCAATCTGGGCCTCAGCCCCCAGCACAAAACCCAAGCGCAGCCCGGCCTGACCGTAGAATTTCCCGAAGGACCGCAGCACGAACAGATCCGGCGCACCAAGATGGGCCACCACTGACAGATCGGGGCGCGGATCGGCAAAGCTTTCATCGACCACCAGCGCGCCGACCTCCTGACGCAGCGCCAGCAATGTCGTGGCGGGATGGCTCTGCCCGTCGGGGTTGTTGGGGTTGACCACAACCGCCAGATCGGCCCCGCGCAGCTCTGCGATCGTGGTGACCTCCTGCACCTCCCAGCCCGCCTGTCGCAGGCTGGCTGCATGTTCGTTATAGGTCGGGCCAAGCACCCGCGCCCGTTTCGGCCCGCCGACGATATGCGGCAGGGTCTGGATGGCGGCCTGCGCACCGGCCAGCGCGGCAATCGCGGCGTCTTTCAGGCCATAGGTCCGGCGCGCCACGGCCAGAAGGCCCTCCATCGCGCTGCGCGTCGGCAGATCGGTATAGGCCTGCGACGGCAGCGCGGGCACGGGATAAGGCACACGATTGATGCCGGTCGAGAGATCGATCCAGTCATCGCCCCCGAATATGGCCATCGCCTGATCGAGATTTCCGCCGTGATCGCGCATAGGATACCTTTCAGAACAGGGGCCGTTTCAGACAAAGGCCAGAGCAAGAAGACAGAGCCCCATAAGCCCAATCGCCCGCAGATAAAGCCGCAATCCGCGTTGCAGATCCTGCGGCACGGGATCGGGGGCCGCGGCATTCACGAAAGGCTCGTCGGCCATATGGGTGCCATAGATGCGCGGACCGGACAGGCGCACCTGAAGCCCTGCGGCCAAAGCGGCTTCGGGCCAGCCCGCATTGGGCGAACGATGCAGCCCCGCATCACGGCGCATCACCCGCAGCGCGCGCATCGGCGCGGAAACCAGCGCAAAAAGCCCCCCGCTCAGCCGTGCAGGCGCAAGATTGACCAGATCATCCAGCCGCGCCGCAAATTTGCCAAACCACTCATACCGCGCGTTGCGATGGCCGATCATGGAATCCAGCGTATTGATCGCCTTATAGGCCGCAATCCCCGGCAGGCCCAGCACGACACCCCAGAAGACCGGTGCCACAATCCCGTCGGAGGTGTTCTCGGCGAGGCTCTCGAGGGCGGCACGGGCGACCCCCGCCCTGTCCAGACGGGAGGGATCGCGCCCGACGATCATCGACACCGCAATCCGTGCCTGCGGCAGATCGCCCGCACAAAGCGGGCGCGCCACAGCGGCCACATGGCTATACATCGAACGCGCCGCGATCAGCGGCCACGCGCATAGCCCCAGCAAAAGCGTGCCGATCCACGTCTCGGGCAGCATCCATTGCACCAGACAGGCCATGCCCGTGGTGACCCCGATCACCAGAACAGAGGTCGTCACCCCGCCCCAGAACCGCTGCCGGTCGGACCAGTGGCACCGGTTCAGACGCGGCTCGAGCGCGCTGATCAGGGCCCCGATCCATGTGACCGGATGACCGATGCGGCGGAACACGGCCTGCGGCCAGCCAAAGAGGCCATCCGCCACCAGCCCGATCACCATCAAAAGCGCGCCTGTCATCATTCTCTCCGCCCGTCTTGCGGCGACATGGCCCCAAGGGTGAATTCCATCACCCGCCCATATCCTGCCGCACGCAATTTGTCATGTGCCGCCTGACGTTGCGCAGGCGGCGCCGTCCGCTCGAGGATCAGCCCACGGGCAGAACCGGTATGCGCGCGCAGATAGCCGAGGCAGGAAAGCTGGCTTGCAATCTGTGCGGTAGGATCGGCGGTCGGGCCCCGGATGGCTGCCGTGCGCGCCGCACTCAACGATGCCAGACGGGCAATCTCCGGCAAGTCGCCCCGCTGCGCCGCGCCGTGCCATTGTGGCACCAGATCGCAGAGATCGGCAAAGTGGCTATCTGCCGGATCGGTCCGTTCGGGCCCACCCCAGAGCCCGCCAATGATGCGCATCGGCGGCGGGGCCGGAAGCGGCACCAGCCCCTGCCCCAAGCGCGAGGCCCAAAGCTGCGCTGCGGGTTCGACAAAGGCCAGCGGGTCGGTTGCCCCCTCGATCTGCCAGCAGATCCGCATGACCTCCTGCGGGGCCAGCCAGGGGGCCAGATAGCGAATCACCGCCACCAAGGCCGCAGTCGAGGCCCCCGTCCCCGCGCCGGGCAGCATATTGGTGGCCAGCCTAAGCCGCCCCCGAAGCCTGCCCCCCCGTAGCGCCCCCCCCCGTAGCGGACCACCCCGTAGCGGGCGCAGCAACTGTCCAAGCCGGCGCAGCGCGTCACGTGGCAAAAGCCGCATCGGATCATGCAGCCCGAAGACGCGGGACGGCTGCACCGAAAGCACCGCCTGTAGTGGCGCGCAAGGCACCGACACCAGCGCCACCGGCCCTGAAGGCCCGAGCCGCCCCTGCAGGAATTCCCCGAAATGGCCACTGACCCGAACGGCGGCGTGGCGCGGCATCGGGTGGTCGCTCAGACGCATCGGTTCACGGCGGTAATCACCGCTCCCTCGGGCCGCAGGACTGTCACATGGCTGAGCGACAAAGGGTCGATGCCAAAGCGCAATCCACCCTGCAGCGCGCCTGTGGCCCAGCCCAGAACCGCACGGATACTGCCCGCATGGGCGACCACCGCAATCCGCCCCGGTGACGCCGCGAGCGTGTCGATCGCGCGGATGACCCGCTGCCCCAGATCCAGAAAGCTTTCCCCGTCAGGGGGGCGATGCGCCGCCAGATCCTTGAGCGGCAGCGGCCCCAGATCGGGCAGCTCGGCATAGGCGCGCCCTTCCCATGCCCCCAGATCCTGCTCCCACAGATCGGCGTTCAGGGTGATCGGTTCTGTGGGCCAAAGCGCTTTGGCTGTCTGCTGGCAGCGCAGCGCGGGACTGGCCACGATCCGGTCAACCGCCCCCACCGTCAGGGCGATCCGCGCCAGTTGCTCGGGCGCGGGAAGGCAGGCTGCCAGATCGCGCCGCCCATAGACGCAGCCATCCCCGATAACAGGCGCGTGCCGGATCAGAACCAGCTCGGTCGCCTCTGACGCGGGCGTGATCGACATGAATCTTCCTCTTTGCTTTTCAGCCCTTTTCTGCTTTGTCATCGCTCGATGAGCAAGATCATACTAATGACCGGCGGGGCCCGTTCGGGCAAATCCCGCCTTGCAGAGGAGCAGGCACAGCGCCTTGGCTCCCCCGCGATCTATATTGCCACCGCCCGAATCTGGGACGACGAGACACAGGAGCGTGTCGATGAACACCGTGCCCGCCGCGTGACGGGCTGGCGCGATATCGAAGCCCCGATCGATCTTGCCCGAGCCCTGCGCGAGACAGATGGCACCGCCCCGCGCCTTGTCGATTGCCTGACCATGTGGCTGACCAATCTGATGATGGAAGACCGCGATCTGGCGCAGGAGCTGGACGCGCTTCTTGCCACTTTGTCTCGCCTGACATCTCCGGTGGTTTTTGTCACCAACGAGGTTGGTATGGGAATCGTCCCCGAAAACGCACTTGCGCGCCGTTTCAGAGACGCGCAGGGGCACGTTAATCAAAAAATAGCCGCGCTAGCAGACGAGGTCTATCTGGTCACCTGCGGCTATGCGTTAAAGGTCAAACCGCAATGAGCCTCTTTCCTCTTTCCGCCCTGTCCGAACTGGACGTTCTGGCCGACAAGCTGCCGGTCTTCGATCATGCTGCGGCCGATCTGGCCAAGTCCCGTCAGGACCAGCTGACCAAGCCGCCGGGGTCTTTGGGGCGGCTGGAGGATCTGGCGATCTTCATGGCGGGCTGGCAACGCCGCGAGCGCCCGCATATCCGCAAGGCGCAAGCCCTTGTTTTTGCCGGAAATCATGGGGTTTGTGCCCAAGGGGTGAACCCCTTCCCGCAATCGGTGACCGCGCAGATGGTGGCCAATTACGAACATGGCGGGGCGGCGATCAACCAGCTTTGCCGTGCCAACGGGGCCGAACTTTCGGCTGTGGCGCTGGATCTGGACACGCCCACGGCGGATTTCACGCAAGCGCCCGCCATGACCGAGGCCGAAACGCTGGACGCGCTCAATCGCGGGGCGGCGGCGGTGGACCCCGAAGCGGATGTGCTGATTCTGGGCGAGATGGGGATCGGCAACTCGACCATTGCCGCGGCGCTGGCCGCGGCCCTGTTTGGCGGTGAGGTCGGCGATTGGGTCGGGCGCGGCACCGGATCGGATGATGCGGGCGTGATGCGCAAGATCTCGGCCATCAGCCGCGGGCTGGAGCGCCATAAGGGACTGTCTGCCAAACATATTCTGGCGGCACTGGGCGGGCGTGAACAGGCCGCGATCTGTGGTGCGGTGCTGGCGGCGCGGATGTATCGTATCCCCGTGCTGCTGGACGGGTTTATCTGCACCGCGTCGGCGGCCCCGCTTCACGGCGTAGACCCCGCCCTTCTGGCGCATTGCCTTGTGGGGCATGTCAGCGTCGAGCCGGGCCATCGCAAGCTGCTGGCGGCGCTTGATAAACAACCGATCCTCAATTTCGACATGCGCCTTGGTGAGGGCACGGGCGCGGCCCTTTCGCTGGGGATCCTGCGCTCGGCGCTGGAGTGCCATAACGGAATGGCCACCTTTGCCGAAGCGGGGGTCGACGGGGCGGAAGAACCGGCGGTGTCCGCACAATGATCCGCGCACGTCTGGCCGAGCTGCAACTTGCCATCATGCTGTTGTCGCGCCTGCCCGCAGGGCGCCTGCCCGAAGAACGGATCAGTCTGGGACATACGGTCTGGGCCTATCCGATTGCCGGTCTGGTCATCGGGGTTGGCGGTGCGCTCAGCCTCTGGCTATCGGCCCTTCTGGGGCTGCCCGCCTTTGCCGCCGCGCTGATTTGTCTGGTTGCGCTGACCTTTCTTACAGGGGCGCTGCATGAGGACGGGCTGGCCGATCTGGCCGACGGGTTGGGCGGCGGGCGCGACCGCGAGAAGAAGCTGGAGATCATGCGTGACAGCCGGATCGGCAGCTACGGGGTGACCGCGCTGGTGCTGGCCTATGGTCTGCGCGCCTGCGGGATTGCCACGCTTTACACCCACGGGCCGCATCTGGCGGCGGCAGCCCTGATCGCGCTGTCGATGGCCTCGCGGGCACAGATCGCGCTGTGGCAGCATGTCATGCCGGTTGCCCGTACGGACGGGATGGGCCATGCCGCGCATGGGGTGCCACGGTCGGCACTGACTCTGGCGCTGCTCTATGGCGCGCTGGGGCTGAGCCTGACCGGCTGGATGGCACCGGTTGTGGCGCTATGCGTTCTGGCAGGCGGCGGGGCTGTCGCCATCGTGGCGCGGCGCCAGATCAGCGGCCAGACCGGCGACGTCTTAGGGGCCAGCCAGCAAGTGGCCGAAATCATGGGCTGGATCGGCCTTATGGCACTGATCTGAATTTGCCTAAAAAATAATCGCACACCGGCGGGCGGCGGGAAACTTCCAGCGGCCCGCCGAAATCGCTGGCCCTTGCGCGCATGGCTTGCCTAGGTTGTCTTAACAGCCTTGGAAGGACAGCGCGTCATGGCGATCTATGCATCCATTCATCACCTTACCCATTACAAATACGACAGAAATGTCATGCTTGGGCCACAGATCATCCGGCTGCGGCCTGCGCCCCATTCGCGTACCAAGGTGATTTCGCATTCGCTCAAAGTGACGCCTGCCGAGCATTTCGTGAACCTCCAGCAGGACCCCTATGGCAACTGGCTGGCGCGTTTCGTCTTCCCTGAGCCCGTGCGCGAATTCAAGATCGAGGTCGATCTTGTGGCCGATATGACGGTCTATAACCCGTTCGATTTCTTCGTCGAGGAATCCGCCGAGCATTGGCCGTTCGACTACCCCGCCGATTATGCCGCCGATCTGGCGGTCTATCGCACGCCCGAAAAAAGCACCAAGCTTCTGGACGCTTTCGTCGCCAGCATTCCGCGCAAGAAGACCCGCACGGTGGATTTTCTGGTCGGGCTGAATACGCAGATTTCCGGCCTTGTCGATTACACCATCCGGCTGGAACCGGGCGTGCAGACACCCGAGGAAACGCTGACGCTGAAGTCGGGCTCCTGCCGTGACAGCAGCTGGCTTCTGGTGCAGGTGCTGCGTCAGCTGGGCTTTGCCGCGCGCTTTGTCTCGGGCTATCTGATCCAGCTGAAACCCGATGTGAAGGCGCTCGATGGCCCCTCGGGGACCGAGCATGATTTCACCGATCTGCACGCCTGGGTCGAGGTCTATCTGCCCGGCGCGGGCTGGATCGGGCTGGACCCGACCTCGGGGTTGATGACGGGCGAAAGTCATATCCCGCTGGCGGCCACCCCTCATTACCGCACCGCCGCGCCGATTGCGGGGGGCTTCACCGCCGATGGCACGCCCAAGGTCGCGTTCGATTTCGACATGCAGGTCACGCGCGTGGCCGAACATCCCCGTATCACCAAGCCGTTTTCCGACGAGGCTTGGGACGCGCTGAATGATCTGGGCAAACAGGTTGACCGCGATCTTGTCGCAAGCGATGTGCGCCTGACGATGGGCGGCGAGCCGACCTTCGTGTCGATCGATGACTTCCAGTCCGAGGAATGGAACACCGCCGCCGTCGGCCCGCAAAAACGCGACCGCGCCGATGTGCTGATCCGCAAGCTGCAATCGCGTTTTGCCCCCGGTGGCTTCCTGCATTACGGTCAGGGCAAATGGTATCCGGGCGAGACCCTGCCGCGCTGGACGTTTTCGCTTTACTGGCGCCATGATGGCCAGCCGGTCTGGTCCAATAATGACCTGATCGCCCCCGAAGGCACCTCGCAGGATGCCACGCCCCATCAGGCGCAAGAGCTGATGCGCGAGATCGCCCATCAGCTGGATGTCGATGAAAACTATGTCATCCCCGCCTATGAGGACCCTGCCGAATGGCTGGTGAAAGAAGCCCAGCTGCCCGAGAATGTGACGCCCAAGAATTCGAAACTGGAAGATGCCGAGGCGCGCCATCGGATTGCCCGCGTCTTTGATCGCGGCTTGACCACGCCCACGGCCTTTGTGCTGCCGGTCCAGCGGTGGCAGGCCAAGGCGGGCGGTGCGGGTTGGCGCTCTGAACAATGGAAGCTGCGGCGCGGTGCGATGCTGCTGGCGCCCGGTGACAGCCCCGCAGGCTACCGTCTGCCGCTGGCCTCTCTGCCGCATCTGAGCGCTGCGCAATACCCCTATCACAACCCCGCCGATCCGACGATTCCGCGCCCGCCCCTGCCCAAGCACGATCCGGTGAAACCGGCGGAACGGCTCAGCCAGCCGATGGCCTCTTTCATCCCGTCCGACCCTGTGACGCAGGGCTTTGTCCCGCAGGGCTCGCCCGAGATCGACGGTTTCGTGCGCACCGCCCTTTCGGTCGAGCCGCGTGACGGGCGGCTATGCGTTTTCATGCCCCCCGTGGTCTGGCTGGAGGATTATCTGGACCTTCTGCGCGCCGCCGAGGCCGCCGCCGCCAATCTGGGGCTGAAGGTCCATATCGAGGGCTATGCGCCGCCCCATGACCCGCGTCTCAATGTGATCCGCGTGGCCCCCGATCCGGGCGTGATCGAGGTCAATATCCATCCCGCCCATTCTTGGGAGGATTGCGTGGCCACCACCGAGGCGATCTATGAAGAGGCCCGCCTCTCGCGGCTTGGGGCTGATAAATTCATGATCGACGGGCGCCATACCGGCACGGGTGGCGGCAACCATGTGGTGGTGGGGGGCGAGACCCCCAATGACAGCCCCTTCCTGCGTCGCCCCGATCTGTTGAAATCGCTGATCCTGACGTGGCAGCGGCACCCCTCGCTCAGCTATCTCTTCTCGGGCATGTTCATCGGCCCGACCTCGCAGGCGCCACGGATCGACGAGGCCCGCCATGACAGTCTTTACGAGCTTGAGATCGCGCTCCACCAGATCCAGCCGCATATGTCGGTGCCGCCTTGGCTGACCGACCGCCTCTTGCGCAATATCCTGATTGATGTGACAGGCAATACCCACCGCGCCGAAATCTGTATCGACAAGCTCTATTCCCCCGATGGCCCCACGGGGCGTCTGGGGCTGGTCGAGTTCCGCGGCTTCGAAATGCCGCCCCATCCGCGCATGTCGCTGGCCCAGCAGCTTCTGATCCGCGCGATCATTGCCCGCGCGTGGAAAGCGCCTATCGAGGGCCGCCCCGTGCGCTGGGGCACCGTGCTGCATGACCGCTTCATGCTGCCGCATTTCATCTGGCAGGACTTCCTCTCGCTACTGGAAGACCTCAGCCTGCATGGCTATGACTTCGACCCCGCGTGGTTTGTGGCGCAGGAAGAATTCCGCTTCCCCTTCTGCGGGCAGATCACCGTCGAGGGCGTCCATCTG
This sequence comes from Thioclava sp. GXIMD4216, assembly GCF_037949285.1. NCBI lineage: Bacteria > Pseudomonadati > Pseudomonadota > Alphaproteobacteria > Rhodobacterales > Paracoccaceae > Thioclava > Thioclava sp. GXIMD4216. The sequence goes on from NZ_CP149926.1 coordinate 1,854,275, forward strand.
GAGTTGAAACAGGCGCTGGAGCCGTGGCATGTGCTGGGCGAGACCGGCGCGATTGGCGGTACCGTGCGCTATACCGATAGCTCGGTCGAGCGGATGCAGGTCAAGATGACCTCGCTGCACCAAGACCGCTATAAGGTCACCTGTAACGGGCGCTTCATGCCGATGACCCCCACGGGCACCTCGGGAACGTCGGTCGCGGGGGTGCGCTATAAGGCGTGGAAACCGCCGGAATCGCTGCACCCGACGCTGCCCACCAATGCGCCTCTGGTCTTTGACATCTATGACACATGGTCGAACCGCGCGATTGGCGGCTGCACCTATAACGTGGCCCATCCGGGCGGGCGCAATTACGACACCTTCCCCGTCAATGCCAATGAGGCCGAGGCGCGGCGTCTCGCGCGCTTCCAGCCCTTCGGCCACACACCCGGCGCCTATGTGCCAAAGGTGGAACAGCCCCACCCCGAATTTCCGCTCACGCTTGACCTGCGCCGCCCAGTCGGGCTGATCTAGGCGCAGAACATTTAGGGCGAAGCGATGGCCGATAGACCAAACCCGCCTGCCAGCCCGCTGCTGGCAGGGTATACACCCGTAAAGGGGGTGGCGGACGAGCTTTTCGATGCGACAGGCCGGATGCGACCGGTCTGGCGCCGCTTTGTCGAGCGGTTCCTGCGGCTCTCGCCCGAGGAGATCGAGGCCCGTTTCGAACGCGCCGATCTGTATCTGCGCGATGCGGGCGTGTTCTACCGGCAATATTCCAATGACCCGCTGACCGAACGTAGCTGGCCGCTCAGCCATATTCCGGTCATCCTGCACGAGGCGGAATGGCGCGGTATCTGCGAGGGGCTGACCCAGCGTGCCGATCTTCTGGAACAGGTGATGGCCGATCTTTACGGGCCTGCTGATCTGGTGACGCAAGGCCACCTGCCCGCAGAACTGATCGCGGGGTCCAGGCAATTCCTGCGCCCGATGGTGGGGGTGCAGCCCAAGGGCGGGCATTACCTGCATTTTCTGGCCTTCGAGATCGGGCGCTCGCCGGACGGGTCGTGGTTTGTGCTGGGCGATCGGACACAGGCGACCTCGGGGGCGGGGTTCGCGCTGGAAAACCGCATGGCCACGGGGCGCGCCTTTCCCGAACGGTTCCCGCGTGCCTATATCCATCGTCATGCCGGATTTTTCGGGGCCTTTCTGCAAGCGTCCGAACGGCTGGCCGAAGATCGCGAGCACCTGCGCGCGACACCGGCAATCCTGACCCCCGGCCCCTCGAACGAAGCCTATTACGAACATACCTATATCGCCCGCTATCTGGGCATCCCGCTGCTGGAGGGGGAAGATATTGTCGTCGAGGACGGGCGGGCCAAAGTGCGCACCATCTCGGGGCCACAGCCGCTCGGGGCGCTCTGGCGGCGGATCGATGCCGGATTTGCCGATCCGATCGAATTGGACGAGACCAGCCAGATCGGCACGCCGGGGCTGATGGAGGCCATCCGGCAAGGCCATCTTGGCATGGCCAATGCGCTGGGATCGGGCATTCTGGAGATGCGCGCCATGCTGGCTTTCCTGCCGCGCATCTGCGAGGTGCTGACCGGCAAACCGCTGACCCTGCCCAATATCGCGACATGGTGGTGCGGGGCCGCCGACGCCCGTGCCTATGTCAACGCCAATGCCAAGCGGATGATGATCGGCTCCGCCTATGCGGTGAACCTGCCCTTTGACCTGAATGCCACCACGGCTCTGGGCGGGCAGTTTCGCGGCTCGGCCCGTGAGTCGGTGACAAAATGGCTTGAAGAGGAAGGCCGCAGCCTTGTGGGACAGGAAGCCGTGACGCTATCCACCACGCCTGCATGGTCGCGCAATGCCGCAGGAGAGGCGCAGATCACCCCCCGCCCGATGACCGTGCGGGTCTTTGCCGCGCGCACCGAAACCGGCTGGCGCTTCCTGCATGGCGGCTATGCCCGTATCGGACGCTCCGAAGACCCCACGGCGCTGGCCATGCAGCGAGGCGGCTCGGTGGCCGATGTCTGGATCGTGGCCGATCATCCGGTCTCGCAAGAGAGCCTTGCCCCCGAAAAGACCGGCCGTTTCCTGCGCAGCGATCCGGGCATTCTGCCGGCACGCGCTGCCGACAACCTTTATTGGCTGGGCCGCTATATCGAACGGACCGAGGACGCGATCCGCCTGCTTCGCGCCTATCATCTGCGGCTGGCGGCCACCGGAAACAGTGCCGATCCGCGGCTCAAGCTGATGCGCAGCTACCTTGCCTCGGTGGGCTATACATTCGAGAAAGCGATCCCCGACACGCTTCTGGGACGTTTCGAAATGGCGCAGGGCTGTGCGGCCAAGGTGCGCGACCGGTTCTCCACCGATGGCTGGAACGCGCTTGGCGATCTTCTGTCCACGGCGCGGCGCTTGCAGAAAACCGCAAAGCCGGGCGATGATGCCGCCCGCGCCATGTCGGTTTTCCTGCGCAAGATCACCGGTTTTTCGGGGCTGGTGCACGAGAATATGTATCGCTTTTCCGCATGGCATTTCCTGTCCTTCGGGCGGGCGCTGGAACGCGCTGATGCCACGACCACCCTGCTGGAACTCTACGCCGCCCCCGACAGCCCCGAAGGCGGGCTGGATCTGGCGGTCGAGGTCTGTGACAGCGTGATCACCCATCAACGGCGCTTCCGCGTGGAAACCAGCCGCGACACCGTGCTGGACCTGCTGGCGCTGGATGGCGACAACCCGCGCGCGCTGGCCTTTCTGATGACGCGCATGTGCGATCTGGCGCGGCGGATGCCCCATGCGATGGATCATGGCCGCCCCAATGCGCTGATGCGGGCGCTGATGCAGCTTGAAACCGAATTCAGCTGTGCCGAACCCGACGATCTGACCCCCGAGCGCCTGCGCCACCTGCGCCATGAATTGGGACAGGTCTCCGACCTTCTGACCACCGCCTATCTGAGATGACCGATGTTCTATGATCTGAAACTTGTCATCGAATACCATTACGATTACCCCACGGATCGCGCCCGCAATATGCTGCGGCTGATGCCTGCGCGGCTGGCGGGTCTGCAAGAGGTGCAGGCCGCCGCCCTTGTCGTTACGCCCCGCCCTGACGAGCGCCATGATCTCACCGATTATTTCGGCACATCCGCCAGTCAGGTGGCATGGGCGCGCCCTGTCTCGGCGCTGCGGTTCGAGGTCACAGCCAAGGTCGAGCGCAAAGAGGATCCGCGCGCGATGGATGTCTCGGCAAGCCTGCAGACCCTCCCGCGCGAGCTGGCGCAGCAGGCAAGCCTTGCCCCCCTCGCGCCGCATCATTTCACTCAACCGTCGGCGCGTATCCTGCGCAGCCCCGCCATCACCGCTTTCGGGCAGGACTGCCTGATCCGCGAGATGAGCACCCTTGAGGCCATCGAGGCGATCGGCCATGCGCTGCACCGCGAGATGGAATTTGATGCAAGCGCCACCACCGTCGACACATCCGCTACCGAAGCCTTCACCGCACGGCGCGGGGTCTGTCAGGATTTCGCCCATATCATGATCACCGCGCTGCGCGGGGTCGGCATTCCGGCAGGCTATGTGTCCGGGTTTCTGCGCACCAATCCCCCGCCCGGACAGGAGCGGCTGGAGGGGGCCGATGCGATGCATGCCTGGGTGCGGGCATGGGCGGGATCGGAAATGGGCTGGGTCGAGTTCGACCCGACCAATAACCAGTTCGCGGGAACCGATTATATCGTGGTGGGCTACGGGCGCGATTATGCCGATGTGGCCCCCGTGCGCGGCGCGCTACGGTCTATGGGCGGGGCCACGACCACGCAAGCGGTCGATGTGATCCCGCGCCCATAGGGAAGAGGGATTCGGGCAAAGCCGAGGACGTTCAGGGGCCGAGACCTTTCCCGTTTGGCAGGTCTATGGCCCAATCAAACCCGGATCCGTTCAGGCGCGATCCAGAAAGCCCAGCACCGAGCGCGCCGCGCGCAGACCGGGAGGATCGCCTCCCTCGCCCAGACGCTGCATGGTCAGCTCCATCGCCGCGATCTGACCGGCGCGGGCCTCGCGATCTTCCAGCAGCTGCAACAGCTTTTCCGAAATCAGACGCGGCTGACAGTTGGGGCCAAGAAATTCGGGCACCTGACGGGTGTCAGAGACCAGATTGACCAAGGTTACCGTGTCGATTTTCATCATATTCCAGACAATATGCCATGTGATGCGCGAGGCATCATAGGCAATCACCATCGGCGTGCGGTTGGCGGCCAGCTCCAGCGAGACCGTGCCCGAGGCCGCCAGCGCCAGATCGGCCGCGGCAAAAGCCGCGCGCTTGTCCTCGCTGGCTTCGACAACGATGGGCGCAACCGGCCAGCGGGCCGTCATCTGCCGCACGAATTTCGAGACCCCCCTCACCGTCGGCACCACCACCCGCAGGCCCGGCTCGCGGTCGCGTAGCTGCATCAGCGCCTCGTCAAACCGTGCCCCCAGACGCGCAACTTCGGATTTGCGCGATCCGGGCAGACACAGCACCAAGGGCTGGTTCGGGCCGATCATATGGGTTTCGCGGAAGGCTGCGGCCTCTTCGGCGGTGGCACGCGGTTCGGTCACCACCGGATGCCCGACAAAATCGCAGCTCATCCCCGCCGCTTCCATATAGGGCGGCTCGAACGGTAAAAGCGCCAGAACATGATCGACGGTCTTCGCCATCTTGGCCGCGCGCCCTGCCCGCCATGCCCAGACCGAGGGCGCGACATAATGCACGACCTTCTGCGCGGGACGCGTCGCTTTGACGATCTTGTGGACGCGCAGGCAGAAATCGGGACTGTCGATCGAAATCACCACATCCGGCGCCTCCGCCAGAATGGCCTCGGCGGTCTCGCGGATCCGGCGCTTGAGTTCGCGGTATTTGGGCAGGATTTCGGCGATCCCCATCACCGAAAGCTCTTCCATCGGGAAGCGGCTCCCGAGCCCCTCTTCTTCCATATGCACCCCGCCGATCCCCGTGAAAGAAATCTCGGGCACCAGCGATTTCAACCCTGCCATCAACGCGCCGCCAAGCTTGTCGCCCGACGGTTCGCCCGCGATGACGAACACCCGCATCAGGGGCGCACCCAGAGGAAGATTCCGGCTTTGGTCGCGGCATCCGCCGTGGCGGCCTGATCCAGCACCATCACACCGCCGGCTTCGATGACAATCCCCGCAAGCCCCGCATTGGCGACCCGCGCCACGGTTTGCGGACCGATCACCGGCAGGTCGATCCGGCGGTCCTGACCCGGCTTCGGCGCCTTGTAGAAGACCCCGCCACCTGGGTTCAGTGCCTTGTGCAGGCTGACAAAATCCAGCATTGCATCGGTGCCCGGCTGGGCCTCAACCGCAAGACAGAGCCCGTTCGACACAACGCAACCCTGCCCCACATCCACAGCGCCCATCGCCGCGACAATCGCCGCCGCCCGCGCGGCGTCTTTCTCGTCGCGTTCGGAAATCGCGCCGAGGCGCAATCCGGCAGGCGGCAGAAGCTGCGGCAGAAGTTCGTGAATGCCCAGCGTCTGGATGTCCCATTCGGCAAACAGCTCGATGACCGCGCGCAGCGTGGCATCATCGCCCTGCTGCATAGCCCCCAGCATCCGCGGCACAAGTTGCGCGGTTTTCAGATCGAACATCTCGGGTTCGATCTTCGGGCGGCTCAGCGCGCCCGCGAAGACCACATGGGTGATCCCGCGCCCGACAAGCTCGTCGAGAAAGGGCACCAGCCGCTCGAAGCGGAAGCGGATCACCTCTTCGCCGCCGATCTCGCAGGGGAACCCGTCCATCTCGCAGACCGTCAGCCCCGGCACAGCCTGCGCCAGCAGCTTCGGTGCGGCTCCCTGACCGGCGATCAGCGCAATCGTCTTGGGGTTCATCTGTCCGTCCATCCTCTTTCGGGCCTTATTTATGTTGCGGCGTCAGGAACGAACGATCCGACGGTCCCAGAATAAAATCAAGCACTTCACGCACAAGTTCACTCTCCGGTCCGGCCTCGTTATGTTCGCGGGCCACCTCGCGGAAATTGCCCTCGCCCAACGCCTTATAAAGATCGCGCAAGGCATTGATTTCGGTGCGGTCCGTGCCACGGCGGCGCAGTCCGACAAGGTTCATCCCTTCGACCTGCGCCCGTGGACCGGCAACCAGCGCATTGGGCATGACATCGGCGGCCACCATCGACAGCGCCCCGATCATGGCACCGCGCCCGATCCGCACCCATTGGTGTACCCCCGAAAGCCCGCCGACAATCGCATCGTCATCAATATGGCAATGCCCCGCCACAGCGACCGAATTGACCAAGATCACCCGGTCACCGATGATGCAGTCATGGCCGACATGGCAGGACGACATGAACAGCCCGTCATCGCCCACCTTGGTCAGACCGCCACCGCCTTCGGTGCCGGTATTCATCGTCACATATTCACGGATGCGGTTCCGCTTGCCGATAACCAGCCGCGTTTTCTCGCCCTTGAATTTCAGATCCTGCGGGATCTGTCCCAGAGAGGCGAAGGGAAACACTTCTGTCCCCTCGCCGATCTCGGTCGCACCGGTGACCACGATATGGCTCTTGAGCGTGACATTGGCCGCAAGAACCACTTCGGAGCCGATTAGACAGAAAGGACCGATCTTGCAGCCCGGGCCGATGACGGCCCCCTCTTCCACGATGGAAGATGCGTGGATCTCGGCGGTAGGATCGATCGCCATGCCTGTCTCCTTACTTCGCCGTCGCCATCATGGCGGTCAGCTGCGCCTCGCAGGCCAGCTCGCCATCAACCAGCGCGCGGCCCTCGAACTTCCAGACCTTGCCACCACCACGCTTGAGCGTCAGCTCCATGCGCAGCACATCACCGGGCACGACCTTGCGGCGGAATTTCACACCATCCATCGACATGAAATACACCGACATATCCTTGTCGATCAGGTTCTTCGAAATGCCCGTGATCACAGCAGCGGTCTGTGCCATCGCTTCCACGATCAGCACCCCAGGCATCACCGGCTCTTGCGGGAAATGGCCTTCGAAATGCGGTTCGTTGGACGTGACACATTTGATGCCAACGCCGCTTTCCATCGGGACAATGTCAATGACCTTGTCCACCAACAGGAACGGATAGCGATGCGGCAGCATGCGTTTGATGAGCGCCAGATCGGCCTCGGTATAGGGGGCGGCTTCGGTCATTTTCTGTCCCTTTTATCTTTTGCCGACGACATAGTTAGCCAATGAGGCCGGGAGCATGGATTAGCAAGCCAATCAGAACTTTGCAAGAAAAGCGAAAGCGATACCCGCCTCCGGATTGCGGGTGGTCGGCCGTTTATGGCGCGCTCGGACCGGATGGCAGCGGCTCTTCCTCCAGAAGATCGGGCGCGGTGCCGGAATTTGGCGCCGGCGCAGGCTGTGCAGGTGGATCGGGCGCATCCCCGCCCAGCTCTTTCGGCACGGGCTGCGGCTCTCCGGTGCCCAGCTTGCTATCGACGATTTCCAGCATGTCATCGGTCACGTCGATCTGCGCAAGGCCACGGATGATCACCCGCCGGTCGATGACGATCTGCGCGCCCTTCTGCTGCAGCAGATCATCCAGCAATGGCAGCGCCGCCTTCAGGAAGGCCTGTTGCTCGGCCTCGACCTGACGGGCCAGCGCCTCGGCCTTGGCCTTTTGTGCCGCGCGGATGCCGGTGGCCTTTTCGTCAAACGCATCGGCCGCACTTCGGAAAGCCTCGGGGGTCATGGTGGCACGCCGCCGCGTCAGCGTCTTCTCTTCCTCGATAAGATCATCGGCGATGCGCTTGTTTTCGGCCGCGAGCCGTGTCGATTCTTGCGCAAGCTGCTGCTTCACGCGCCGCGCCCAGGCCGATTTCTGGTAAAGCTCTTCCCACTCAAGCGTCAGGATCGGCATATTGGCCGCCACCGCCCCATCGCGCGAGACGGTGACCCCTTTGGCGTCCTGCGCCATGACAGCAACCGGCAGGATACAGGCGGGCAGGACAAACAGCGCCGCAGCACCGATCATCCGCGACGCACCCGCCCTATACCACGCCCATCGCATCGGATTAGAACTTCGTCGACACGGTCAGGTCGAAGTTCTGCTCTTCGTCGTAATCCTCTTTGACGATGGCCTTGGAGAAGTTCAGACGCAGCGGGCCGATGAAGCTGTCCCACAGAAGCGAGACACCGATGGCCGAGCGCAGGTGGAACCCGTCATCGACCTCTTCGACACCATCGGTATCGTCCAGACCCCAGACAGAGCCGGCATCAAGGAAGACCGCGCCCCCCAGCTTATATTCCTCGGGCAGACCCAGCGGGAACTGCGCCTCGAGGCGGGCGACTGCGAAATATTTACCGCCAAGCGCGTCTTCGTTGGGCGCGGCCGTATCGCGCGGGCCGATCCCGTTGGATTCGAAGCCGCGGATTTTGCCGTTTCCGGTAAAGCGGTCCAGAATGGTGGTATTGCCGGAGGAGGCAATGATCGCGCCGCCTTCCAGCTCGGCACGCAGCGTCACCTCGTCATTCCAGACCTTGCGCTGTGCGCGGCCCAGAACCGTGGTCGTCACCGCCTCGACATCGCCGCCCAGACCCGCGAATTCCTGATCGAAGCGCAGCAGATAGCTGTAGCGCGGGTCGATATTGGTCTCCGTGGTGTCGAAGGTATAGGTATATCCCACCGCCGATTTGTAGCGGGCCCCCTCTTCGCGCGACAGGATCGGCGACGAGCCGGTTGCCTCGCTTGCATCATAGGTGTCCACATCGGACAGCTCTTCGCGGCTGAACTCGTAGCGCAGTTTCAGACGCGCATTCTCGGCCACGGGGAACTCGATCGAGGGCTGGATGCCCGCACGCATGGTCGAGTAATCGGAGTTGTCGTTATCGGTGGTGCTATAGAACAGCCGCCCCGTTGCCGCCAGATCGCGCCCGAAGAGATAGGGTTCGGTGAAGCTGATCACCGAGGTCTGGTTATCCGAGGTCGTCCCGATGCCGATCGAAAGCTGCTGGCCACGCCCGAGGAAGTTGCGCTCGTTCAGCGAGGCATTGATCCCGAAACCGGCAGAGGCGCCATAGCTTGCACCGAAGGTCAGCGAGCCGGTCGGCTGCTCGGTCACGTTCACGTCAACGATGACCTGATCATCATTGGTGCCCTTGCGGGTGTTCACATCGGCATTCGAGAAATAGCCCAAGGCGCGGATACGCTCGGCGGAGCGCTTGATCTCGCGCGGGTTATAGGGGTCGCCTTCGACCGAGTGGAATTCACGACGGATCACACGGTCCAGCGTCGCGGTATTGCCCTCGATATCGATGCGCTCGATAAAGATACGCGGGCCCTTGACCAGCGCGAACTGCACATCCAGCGTGCCGGTGCGCGGGTTGCGGGTCACACGCGGATCGACCCGAACGAAGTTCAGACCGGCCTGACGGGCTTTCTCTTCCATCCGCGTCACGGCCAGATCGATGGCGGTGGGCGTGTAGATCGCGCCCGCGCGGATCTTGCTCAGCTTGGAATACTCGTCCGCGCTTACCCCGTTCACTTCGGAGACGGTCGAGATCTTGCCGAATTTGAACTGCTGGCCTTCGCTGATATTGAAAGTCATGAAGAAGGCGTCGCGTTCGCGGGTCATCTCGGAGGAGACACCATTGACCTGCACATCCGGATAGCCGCGCGAGCGGTAGAAATCGGTCAGCAGCTGGCGATCCACATTGACGCGGTCGGCCACGAACGTATCGCGCTGGATGAACGCCCGCAGGATGCCCGCCTGTTTGGTTTGCAGGACCTGACGCAGACGGCGATCCGAGAAGGCATGGTTGCCGGTGAAGGAGATCCGCTCGATCTCGGTGACCTTGCCTTCCTTGATCTCGAAGGCGATATCCACGCGGTTATTGGAGCGGCGGATGACCTTGGGCTCGACGCGGGCATTGACACGACCGCCCTGAGCATAGGCTTCGGCGATCAGCTGGGCATCGGCCTCGACGGTGGCGGGGCTATAGACACGGCGGCTTTGCGACTGGACGATCTTGGCAAGCGCCTCGTCCTTCATCCGCTGGTTGCCCTCGAAGCTGATCACGTTGATCGTCGGATATTCCTGCACAGTGATCTTCAGCGTGCTGCCTTGCGGCTCCAGATCGACCTTCTCGAACAGCCCCGAGGATTGCAGCTTCTGATAGGCTTCATTGAGCTGGCCCGCGCTGAGGCTTTCGCCCGCCTTTATGCCTGCGGTGCCCAGAACGGTGGCGTTGTCCACGCGCTCGTTGCCCGAGATCGACACCGACGAGAAGCTGTAGCTTTGCGCCAGAACCGAGTCCGGCAGTGCCACGCTTGTCAGTGCCACAGCAAGCGACAGGGCCGCTGGTGCGAGAATACCGGAAATTTGTCCAAGACCTTGCCGGCCTTCTTGCCTGTTCAACATCGCCCTCTCCACCCTTTCGGCAGCCTTCTTTGTTAATCTGTCGATACCGAGTCTGTGAGGGGTTGTCAAAGCGAAGAACCCCTTTGTCCAGACGGTTTTCATCAATTCGGCGCTTCGGCTGCCCCAGCGCCCGAGCCTTGGCCCGTTCCCGTCAATCAGGGGCAGAAAATGTCGTTGGACAGACCGAAGACCATCAGGCTCAGCACAGCGGCGATCCCGATCGACATCAGCACGTTCATAATGCGGTCTGAGGGCGGTTTGCCGACGATCGCCTCATAGCAATAGAACATCAGATGCCCCCCATCCAGGGCGGGGATCGGGAAGAGGTTCAGAAAGCCCACGGCGGTCGAGAGCACCGCAATGAACCAGATGAAATTCTCCAGCCCCGATTTGGCCGCCGCCGCAGAGCCCTGCGCGATGCCGATGGCCCCTTGCAGGTTGCACGAGGAAATATTGCCCGCCACCATATTGGCCAGCCCCGAGACCGATTGCGTGACGATGCCCCATGTCTGGCTTACCGCTCCGTTCAGCGCCTCGCCCAGCCGCGTCGGGCGGGTTTCGGGGGCAAAGACAAACCCGCCGGTCGCGCCAATCATCCAGCGCGTCTCGAAGCCGCCATCGGGCGCGGGAATATCGGTGCGTTTGGGGGTCAGGGCCACCTCGGTGGTCTCTTTCGTTGCCGGATGCCAGACCGTCAGCTTCAGTGTGCGGCCATTCGAACCCGCGACCGCCTGCCGCAGATCCTCGAAGGTCCAGACCGGCGTGCCGTCAATCGAGGTAACCACATCGCCCTCGCCCAGCCCTGCCGCATAAGAGGCGGATTTGGGGGTCACGCCGGTAAAGCGCGGCGGGAAAAGCTGTGGCCCGTCCAGATCGATCGTCTGGCCGTTGCGGTCCACCTGCATCGGCAGCACCGGACCGGTGGGCGCCGTATCCAGCGCCTCGCTGAATGCGGGGTAATCGGGCGTGGCCTTGCCCGCAACCGACAGGATCTGGTCGCCGCTTTGCAGATCGCCCGTGCCTTCAGGCAGCTCGAACAGCGTCCCGATCACCGGCTTATCGGTGGCGGTGCCGGTGTAAAGCATCAGCCCCGCGATCACCGCGATGGACAGGATAAAGTTGAACAGCGGCCCCGCGATCACCGTCGCCGCCCGCGCCCAGAGCGGCGCGCCATGCATGGTGTGACGGCGCTCTTCGGGGCTGAGCTGCGCCATTTCCGCGTCATTGGCCTTGGCCGAGGCCGCATTGGCATCGCCCAGAAACTTGACATAGCCGCCAAAGGGAAGCGCCGCGATCTGCCAGCGTGTGCCATGCTTGTCGGTGCGCGAGATCAGACGCGGCCCGAAGCCCAGCGAGAACACCTCGGCCTTGATCCCCGACCAGCGTCCGATGATATAATGCCCGAATTCATGGATCGTGACGATGATCGACAGGGCGACCACGAAGCTCACGACCGTAAAGACGAAATTCCCCAGATCCGGCAGCAAATCCACGCGATCAATTCCTTGCTTTACGTCAGTTGGTGACTTTGGTCAGGTAATGCGACGCCAGCGCACGGGCCTCGGCATCGGTATAAGCGATGGTATCCAGACTTAGCGCCGAATTGCAAAGCCCCTGACGTGCCGACATCTCGTCCAGCACCTCTTCGACCACGGTGGCCATATCCAGAAAACCGATCCGGCCATCGATAAACCCGTCAAGCGCGATCTCTTTGGCGGCGTTGAAGGCCGCCCCCGCCGTGCCGCCGATCTCCATGACCTCATAGGCCAGCCGCAGCGCCGGATAGCGCGCGGCATCGGGCGCACGGAAGGTCAGCGCACCGAGTTTGGCCAGATCCAGACGCTCGACAGGCAGCTCGGCCCGTTCGGGCCAGTTGAGCGCATAGCCGATGGCATGGCGCATATCGGGCGCGCCCATATGCGCCATCAGCGCCCCGTCGCGAAACCCGACCAGCGCGTGCACCATACTTTCGGGATGGACAAGCACCTCGATCTTCTCGGGAGCCACGCGGAAAAACTCGCGCGTTTCGATGATTTCCAGCGCCTTGTTGAACATCGAGGCGGAATCGATGGTGATCCGCTGCCCCATATTCCAGTTCGGATGGCTGGAGGCCTGCGCCACCGTCGCGGTGGCCAGCTTTTCCATCGGCCAGTCACGGAACGCCCCGCCCGAAGCGGTGATGATAATGCGCTCGACCGCCGAGATATCCTCGCCCACCAGCGCCTGAAACACGGCAGAATGCTCGCTATCGACAGGCAGGATGCGCGCACCGTGACGCTCGGCCTCGGCCAGAAGCAAAGGCCCTGCGGTCACCAGGCTTTCCTTATTGGCCAGCGCAAGCGTGGCCCCCTGTTTCAGGGCGCGGAACCCCGGTGCAAGACCCGCAGCCCCGACGATCGCCGACATCACCCAGTCGGCAGGGCGCTCGGCAGCCTCGATCAGGGCCTGTGTGCCTGCGGCGGTCTCGATGCCGGTGCCTGCAAGCGCCTCGCGCAGCGCGGGAAGACAGTCGTCATAGGCGGTCACCGCCAGTTCGGCCTTCAGCGCGATGGCCTGTTCGGCCAGACGCCGCACATTGCGCCCGCCCGTCAGCGCCACGACCTGATGATCGGATCGCTGCAAGAGATCGAAAGTGCTTTCGCCAATAGACCCCGTCGACCCGAAAACTGAAATGCGCATTGTTTAACCGGCTGCCGTCAGCGGCAGCTCTCCGAATTGTGCAAGAAGAAGAAGCACCAGCACCACGCCGATCAGCGCGTCGAAACGGTCCAGCACCCCCCCGTGACCGGGGATCAGCGACGAGCTGTCCTTGACCGCCGAGCGCCGCTTCAGCCAGCTCTCGAAAATATCGCCCAGCTGACCGGCAAAGGCCAGAAGCGGGGACATCCAGATCAGTGCGGCGCCTCCGCCCAGCTGCACAAAGCCGAAGCCGAGAACCAGCGCCCCGACCCAGCCTGCCACGGTGCCGGACCATGTTTTCTTGGGGCTGATCTTGGGCCAGAATTTCGGCCCGCCAACCATGCGGCCCACGAAATAGCCCAGCACGTCGGAAACCACGACCACACAGATGATCCAGGTGATCGCCCCCACACCCTGCCCTTCACGCAGAGCCACAAGCCCGTAGCCCGTCAGCATGATCGCCAGCGCATAGCTGGTGAAAAAGCGCCGGTCGCGGCGCGGACGCCAGAGCCCCGCGATGGGCGGCAGGATCAGAAGCGGCAGGTAGAAGGGCGAATGCATGAACAGGATCAGCGCCAGCGTCCCCGCTGCGATCAGCCCCAGAAGGATGGCGCGTGTAGTGCGGTCGGGGGCCGTCATCGCCGACAGCTCCCAGATCATCAGTCCCGTCACGATGCAGCAGACGGTGGCAAAGGCCAGACCGCCCCAGCCCACCGCGACCGCGCCGATCGCCGCCATGACAATCGCGGATGCGACCCGCTTGCGCAGATCCCCCCAGCGTCCAGCCGTCTGGGTCATGCCTTCACCCCGCCAAAGCGCCGGTCGCGATTGCCGAACCGCGCCAAAATCCCTTCCAGCTCTGCCGGTGTGAAATCGGGCCAGAGTGTCTGGGTGAATTCATATTCCGCATAAGCGGCCTGCCAAGGCAGGAAATTCGAAGTACGGGTCTCGCCGGAGGTGCGGATCACCAGATCCGGATCGGGCAGCCCCGCCGTATCGAGGCGGGCCTCAAGCGTGGCCTCTGCGGCGGTTGTCAGCGCCTCCTCGGAAATCAGACCGGCAGCAAAATCCCGCGCCATCTGCGCTGCCGCACGGCCCAGTTCATGCCGTCCGCCATAATTGATCGCCACCGTCATGGTCAGGCGGTCATTATGTTTCGTGCGGTCTTCGATACTGGCCATCAGCCGCGCCAGCTTACCATCCAGCCGCCCGCGCGCACCGATAAAGCGCATCCTGACACCAAGCGCCGAAAGCGAATCCGCCTCTTTCTCGATATAGCGCGAGAAAATGGCCATAAGGCCCAGCACTTCCTCGGTCGAGCGTTTCCAGTTCTCTGTCGAAAACGCATAGACCGTCAGGTAGCGCACGCCGAGCGAGGGGCAGATCTTGGTGATTTCCTTGATCCGTTCCGCACCGCGCCGGTGACCGGCCAGACGCGGCCAGCCCCGGTTTTTGGCCCAACGCCCGTTGCCATCCATAATGATGGCAACATGGCGTACACCGTAATCGATGTCGCCACCTTGCGTCGAAGCCGACAGGTCCTTGCCCTGCTTTCGCTTGCTCAGCGCCATTTGGGCCGCCTTTCGCACTGCATTCCGTCGAGGCTCAGACCTGCATAATCTCGGCTTGCTTGCCCTCAAGCGCCTTGTCGACCATCGCCGTATATTTGTTGGTCAGGTCCTGAACTTCGCCTTCCCAGAGCTTCACATCGTCTTCCGACATGCCATTGCCCTTGGCTTTCTTGATCTGGTCCATCCCGTCGCGGCGCACATTGCGCACGGCCACACGCGCGGATTCCGCATAGGAGGCGGCCACTTTGGTCAGCTCGCGGCGGCGTTCCTCGTTCAGCTCGGGGATCGGCAGCATGATGATGGTGCCGTTGAGCTGCGGGTTGATGCCCAGACCGGATTCGCGGATGGCCTTTTCAACCTTGCCGACCATGCCCTTGTCCCAGACATTGATGGTGACCATGCGCGGCTCGGGCACGTTGACCGTGCCAAGCTGGTTGATGGGGGTGATTTGACCATAGGCATCAACCGTGATCGGGTCGAGCATGGAGCCCGCCGCACGACCGGTGCGCAGCGAGGCAAATTCGGTTTTCAGCGCGCCCATTGCGCCTTCCATGCGGCGCTCCAGATCATCGGTGTCGATTTCGAAATCGTCAGACATGTCGTCTCCGTCTGCTTCTTTGTCTTGCTTGAACAGTATCTAGCGCGCAATCACGCAAATGTATAGGCCGCGCGGGTGCGGGCGGGTCAGCCCTGCACGCGCGTATAGGTCCCCTGACCTGCCAGTATCCCCTTGAAGCCGCCCGGCTCGTCCAGCGGGAAGACGATAATCGGCAGGTTGTTGTCGCGTGCCAGCGCAATCGCCGAGGCATCCATCACCTTGAGGTTCTTTTGCAGCACCTCGTCATAGGTCACATGGTCATAGCGTTTGGCATCGTCGAATTTCTTCGGATCTTTGTCATAGACCCCGTCGACCCCGTTCTTGCCCATGAAAATGGCTTCGCAGTTCATCTCGTTGGCGCGCAGCGTCGCGGCGGTATCGGTGGTGAAATAGGGGTTGCCGGTGCCTGCCGCGAAAATGCAGATGCGTTTTTTCTCGAGGTGGCGCACGGCACGGCGGCGGATATAGGGCTCGCAGACCTCATCCATCGGGATGGCCGAGATCACACGGGTATGGATACCCAGCGCCTCAAGCTGCGCCTGCATGCCAAGCGCGTTCATCACGGTGGCCAGCATTCCCATATAGTCGGCGGTGGTGCGCTCCATGCCTTGGGCCGAGCCTGCCAGACCGCGGAAAATATTGCCGCCGCCAATCACCATGCAGATCTCGACGCCCAGATCATGGACGGATTTCACTTCGCTGGCGATACGGGCAACGGTTGGCGGGTGCAGGCCGTAGCCTTGGTCGCCCATCAGGGCTTCCCCCGAGATTTTCAAGAGGACACGTTTATACTTCGCTGCCGGGTGTTGGTCCGCAGACATCTCGGGTTCCTCATTTGTCAGTTGTCATCGGGGCGCAAAATGTCGCAAATGCGCGTCGGGTTCAACTCGGGAAATGCGCCGAATGGCGGTTTCGGCGATATTTGGTAACATCCGACTTGAGGTAACTTCGTGCAGACGGGCGATATCGTGGAAAATCTTGAAGAAAATCGTCCGGTTGTGATTGGGGGCGCGACCGCGAGCGGAAAATCGGCGCTGGCGATCGCGATTGCCAAGGCGCAAGGGGGCGTGGTGGTGAATGCCGATGCGCTTCAGGTCTGGTCCTGCTGGCGCGTGTTATCGGCCCGCCCGAGCCCCGCAGAAGAGGTCGAGGCCCCTCACCTGCTTTACGGCCATAAGACACCGGGAGAAAACTACTCGGTCGGGCACTGGTTGCGGGAGGTGGCGCAGATCCTTGACGCGCATCGTGCGGGCGGGCCGCGCCCGATCATCGTTGGCGGCACGGGCCTTTATCTGAGCGCGCTGACCGAGGGGCTGGCCGATATTCCCGCAACGCCGGAGGCCATCCGGCTTGAAGCCAACCAGCGGCGCGCAACCGAAGGCGCCGAAGCCCTTCTGGCCGAGCTGGACCCCGCCACTGCCGCCCGCATCGATACGCTCAACCCGATGCGCATCCAGCGCGCATGGGAGGTGCAGCGCAGCACAGGGCGCGGACTGGCCGCGTGGCAGGATGACACCCCGCCGCCTCTGCTGCCGCGTGATCAGGCCCATTGTCTGGTGATCGAGGCCGATCGCGACTGGCTTGCCAAGCGGATCGACCGCCGGTTCGATCTGATGCTGGAACAGGGCGCAATCGACGAGGCCCGCGCCGTGCTGCCCTATTGGGACCCGCAGGCGCTCTGGGCCAAAGCCATCGGTGCGCCCGAACTGGTGGAACATCTGCTGAGTCGCCTGACGCTAGAGGAGGCGCGCACACTGGCGCAGGCGGCCTCGCGCCAATATGCCAAACGTCAGCGCACATGGTTTCGTAGCCGGATGAAGCTCTGGCACAAGATACCGCGCCCCTGACCGCCCAGCCCTGCCGAAATGCAAAAAACGCTTGGTCAAAGCGCGACACCGGTCTTAGTCTTCCAGACGGGGTGTATCCGAGTGCTCGGAGTTTGTTATGGCAATTTTTTCTGCAAGGCCGTTTTCTGCAACCGGACGTTCTTTACCGATTGATCCCCCAGATGTCCGCTCTCCCCCGCTCTCCGGCACATCCTCTGCGCCGCCGCCCTACCGGCTGGAGCCCATCGCGCATCTGTCGCAGGCCGGACGCTGGCGGATGGAGGCCCTGCGCGCCCTGTCCGAACCCTGCCTTTACTGGATCACCCGCGGTCAGGGCCGTGTGACAATCGGCGGCATCCAACGAGGCTATGGGGCCCATAACGCGCTTTATCTGCCAGCCGGTATCATGCATGGGCTGGAAATCAGCAATACAACGCAAGGGCTTGCACTGTTTCTCGGGCAAGATCACGATCCCTCCTTTCCGGCGCATCCCCACCACCTGCGTATACGCGACCTTCAGGACCAGAGCGAACTGACGGGCCTGCTGGACAATCTCGGGCGCGAGACGTGCTCTACCCGACCCGCCGCACCCCGCGCCGCCCAGCATTATCTCGGCCTGCTATCGGTCTGGCTGGAGCGTCAGATCGCGCTGTCACCGCGCGACGATCTGCGCGGTAAGGCCACGCGGCAACTGGTCAACCGTTTCACTGCCCTTGTGGAGCGCGACTTCCGCGCGACCCAAAGCGTTTCGGATTACGCGATGAAGCTGCGGGTCACGCCCACCCATCTGTCGCGTGCCTGCCGTGATGCCTGTGGCCGTCCGGCTTCGGATCTGCTGCAGGAGCGGCGGCTTTACGAGGCCCGCAAACTGCTGCACGATACCGACATGCCCATCAAGGACATCGCCGCGCGGCTGGGGTTCCGCAGCCAGACCTATTTCGCGCGCAGTTTCCATAGCCAGACCGGGAGCACGCCCAGTCATTTCCGGCAGACAAGGCCCTGACACCTCGGCCATTTTGCCCTCGGGCATAGCGCAGAGCAATGAGCCAGCCCTCACGTATTGCGCCCTTCAACGCGCTTGACCGGATATCACTCCAGTGGCGATAAATAGGGAAACGGCTGCCCCCGCCCTTGGCGGGTCTCTTTGGCGAACACCTTGCAAAAAGGCTCTGCCAAGGCGTTCCCTTGCCTGCCCGGCCCTTTCAGGGGGGCATGTTCAACGGAGGCATGGCTCCGGAAAGGACCGGAAACACCACGCCCCTAGGGGCGCAGGTCTCGCGTGACCTAGCGTTTCGTGCCCATGCCCAGCCCTAGCCCCTGCTGTATCAGCCCCAACTCAAGGCTGATCTTGCGGCGCTGCGCGTCGACATGCAGCTCTGTCGCCTGAATACGGCGGGTATGATGGGTAATCTGGCGCAAAGCGCGGCCATGATCGTCATGGGAACGGGTCTCGCGATCCACACAGGACCGGTCATCCTCCAAGACAGGATCTGTCGCACTCTCCCGCGACAAGATACGGGACTGGTACATACACACTTCCTCCCTACTGCAAGCCAGTTTCGACTGGTTACAGTCAGGAGGTTACATGAAACAGTTAACAAGCATTTAACAGTTTTCAGCCAAACCCCGCCATGACGAAAACTTACTTTCGCCAAACGTGCATTTCCGGGTCGTGCTGCCTACTCTTCAGGCAGGCGACAGATATCGGAGCGCGTCAGAAACCGCATCGGGCGCCCGTTATCAAGGCTGAACTGGCCGCCACCCAGACCGGGGATCGCATCGATGATCAGGTCCGTATGCTTCCAGCCCTCGTATTGACTGCCGGACATGTAAACGGGCATTCCGCCGATCTCGCCCAGCTTCACGTCATTCTCGCCAAGCCGGAACTCGCCCTGCGGATAGCACATCGGCGCAGAGCCATCACAGCACCCGCCGGATTGGTGAAACAGAACCGGACCATGCTCGGCCACGATCTCCGCCAAAAGCGTCAGGGCGGGTTCGGTTGCGCTGACCTGTGTCATGCTCTTTCCCTTCTTGGCAGACCGCCCGACCCTCGCGGGCCGGGCGATCCGGAACATTTTACCCTCAAGCGGCGCTTAGAAGAAGCCCAGCTTGTTCGGGTTGTAGCTGACCAGCATGTTCTTGGTCTGCTGGTAGTGGTCGAGCATCATCTTGTGGGTCTCGCGGCCGATACCGGACTGCTTGTAGCCACCGAAGGCCGCATGCGCCGGATAGGCGTGGTAGTTATTGACCCAGACGCGGCCCGCTTGGATGTTGCGACCGAAGCGGTAGCAGGTGTTCGCATCGCGCGACCAGACGCCCGCACCCAGACCGAAGAGCGTGTCATTGGCGATTTCAAGCGCCTCATTGGCATCCTTGAAGGTGGTTACCGAGACAACCGGTCCGAAGATCTCTTCCTGGAAGACGCGCATCTTGTTGTGACCGCGCAGAATGGTCGGCTGGATGTAGTAGCCATTGGCCAGCTCGCCCGACATTTCTGCCGCCGCACCGCCGGTCAGCACTTCCGCGCCTTCCTTACGACCGATATCCATATAGGACAGGATCTTCTCTTTCTGCTCGGCCGAAGCCTGCGCACCGATCATGGTCGCCGCATCACGCGGGTCGCCCTGGATGATCGCCTGGGTGCGCTTGATGGCGCGCTCCATGAACTGCTCGTAGATGTCTTCCTGGATCAGCGCACGCGACGGGCAGGTGCAGACCTCGCCTTGGTTCAGCGCGAAGAGAACGAAGCCCTCGATCGCCTTGTCGAAGAAAGCGTCATCTTCGCGGCAGACGTCGGAGAAGAAGATGTTCGGCGATTTGCCGCCCAGCTCCAGCGTCACCGGAATGAGGTTTTCCGACGCGTATTGCATGATCAGACGGCCGGTGGTGGTTTCACCGGTGAAGGCGATCTTCGAGATACGCTTGGACGAGGCCAGCGGCTTACCGGCTTCGAGGCCGAACCCGTTGACGATGTTCAGCACGCCCGGCGGAAGGATGTCGGCGACCAGTTCCGCGAAGACCATGATGGTCGCGGGGGTCTGCTCTGCCGGCTTCAGAACGATACAGTTGCCTGCCGCCAGTGCCGGTGCCATTTTCCATGCCGCCATCAGCAGCGGGAAGTTCCACGGGATGATCTGGCCGACAACGCCCAGCGGCTCGTGGAAGTGATAGGCCACGGTGTCCTCGTCGATCTCGGACATGGTGCCTTCCTGGCTGCGCAGGACGCCTGCGAAGTAGCGGAAGTGGTCGATGGCTAGCGGAACGTCTGCCGCGCGGGTTTCACGGATCGGCTTGCCGTTATCCCAGGTCTCTGCCGTTGCCAGCAGTTCGAGATTGGCTTCCATGCGGTCCGCGATGGCCAGCAGGACAGCGGCGCGTTGCGCGGGCGAGGTTTTGTGACCCCAAGCCTCTTTTGCGGCATGGGCAGCATCAAGCGCGTCATCGACGTCCGAAGCGTCGGAGCGAGCGATCTCGCCGATCACACCGCCGGTGAGGGGCGTGATATTCTCGAAATAACGGCCCGCATTCGGAGCTTTGAACTGACCGTTGATGAAGTTGTCATAACGCTGACGGAAAGGCGAAACCATCACGCCTTTGAATTCGGATGCCAGATCATTGGCCATTTTTGTCTCCTCCCAAAGAACTCCGGCATATGCGCCGGTCTGGATGTATCTTTACAACAAACAACCGCTTTGCATAGGCGCTATGCATAGGAAGAAAGTCGTAGATGTCTCACAGGTGAGACAGCCCGCCTTCTGCCCGCCGCCAGACACGCGGTCAGACACGCGGCCGCGTCAGACCTTCAGGCCCAGAAATTTTGCCTTGCGATAAAAGGTTGCGCGCCCGATCCCCAAGGCACGGGCGGCAGCGGTCACATTGCCCCCGCTGCGCGCCAGAGCACGCGACATCTCGGCCCGCTGGGCGGCATCCAGCCCCTGTTTAGGGGCCAGATCCAGCAGATCGGCGGCGGGAATCGTCCCCAGCACACCGCAGTTCAGGTTCAGCCTGCGCCGTGCCGCGCGGGTTGCCCCAACCACCAGATCATCGCGGTCAAGCGCCAGCAACGCCACGCTCTGGCCACCGCTTTCCTCTTCGGCCAGCGACAAGATCCGCGCATCGGAATATTGCGACCGGAACAGCGCCGTCTCGATTCGCTGCGCGGTGTCCTGAACGCTGACCGCCAGCAGCCGCGCATAAGAGGCATCCAGATCCAGACGCGCGGAGCTGACATCAATCACCCCCGACAGCAGCCCGCTCGGTCCGAAAATCGGGGCCCCGCTACAGCACAGCACGGTATTGCTCTCGCGGAAATGATCCTCGCGCCAGATCGTGACGGGGCGCTCCTCGGCCACACAGGTGCCGATGCCATTGGTGCCTTCGGCCTGCTCCGACCAATCGGTGCCGGTGACCAGATTGCAGGACTGGAACCCGTCGATATCGGCGCTGCGGATACGTTCATCCAGCACGACACCATGCGCATCCGACAGAAAGACACTACAACCGCTATCGGCCACGGTCGCGGCGAGCCGGTCCAGATGCGAGGCCGCCAGCCGGATCATCGGGCCGACGATCTCCTGCCGGTCACGAATCTCGTTGGATGTCAGGCGCTCGCGGCCCGGTGCAACCGAAGGGTCCAGTTTGTGGTGAATAAACGAACGGCGCCAGCTTGCAGCGACGCCCGAACGTCCTGCCGCAGAATTCGACGCAATCACAGCCTGAATACGATCGCTATGACGGTCTTTCATGGACTCTTGCATAATACGCAAATTGAAAAGCCTCCCCTCTCTTCCCTGCACAAGCGAAGGATAGGCCGGAAGCGCTTTTCAATGCAAACGCTGTCTGAGCGATGGGCGCCGCTCAGACCCGAAGTCAAGGAGATCAAAGCTCTCCGTCTTCGTCGTCCTCGCCTTCATGGCGCTTGCCGCGGAAGCCTTGCGCCACCACGAACTTCTCCGAACTATCCGAGCGGGACGCCGGAGGTTTGACATTGGCAACCTTCGTAAAATTCTTTTTCAAGATGGTCAGCAATTCGTTTTCTGCCCCACCTGCCAAGACCTTAGCCACAAAGGTGCCGCCCTCTTCCAGCACATCGAAGGCAAAATAGGCGGCCGCTTCACATAAGGCGATGATGCGCAGGTGGTCGGTGTTCTGGTGCCCCGAAGAAGCCGCCGCCATATCGGACATCACCACATGGGCCGTCCCGCCCAGCCACGCCTTCACCTTATCGTCAGCACCCTCGGAAAGGAAATCCAGCTGGTGCACTTCGGCCCCCGCAATCGCATCGACCTCCTGCAGATCGACGCCCAGAACGGTGCCCACCTTCTTGCCCGATTTCTCGCCAAGCGCGTTCACACGCTTGACCGCCACCTGACACCAGCCCCCCGGCGCACAGCCAAGGTCAACCACACGTGCCCCCGGCACGAGGAAGCGGTATTTGTCATCAAGCTCAAGGATCTTGAACGCCGCCCGCCCGCGATAGCCTTCCTTGCGCGCCCGCGCGACATAGGGGTCGTTCAACTGGCGCTCAAGCCAGAGCGTCGAACTCAGCTTGCGGCCCTTTGCCGTTTTGACCCGCACGCGCAGATCGCGCTGGCCCCGACCCGAGGTGTTCTTGCCCGTAGGTGTCTTGACCATACTCTACTCCAGTTCTTCAAGGACGCCATCGGCGGCCATCTGTGCATATAACAGGCCCTCGCGCAGGCCACGGTCGGCCACGGAAAGCTGGTTGGTGGGCCAGACCCGCATCAGGGCCTGCAGGATTGCCGCCCCCGACATGATCAGCGAATGACGGTCCCGCCCGATGCGCGGGTCAAGCCGCCGCCCGTCAGGCCCAAGCCGCAGGAAGGACCGGATCACCCCGTCAATCTCCGAGGTGTTCATCATCAGCCCGTCAACCCGATTGCGGTCATAGCGACGCAGGCCCAGATGGCAAGCCGCAACCGTGGTGACCGTGCCCGAGGTGCCGATAATCTGGAAGCCTTCCTGCGGGCTGCCCGAGGCATAGGGCGTGAAATCGGCAAGCTTTTCCTCGAAAAACCAGCTCATAAGGGCAAAGCGCGCCGCATCATCCTCGACATCGCCATATTGGTCCTTCAGCGTGGCCACCCCCAAAGGCACCGAAATCCAGTCAACGACACGCGCGGCAGGCCCCGGCATGTTGCTTTGGTCAAATCCATTCGCCAGCCGCATGATGGCCCGCGCCCGATCTCCGGGCGGGACATCCTCGAGGTCGATCCACACGAGTTCCGTCGAGCCGCCCCCGATATCGACCACCAGCACCTGCTCGGTATTGGGCCGCACCAAAGACCCGCAAGAAATCACTGCAAGGCGGGCCTCTTCTTCCGCCGGAATAATCTCCAGCGGCAGGCCGGTCTCGCGCCGGACATAGCGGATGAAGTCACGCGCGTTGCGGGCGCGGCGGCAGGCCTCGGTGGCCACCAATCGCATCCGCTTGACGCGGTGTTTCTCGATCTTGCGGCGGCAGATCTGCAACGCCTGCACCGTTCGCGCCATCGCAGAGCGCGACAGCCGACCCGAGGCTTCCAGCCCCTGACCGAGTTGGACAGCTTTCGAGAAGCTGTCGACCACATGGAACTGAGAGCCCTTCGGACGGGCAATCAGCATGCGGCAGCTATTGGTGCCCAGATCCAGCGCGGCATAAAGCTCGTTGGAGTCTGGACTCGGGCGCACGGGGTGCTCTACCGATATATTCGGGAACGCGCCCGCAGCCCTGGGACGCTTGGGCGTCATGGTCACGCCCTCCGATTTCAAGTTGCCTCCAATCTATCCACTCCCCTCCGGAGTATCAAGAGAGCCAAAGCAAATCCGCCCCGCGAATAGCCAGACCGTCCACACCTGAAATGACACTGTATACGGCCCCGAATGCGGCAGTGGCCTGTCCGGCTCCGGATCTCTTGCGTGATCCTCTGGCGCGAGCCGCGGGTCCGCGCATCGAATCACGAATAGGCCGCGCTGCGATATTCCCATTCAGCCGCCCATCCCGTAGAAAAAGACCAACAGGAGATCTGACATGACCGAAGACATCTATAGCCATCTCACACAGCTCGGCGGCGAGACCAAGCTGCCGCTCTCGCCCGATCAGGCGGTTCTGGAACGCGTGCCCAACCCGCATCCCGGCACGCGCTATACCGTGCGCTTTGTCGCCCCCGAATTCACCTCGCTCTGCCCGATGACAGGGCAGCCCGATTTCGCGCATCTGGTGATCGACTATATTCCGCGCGACTGGCTGGTAGAGTCGAAATCGCTCAAGCTCTTTCTGGGATCGTTCCGCAATCATGGCGATTTCCACGAAGCCTGCACCGTCGGCATCGGCAAGCGCCTTGCCGAAACACTGGACCCCGAATGGTTGCGCATTGGTGGCTACTGGTATCCGCGCGGCGGCATTCCGATTGACGTCTTCTTCCAGACCGGCCCCCAGCCCGAGGGCGTCTGGATCCCTGATCAGGGCGTTCCGCCCTATCGTGGCCGCGGCTGACCAGGCTTTCACAGTGAGAAAGAACGCGCCCCCTTTCGGGCGCGTTTTTGTTTGCGCAAACGATCCGCAGGCACCGCTTGACTTCCGGCCCCTAGGGAAACTAAACCTTTAATTGCATTTTAACGGGAAAGATCAACTCACAATAAGCATGTTTATAATACCGTAACCGATATGCGCGATCTTCTCCTTACGTAAAGCGTTCCGGCGTCGCTCTTCACCCCATTACGCGATCCGTCGAAGCGCTCTCATTCCCGCCCGCACTTGATGGCAGCCTGTTCGGGCGGGAATGAACGTCTTGATTCTGAAGGCCCATCAGGAACGTAAACGGAACATTTTGAGCTTGCTCAGAAAACGGTCAGCCTACATCCCGTGAAAAAGCGGAAATCTATGGCTCTGATCGTTAAATATTAGCTTAAGTTTGAGAAACAAACCGTTGAATTGCCAAGATTTCACCCAAGGATCAAAGGGCTTTATGGCGGGAATGTGACCAAAACCCTCGATTTCAGGGGCATCATCGGAAAAGATGGTCTCATTGCGGCAAAATGAAGATGCGACCGACGGATTTCGTCCAAATTTGCCTTAAAGTTTATACAATCGTAAACCAAACGTTTACTCACGAAGATGCACGTTTTAGCGTGTAGTGGGGTAAAATAACTGGGGGAACGCACTGCCATGCGGTTCCAATTTCTGCGTAATGCAGTGAGACACGAGGGGTCGTGTCCACTGCGCTCATTGGCTATGCCCAAGAGCAACTTTACAAAACGTGTTCTAGCGGGTCTGACCGCTGGCACGACGGCTGCGCTTCTTTCGGGATGCACGGTCGATCACCCGAAAGTCACGCCATCCGCGCGGGCTTCAACTGCCGCATTTGCGGCCTCGCATGATGACCTGTCACGACAGGTCGCGCCGCGTGTGTCATCCAGCAATATGGCCAGCAACAGCCAGCTTGCCACCGATTTCCTCGAACTCGGGTTCGAGCTTGAATCGGGGCGGCCTCTGGCACAGTTCACGCGTTTCGAGGGGCCGATTTCGGTGGTTCTCACCGGCAAGGTTCCGGCGCGAGCGCCCAGCGAGCTGGGCACGCTGATCTCGCGGCTGCAACGCGAAGCGGGCATACCGATTTCGGCTAAAACCGGTAATTCCAACAGGATAACGGTCGAATTTGTGCCACGACGCGAGATGCGCAGCCTGGTGCCAAGTGTCGCCTGTTTCGTGACGCCCAATGTCACCTCCTGGGAGGAATACCGCAAAACGCGGCGTTCCGCGGTCTCGGACTGGACGCGCGTGAAGCAGCGGACCCGTGCGGCGGTGTTCATTCCGGCAGATGTGTCCGCGCAAGAGCTGCATGACTGCCTGAACGAGGAAATCAGTCAGGGGCTCGGGCCGCTGAACGATCTGTATCGCATTCCGGATTCAGTCTGGAATGATGATAACTTCGTCTCCACCCTCACCCGTCATGACATGACGATCCTGCGGGCATGGTATGATCCGGCACTGCATTCGGGCATGAGCCAGCCCGAAGTCATGGCGGCGCTGCCCGCTGTGCTGTCGCGGATCAATCCCTCGGGCGGGCAGTTCAGCCGCGTGCTGTCGGACCCGACACCGCGCAGCTACGAGGATGCCGTGAACCGCGCGATGGCCTCGGGCGGGGCCGGTCGCCGGCAGGCGGCGGCGCGGCAGGCGATCCAGATCGCGGCGGCGCAGGGCTGGACGGATACCCGCATGGGGTTTGCATGGTATCTTCTGGGGCGGCTGTCGCCCAATGATCCCAATCAGGCGCTTCAGGCCTATCTGAAAGCCAGCGAATATTTTGCGATCACGCCACGGGCCTATATGCAGACAGCGCATACCGATATGCAGCTTGCGACCTTTGCGCTGGGGTCCGGACGCGCCGATCAGGCCATCCGCCTCAGCACACGCGGATTGCAGAATTCCAGCGCTTCGGGCAACGGAAAGCTGGCCTACGAGCTGCAAACGATCCGCAAGCAGGCGCAAAAAACGCTGGGACAGAGCGGCGGCGCGATGATGGCTTTCGCGGAATGATCCCGACGGGGCCGCTGCATTTTCCTGTAGCGGCCCCGTCTATTACGGCTGTCTTTTGCAATCGGATATGCCACACTGGCGCCCGACCCGCCCATAAAGATACCCGAGATGTTCCGTCCCTTCCTTCTTCACCTCCGCCAGCATCAGGTGCCCGTATCCTTGCGGGAATATCTGGCCTTTCTGGAAGGTCTCTCGCGCGGTTTATGTCTGTATGACAGCGAGGCGTTCTATTATTTCGCCCGCAGCGCGCTGGTAAAGAACGAAGCCCATATCGACCGGTTCGACAAAGCTTTCTCTGCTACTTTTCAAGGGCTTGAGATGCTTTCTTTAGACGATGTCCTTACCGCCTTCGATCTGCCTGAAGAATGGCTGACAGCCCTTGCCGAGGCCACGCTCAGCCCGCAAGAAAAGGCCTTGATGGAGGGTGCGGGGAGTTTCGAAGAGCTGATGAACACCCTGCGCGCGCGTCTGGCCGAACAGAAAGACCGCCATCAGGGAGGCAGCAAATGGATCGGTACGGCGGGTCGGTCCCCCTTCGGGGCCTATGGCTATAATCCCGAAGGGGTGCGGATCGGGCAAGATAGACCGCGTGAAAGACGTGCCGTAAAGGTCTGGGATAAGCGGGAATTTCGGGATTTCGATGATGGTCTCGATCTTGGCACGCGCAATATGAAAATCGCGTTGCGTCGTTTGCGGCAATGGGTGCGCGAGGGCACCACCACCGAGCTGGACCTGCCCAACACGATCCGCGCCTCCGCCGATGCGGGCTATATCGATGTCAAAACCCGTCCCGAGCGGCGCAACGGTGTGAAACTGTTGCTGTTTCTGGATGTGGGCGGCTCGATGGATGACCATATCACCTTGGTGGACGAGCTGTTTTCGGCCCTGAAGACCGAGTTCCGGCAGTTCCGTCACTTCTATTTCCATAACTGTCTTTACGAATATGTCTGGACAGAGAACCGCCGCCGCTTCACGGAGCGGCTGTCGACATGGGACATCCTGCGCCAGTATGGCAGCGATTACCGCTGCATCTTTGTCGGCGATGCGGCCATGTCGCCATATGAAATCGCGGTTGCGGGTGGCGCCAATGAACATTGGAATGACGAGCCGGGCCAGATCTGGCTGGAGCGCGCCCGCCAGCAATGGCCGCGCCATATCTGGCTCAACCCCGCGCCGCAGTCTCTGTGGGCCCGGACCCACTCCACCCAGATGATCCGGCAGATCTTCGAAAACCAGATGTATCCCCTGACCTTGGACGGTATCTCCCAAGGGGTAAAGGCACTCTCATGAACTCCAATCTCATCCGCTGCCACCGTATCTGGTGCCGCCATCGGCTACTCTCGCTGGTCTTCGTTCTGGCGGTCGGCCTGACGGCGGTCTTTGCCTGGCACACGATCGACCGCGCGGTTTACTGGGCCGATCCGGGGCATCACGAAAGAACGCCGGAAAGCTGGATGACACCGCGTTATATTGCCCGCTCATGGGACCTGCCGCAGGATCGGGTCGAGGTCCTGCTGGATCTGTCCGATCAGACCGAGCAGGGGCATAAACCGAGATTGCGCGATCTGGCGCGCGCGGAAGGAGTACCGGTATCCGTCTTGATTGACCGTTTGAAAACAGGTCTGCCCGCTATGGTCCGCGCGGAGCAGAGCCCATGATGGCGCAGCTGACAGACCAGCTTCTGGCGCTGCTTCCTCTTTGGGGGCCGTGGCTGATTGCACTGGTAACTTTCGGCAGTTGCCTTGCCCTGCCCGTGCCCGCCTCGCTCGTGATGCTGGCAGGCGGCGCCTTTGTGGCCTCGGGCGATCTGGATCTGTGGTCACTGTTTCCGGCGGCGCTGCTGGGGGCGGTCTGCGGTGACAGGCTGGGCTATGCTATCGGGCGGATCGTGGCCCGCCACCTGCCCGAACCCGAAAGCAAGCGCGCGCGCCTTATGGCCAAGGCGCTGACCCGTCTGGACCGCAATGGCGGCTGGGCGATCTTCCTGTCGCGCTGGCTGTTCTCGCCGCTTGGCCCCTATGTCAACTTTGCCGCAGGCACCGCCCGTTATCCGCGCCACCGCTTCTGGCTGGCCTCGGTTGCGGGCGAAAGCGTCTGGGTCTCGCTCTATATCGGGCTGGGCATGGTGTTCGGGACCAATCTCTCGGCGGCGTCGGATCTGGCGGGCAGCATCATCGGCACGATTGCCGCCGCCACGGTCGCGATTTTTCTGGGGCGCTGGCTATGGCGCAGTGTCCGCCGCAAGGCACCGCATCAGGTCTCCGATGCTGAGGGAATGCTGCCGGAGGTCCCCGTCGAGGGCCTGCCGCAGGTGTCCGAATGATACGGCTTCTGGTTCTTCTGCTGCCGGTGCTGGCCGCAGTGGTGATGTGGCAGGTCTCCGCATGGTCCCTTGCGCGGCGGCTTGATAAAAGCGCGACACGCCTGAAGGACCCTTTGTTGCTGGCAGGGGTCGACCGACTGGCCGCCGCGATGGAGTTGCGCGCCATTCCGGTCTATGTGCAGGAAGTGCCCACGATCAACGGCCTTGCCGCGCCGGACGGGCGGGTATTCCTGACACGCGGCTTCCTGCGGCGCTACGAAAGCGGCGAGGTCGGCGCCGAAGAGTTACTCTCGGTCATCGCGCATGAGCTGGGGCATGTGGCACTGGGGCATTCGAAGCGGCGGATGATCGACTTCGCGGGACAGAACCTTGTGCGGATGCTGATCTTTTCGGTTCTGGGGCGGATGGTGCCGTTTCTCGGTCCGCTGCTGGCCAATCTGGCCATGCGGGCTTTGGCTGCGCGCCTCAGCCAGCAGGACGAATACGAGGCCGATGAATTCGCCACCGCGCTGATGATCAAGGCGGGCTACGGGGCCGAGCCGCAAATCCGGCTTTTCGAAAAGCTCGACGCCCTGACCCGACAGGGACCACGCAGCACGCCCGCATGGCTGATGACCCATCCCGAGACCCGCCTGCGGGTCGAGACCATCCGCCGGAATGTTGCGAAATGGACGGGCACGGGATCAAAGCCGCCATCGGCCCCGCCTTCGGGCCGCCTGCAATAATTCTTACTTTCGCAGGATTTAGGCGCTATCGTGCCGCAAAGAGATCAGGCAGGGTCAATGGTGCACCAGCAATCACAAGATCAGGGGCTGCGCAGGCGGCGGGTGTTCTATATCCCCGGCTATGATCCGTTTCCACCGCGCCGCTACCGCGAGCTCTATCGCCGCGAAAGCGCCCAGCAGGCAGCGATCTCGGGGTACGAGATCAGCCAGAAAGCCAGTGGAAGCGCGGGCAAATACGGCTGGCAGGTAAGTTCGACGCAAGACGGGCAACAGGTCGAGGCGGTGATCGAGGTGCTGCTCTGGTCGGATATCGTGCGCGCGTCGATGGGGCGCTCTATCGCCGCCACCTATCTGCAACTGGTCCAGACCGCGTGGCGCTATATCGGCAGCGCGGCGCTGTTCCGCCTGATGCGGCTCCGCCTTGGGCCGGTGATTGCCGCGCTTTATCCGGTGGTGGCGTTGCTGACCCAGTTGCTGTTGGGCCTTCTGGCGGCCACGGCGGTCTATGGGGCCACATTCTGGGCGGGCGAGGCGCTGGGGCTTGGCCGACACCCGCTCGCCTTGCTGGCGCTTTTGCCTGCGGGCGCGGTGCTGGGCGTGATCCTGCGCTGGTTTCGCGCCCATGATAACCGCTTCTATGCCTATTACCTGCTGCATGATTATGCCTTCACCGCCCGCTGGAACGGGGCCTATCCCGCAACGCTCGACAGCCGCATCCAGCAATTCGCAGACCGGATCGCCCATGCCCTGCACGAAGATTGGGACGAGGTGCTGGTGATCGGCCATAGTTCGGGAGCGCATGTGGCAATCTCGGTTCTGGCAGAGCTGGACCGGCGCGCGCCCGCCTCTGACACGCCTCTGGCCCTGTTGACGCTTGGCCATGTCGTGCCGATGGTCAGCTTCCTGCCCAAGGCAGAGCGGCTGCGTGGGGACCTGCACAGGCTTGCCGCCAGCCACAGGGTCACTTGGGTGGATGTCACGGCTATGGGCGACGGCTGCTGTTTCGCGCTTTGCGATCCGGCAGGGGTCAGCGGGGTTGCCCCCGCCCGACAGACCGGCCCCCTGATCTTCTCGGCCGCATTCCGGCAAAGTCTGAGCGAGGCGCGTTGGAAGGCTGAACGCCGGCGCTTTTTCAGGTTACATTTCCAATACTTATGCGCCTTTGATCGCGTGCAGGATTATGATTACTTCCGCATCACCGCAGGCCCGCTGACCTTGGCCCAACGCTATGCCACGCGCGCACCTTCGCCCAGCAGGCTTGCCACGCCCGTCAACCGCTTCCGGTCCATGTCATGACCCCGCCGAAACCCGCACCGCGCCCCGATAAGGTCTCGCTCTGGCGCTATATCCGGCTGTTCAAACAGGATATCCTCTCGGC
This sequence comes from Thioclava sp. GXIMD4216, assembly GCF_037949285.1. NCBI lineage: Bacteria > Pseudomonadati > Pseudomonadota > Alphaproteobacteria > Rhodobacterales > Paracoccaceae > Thioclava > Thioclava sp. GXIMD4216. The sequence goes on from NZ_CP149926.1 coordinate 1,885,305, forward strand.
GCAACCGGCACGGCTTTATCGCGCCAAGATGGCCGAATTCCGCACGCCCTTCTTCCGGTCCTATCTGTGCAACACGCCCGAGCTGGTGGATCTGGTGCTGCGCGCCCGCCCGCAGGATTTTCCGAAATCCGACCGTATCCGCGAGGGTCTGGCCCCTTTGCTGCGCAATTCGGTCTTTGTGACGAATGGTGCGGTCTGGGCCCGCCAGCGCCGCATCATCGACCCCGCCTTCGAGGGCGGCAAGCTACATCAAAGCCTGCCCGATATGTGGCAAGCAGGGTTGAACTGCCTGAAGCGCCTTCACAAGAGTGCCGGACAGCCTATTGATATAGAACCGGAAACCTCGCATGTGGCGGCAGATGTCATCTTTCGCACATTGTTTTCGCTACCGATCGAGGACCGCACTGCCGCGCAGGTATTTACCGCCTTCCGCGCCCATCAGATGTCGGCCCCTGTGGTCAATCTGGCGGCCCTTCTGCCCTTGCCGCGCTGGCTGCCGCGCCCGCATTCGCGCCAGACCCGCGAAACGGCGACCCAGATCCGGCAGCTGATCGAAGACCTCACGCGCCGCCGCGCCGAAGAGATCGCGCAGGACACAGCCCCCGATGATCTGGCGACCAAGATCATGACCATGACCGATCCCGAAACCGGCACCCGTTTCAGCACCGATGAGATGGTCGATCAGGTGGCGATCTTCTTTCTGGCGGGGCATGAAACCTCGGCTTCGGCGCTGGCATGGGCGCTCTATCTGCTGGCGCCCCACCCCGAATGGCAGGAAACACTGGCCGAGGAGGCGCTTTGCCTGCCTGCGCATGAGGCCCCCGATATGGCCCTGCTGAAACAGCTGAAACTGTCCCGCGCCGTCTTCCGCGAGGCCATGCGGCTATATCCGCCGGTGCCGATGTTCGTGCGCGAGACCACCTGCCCCGAGACCTTCCGCAAGCGCCCCGTCAAACGCGGGTCGCAGGTGGTGATCTCGCCCTGGCATCTGCACCGCCATGAATTGCTATGGGACAACCCCGACGGCTTTGACCCCTCCCGCTGGGACACGGAAAACGGCAAAAGCTGTGCGCGTCAGGCCTATATCCCCTTTTCAGCCGGTGCGCGCGTCTGCCCCGGTGCGGGATTTGCGATGGCCGAGGGCGTGCTGCTCCTGTCGATGATCCTGCGCGACTTCCACCTGACCGCCCTGCCCGAGCGCCCACCCCGGCCTGCCGCCCAGCTGACCGTGCGCAGCAAAAACGGCATCTGGCTGACCCTTACGCCGCGCCAATGAAAAACCGCCCCGAAGGGCGGTCTCAGCTTATTCTCCGGCGACCCGTTCGGCCTCGGGGATTTGGCTTGAGGGCTTGCCCTCGACCATATCCTCAAGGCTCATACCGCGCGTCTCCGACACCATCTTCCAGACGATGAAGAAGGAGATCAGCGCAAAGCCCGCATAGAGGCTATAGGCCAGATCCAACCCGATCGCGGCCAGCACGGGGAATGTGGTCGACACCACGAAATTGGCCAGCCAATTCGCCGCGCCCCCCACGCCAAGCGCCATGCCGCGGATCTTATTGGGGAACATCTCGCCCAAGAGAACCCACATGACCGGACCCCAGCTGGCACCAAAGCCGATGATGAACACATTAGCCATCACCAGCGCCACCGGTCCCCAAGGTGCGGGCAGCGAGACGCTATCTGCCGTGACCACCGCATGGTTGAAAGCCAGCGCCATCACCCCCAGCGAGACGGTCATCAGGGCCGAGCCCCAAAGCAATAGCGTCTTGCGCCCCAGACGGTCGATCAGCAGGATCGCGATGATCGTCGCCACGATATTCACTATCGACGAGAAGACCGAAATCATGAAGCTGTCGCTTTCCTGAAAACCGACCGACTGCCAGAGCGTAGTGGAATAGTAGAAGATCACATTGATCCCCACCAACTGCTGGAACACCGCGATCAGGATACCGACCCAGACGATGGGGCGGAAGAAGAATGCCCCGCCGGTGAGGTCGCGGAAGCTCTTGCTGTCCTCGCGCTTCATGGTCTCGCGGATCTTGGCGATCTTGCTGTCCAGACGCGCGCGACGAACGCCGACGATCGTCTCGAGGATGTCACGCGCCTCGCTGATGCGGTCTTTCTCCACCAGATAACGCGGGCTTTCCGGCAGACGCAGCGCCAGCACACCGTAAAGCACCGCCGGAATCAGTTCCGAAAGGAACATCCAGCGCCATGCTTCCATGCCCATCCAGAGGGTGCCAGCCGCTCCACCAGCGACACGGGCGACAATCGCACTGACCAGAAGCGCCACGAATATGCCCGAGACAATGGCCATCTGCTGCATGGTGCCAAGGCGGCCCCGCTCGTCCTTGGGGGCGACTTCCGCGATATAGGCGGGCGCGATCACCGAGGCGAAGCCCACCCCGATCCCGCCGACAAAGCGCCACAGGATCAGATCCCACTGGCCGAAAGCCAGCCCCGAGCCAAGCGCGGAGATGGACAGAAGCGCGGAGGCGATGATCATCGTCTTCACCCGCCCGAACCTGTCCGAGCACACCCCCGCATACCAAGCCCCCGCCATAGCGCCCAGAAGCGCGCAGGAGACCGTAAAGCCGATGCCCGAGGCCGAAAGTCCGAAGCCATCGCGCACGGCATCCACCGCGCCATTGATGATCGAGCTGTCATAGCCGAACAGAAAACCGCCCAAGGCCGCTGTGCAGGCGATCATCAAAAGCCTGCCGGACATCACCCCGTCATCCGAAATTTCCGCCATACTCCCCTCCTGCGCCGTAATGTCCGGCGCTTGCCTGATCTGCTTTTCATGTGTCGGATATCTGTCCGTTCACATGATGTGAGACAGGGCAAGGTCAAGCGGCGGACGAAGGGTCGCCTTTGGTCTGTGGCGCAAAACCACGAAAAAGCCGGCAAAAAATGCCGGCTCTGTTACATTTGCTTACAAACCGGAAAAGATCAGAGTTTGTAGATGGCCGAGAACTTCTCTTCGAGATAATCCAGAAGCGCGGTCTCGTCGGGGGCTGTCCCGCAGGCGGTGGTGATGGTCTCGACCGGCGGACGTAGCCCCCCGTGACGCTGCAGGTTCTCGCGCAGCCAGTCGGTGGCGGGCGCGGTATGCCCCTCGGCCAGCGCCCCGTCCAGATCGGGCACCGCGCCACGGATCGCCTTCATCAGGCAGCCCGCATAGAGATTGCCCAGAGCATAGGTCGGGAAATAGCCGAACAGCCCCACCGGCCAATGCACATCCTGCAGGAAGCCATGCGAGGGCTTATCGACCGTCAGCCCGAAATCGGCTTTGAAGCGGGTGTTCCATGCCTCTTCAAGGTCGGTCACCTCCAGCTTGCCGGAAATCAGGTCCCGCTCCAGATCAAAGCGCATCATGATATGCAGGTTGTAATGCAGCTCGTCGGCCTCGGTGCGGATATAGCCCGGCGCCACACGGTTGACGGTGGCAAAGAAGGCGTCAGCATCAGACACACCGAAATCGCCAAACATCTCGGTCATGCGCTGGTAGAGCCAGCCGGTAAAGGCGCGCGAGCGGCCCAGCTGGTTTTCATAGATCCGGCTTTGGGATTCATGCACGCCCATCGACACACCCGCCCCAAGCGGCGTGAAATTATAGGCGGGATCGATGGCCTGCTCATAGCAGGCATGGCCCGTCTCATGGATCGTCGAATAGATATTGTTGAAGGGGTCACGTTCGACCACGCGGGTGGTGATGCGCACATCATTGCCCGATCCGGTCGAGAATGGATGCACGGCAATATCCATCCGCCCCCGCGTCCAGTCATAGCCGAAGGCCGAGGCACAGATCCGCGACAGCCGCATCTGCGCCTGCTCGGGGAAGGTGTGGTCAAGCGCTGCGGGCTTGACGGACGACCCCGCCACGCGGTCGCAAAGATCCACCAGACGCGGGCGCATCCGGTCAAAAACCTTGCCGATGTCCTTGGCCGAGGTGCCGGGCTCATAGGCCTCCAGCAGCGCATCATAGGGGTCGCGCCCGTCCGATAGCGCCTGCGCCTCTTCGCGTTTCAGCCGCACGACCTCCTCGAAGGTCGGCAGAAAGGCCGACGGGTCTTCGGCGGCGCGCGCATCCGCCCAGATGCCCTGGCTGAGCGAGGTCAGCCGCGCGATTTCTGCGGCCAGACGCGCCGGAATACGCATCGCGCGGTTATAGTCGCGCGCGACCATATCCAGCACCCGCGCCTCTGTCTCGTTGCGCGCCTCGGCCCGTACCAGCCAGTCCGAGATCCGCGGGTCGGTGCGGCGGGCATGCAGGATTGCCTCCAACGCCCCCGTCTCTTCCGCGCGGTCATCGGCAGCCCCGCGCGGCATCACCGTTTCCTGATCCCAAGACAGCCGCTGGGCGATCTTCTCGAGGGCTGCGGTTTCGCGCAGATGGGCGGTAAGGTCTTGATAGGCAGACATTGGGTCAGGCTCCTCTGACGGATTGCACCACCGGATAACGCGCATGGAAACGCGCACGGATGATCAACACCCACAAGATCACAGCGCCGAACTGATGCGCAAGCCCAAGTGGCATCGGGGCCGCATGCATCACCGTCACAATCCCAAGGATCACCTGACACAGAAGCATCGCCCCCATCGCCATGAACGCGCCCTTGGTATTGGGATGGGCCGATTTACGCGCCTTGAGCACAACCACCATGCCAAACACGAACAGCGTATAGGCCACCATCCGGTGCACGAATTGCACCATGCCGGGATTCTCGAAGAAATTGCGCCACAGAGGGTCGTAATTCAGCGCATCCGAAGGGAAGAACTCGCCATTCATCCACGGCCAGTCGATATAACCGCGCCCCGCATCGATTCCGGCAACCAGCGCGCCCAGAAGGATCTGCAAGAAGGCCAGATGCATCACGCCCGTGGCCATGCCGAACAGTTTGCGCTCGCCCATGCGGCGGGCCTGCAACAGCTCGCCCTCGCGACGCGAAAGCTGCAGGCAGAACCATGCGATCGTGCCCAGAATGATAAAGGCGATGCCCAGATGGGTGGCCAGCCGGTAGGAGGCCACGGCGATCATCTGTCCGCCCAGCCCCGAAGACACCATCCACCAGCCAATCGCGCCTTGCAGCCCGCCAAGCGCTCCCAGCCCCAGAAGCTTCGGCACCCACCCCTTGGGGATGCGGCCCGTGACCAGAAACCCGAGGAAACCAAGCGCCCAGACCATGCCGATCAGGCGGCCAAGGTTGCGATGCGCCCATTCCCACCAGAAGATGCCCTTGAAGCCTTCCAGCGTCATATTCGGGTTGATCAGCGCATATTGCGGGATCTGCTTGTAATTCTCGAATTCGGCCTGCCATTGGGCCTCGTTCATCGGCGGCAGCGCCCCCGAGATCGGCTTCCATTCGGTGATCGACAGCCCGCTATCGGTCAGGCGGGTCGCGCCGCCCAAGGCGATCATGCACACGACCAGCGCGAAAATCACGATCAGCCAGGCGCGGATCCATTTACGCGCCCCTTTCGGCTGGCGGTCGATCATGCCGCCTTTCGGCTCGGCGCGGGTTTGGGTGGGCTGGGCCACATCCTCGAAGATGCTGCGTTTCTGGCTCATCGGGGCTCTCCTTCAGTCGCCGCGCAAACTAGGCGCGCGGGCGGGCGCGTTCAAGCATCATTCCGCCGATTGCCGCAGCCTATCGCGAAGGTGACCCGTGCCCGGGCGCGCCCGCGCGGGGAGAGTGGCCGGAGGCCCGCATCGTCGATGGCCGCAAGAGGCGGCGCGGGACTGGCCCAGAGGCTGTGCGAGAGGCGACAGACGCGCCTAAAGGATCTGGTGCAGCACAGCCACCGCCGTACAGCCCCCGAAGAACACCATCAGCTTGCCCGAAACCAGCAGCCCCAGATGCAGCCCCCGCGCCTGCCAGCGTGACAGCCCGTCAAACATCGCCTGAAGACGCCCCTGCCGCCCCAGATGCATCATCCAGACATGCACGCCCAGATCAAAGACCAGCGCCAGCACGCAAAGAACCGCCCAGAAGGCCGGATGGACAAGCATCGAAAGCAGGGAAGCGGTCACGGCAGTCCTTTCGTCGGGGCCACATCCGGGCCGGTTACAGCCTTTGTCGTCCTAGCCCTTACCACGCAGAAGCTGCTTGAGCGCCCCGTGCAGCGTCTGGACCTCGGAGCGCGTCATCGCGAAGCGCGTCCACATATTGCGCATATTACGCTTCATCATCGGGGCTTTCTCGGGCGGATAGAAAAAGCCTGCCTCCTCCAGACGCCCCTCGATGTGATCGCCCCACGCCTCGACATCGCCCGCGCTGGCCGGTTCATGGCCCGCCAGACCTTCTGCAATATCTTCCGCCTCCAGAACATGGCGCGAATACTCGTAGGAGGTCAACAGCACAGCCTGACCAAGGTTGAGGGAAAAGAACTCGGGATTGGTCGGAATGGTGATGATGGCATTGGCGCGGATGATATCGTCATTTTCCAGCCCCGTGCGCTCGGGACCGAACATCACGGCCACCTTCTGCCCTGCCTGAATCCGGCGATGCGCCTCGATCATCGCGGTCTCGGGGGTATAGATGGGCTTGGGCAGCTCGCGCCCCCGCGCCGTGGTGGCAAAGACGAAATCGCAATCGGCCACAGCCTCGGCCACGCTGTCAAACACCCCCGCATGATCCAGCACACGACCCGCCGCCCCCGAGGCCATCGCCACAGCCTTCGGATTGGGCCAGCCGTCGCGCGGCTCGACGATCCGCATTTTGGACAGCGTGAAATTCAGCATCGCCCGCGCGGCCGCCCCGATATTCTCGCCCATCTGCGGACGCACCAGCACGATATGCGGCTGGCTGGATTTCGGGGCGTTACTGGGGTCGGCAGGCTGGTCAATCATCACGGGCTCCTTTTGCAGAGCCTTCCATAAGCACAACGCAAAGCTCTTTCAAGCAAGCGCCGCCTGCGCTATGAGGACGCAAACACCTCATTCCGGCCTGCAAAGGCCTCCGCAGTCAAGGATATATCATGGCAGACGAAGATCGCCCGCAAATCTACCTGCTGACGCCCACGAGCTTCGAGCCGGAGACATTCCTGCCCAAACTCAAGGCCGTTCTGGAGGCGCATGAGATCGCCTGTATCCGCCTGTGCCATGCCTCGAAAGACGAGCTGGAGCTGGGCCGCATCGCCGATGCCATCCGCGAACTCGCTCATGCCCGCGACGTGGCTTTGGTCATCGACAGCCATATCCATCTGGTCGAACGTCACGGGCTGGACGGCGTGCACCTGACCGATGGGGCCCGTTCGATCCGCCATGCCCGCAAGGAACTGGGCGAGGATGCCATTGTCGGGGCCTATTGCGGCAATTCGCGCCATGACGGGATGAATGCCGGTGAAGCCGGCGCCGATTATGTCTGTTTCGGCCCGATCGGCGAAAGCGCCCTTGGCACGGGCGAGCGCGCCGAATTCGACCTCTTCCAATGGTGGTCCGAAATGATCGAGGTGCCGGTGGTGGCCGAAGGCGCGCTGACGCTGGATCTGGTCAGGCAGTTCGCGCCGGTCTCTGACTGGTTCGCCTTTGGGGACGAGATCTGGAAGAGCGAAGATCCGGTGGCCACTCTGGGCGCACTTGTCGCCGCAATGGGCTGATCCCCGCCAGAACGGCGAGTGCAGGAAAGGGCTGACAATGGCAACGCGCACCGAAGACAACACGATCCAGCGCGACGGCCCGATGGGCGATTGGGGCGCGTTCATGCATTCGGAGCTGCGCGTCGACCGTGCCGATCTGGCGGGCCATATCCGCCAGATCGAAGGGGCGCGGGTTCTGGTGGCGGTTGCCGGTGCGCCGGGGTCTGGCAAATCGCGGCTGGCGCGCGAGATCTGCGAAAAGCTCAATGCCCATACTGCCGCCTGTGCCGCCATCCTGCCAATGGACGGCTTCCACCGCTCGAATGACTGGCTGGACGCGCGGGGCCTGCGCGGACGCAAAGGCGCCCCCGAAACCTTCGACACCGAGGGCTTCGCCGCGCTTTTGCAGCAGGCCCGCACCGCCGGTCAGGCCCTGCATGTGCCGACCTTCGACCGCGACCGCGACCGCGTGATCCCCGATGGTGACGAGATCGAGGCACGGACCCGCTTCATCCTTGTCGAGGGCAATTATCTTTTGCTGACCCGTGCAGGCTGGCGCGATCTGTTTCCGCTATTCGACCTGACGATCCGCCTGCATGTGCCCGAAGACGAACTGCGCGCCCGCCTGATCCGCCGCTGGGAAAAACGCGGCATCGATCCGGCGGAAATCACCCGCCGCGTCGAGGAAAACGACCTGCCGAACGGGCGGCTGATCCTGACCGAAGGCCGCGCCGCCGATCTGCGGGTGCTGGATTACAGCTGATCATCCGATCCTGAAGACCAGAACAAAGGGGGCCGAAGCCCCCTTTTTATGACCTCAAAGCGGTTCGATATCGCCTTCGGCACGTTTGGCGTGGAAATCGGCGACATAGGCCTTGAAGGTCCCCGCCTCGATCGCATCGCGCATGCCCTGCATCAGATCCTGATAGTAATGCAGGTTGTGCCATGTCAGCAGCATCCCCGAGATCATCTCGTTCGCGCGGAAGACGTGATGCAGATAGGCGCGCGAATAATTGCGGCAGGCAGGGCAGCCGCAGTTTTCATCCAGAGGCCGCGGGTCATCGCGGTGGCGCGAGTTCTTGATGTTGATCTGACCGTGGCGGGTCCATGCCTGCCCCGTCCGACCCGACCGCGAGGGCAGCACGCAATCCATCATATCCACACCGCGTTCAACCGCACCCACGATGTCATCGGGCTTACCGACGCCCATCAGATAGCGCGGACGGTCCTCGGGCAGGAAACCGGTGGCGTAATCCAGCACGCCGAACATCGCCTCCTGCCCCTCGCCCACGGCCAACCCGCCGATGGCATAGCCGTCAAAGCCGATATCGGTCAGGGCCTTGGCAGATTGCTCGCGCAGCTCTTGCGTGACACCGCCCTGCATGATGCCAAACAGCGCATGTCCCGGACGGTCGCCAAAGGCCTCCTTGGACCGCACAGCCCACCGCATCGACAGCTCCATCGCACGGGCCACTTCCTTATCGGTCGCAGGCAGCGCGGGGCATTCGTCGAAACACATGACAATGTCCGAGCCAAGAAGCTTCTGGATCTCCATCGACCGCTCGGGGCTGAGCATATGTTTCGACCCGTCGACATGGCTGGAGAAGGTCACCCCCTCTTCGGTCAGCTTGCGCAGCCCTGCCAGCGACATGACCTGAAACCCGCCCGAATCTGTCAGGATGGGTTTTTGCCAGTTCATGAACTTATGCAATCCGCCAAGCGCCGCCACACGTTCCGCCGTCGGGCGCAGCATCAGGTGATAGGTATTGCCCAAGAGGATATCGGCGCCCGTCGCGGCCACCGATTCCGGCATCATCGCCTTGACGGTTGCCGCCGTGCCCACCGGCATGAAGGCGGGCGTGCGGATATCGCCGCGCGGCGTATGGATCACACCCTTGCGCGCCGCGCCATCCGTGGCCTGAAGCTCGAAGCTGAATTTTTCTGTCATCACCTGTCTCCTTGCGCAGCCCCCATAGGATGAAACCGGCTCTTTGGAAAGGCGGCAGTTGGTTAGCGGATGCAAAAGCGGGGCCAAAACAGCCCCGCATGACAGATTTCACCCGCTCTCCCCTACCAAGCTCCCAAAGCGCAGGCAGAACGGTGCTTGGCGCAAGCGCGCGGCAGAGAGGGCCCGAGACGGGTCAGGCCGCCCCCTGTTCGACCGCGCGCAGGGCACGCGGGGCCGTCAGCGCCGAAATTCCCAAAAGGACCACAGCCGGCAGGAAGGCAAAAGCCCAGCCAAAGGCCCCATGCCCCAGCCCGCCCATGATCCCGCCTAGCACAAAGGCCGCGACAAGCTGCATGAACAGCATGAGCCGCGCATGGTCATAACCGTCATCGCCGCTGTCACGACCCCGCCCGTACAGCCCGCGCCCGATCTCGATGCCCATATCGGTCAGCAGGCCCGTGGCATGGGTGGTGCGGATACGTGCGCCGGAGATCCGGGTGATGGTGGCGTTTTGCAGCCCCATGATAAAGGCCAGCAGACCCAGCCCCAGATGCCCTTCCCAAGGCTGCGGCAAGAATTCGGCGGTGGCCAGCACGGCCAGCAAGATCCCCTGCAAGGCCAGCGGCATATAATAGGTCAGGCGAGAATGGCGGGCAAAGCCCCGCGCGATCATCGCCGAGGCCAGCGCCGCCCCTGCCACAAACAAAAACAGCACACAGAAACTGAGCAGCACCAGCGAAAGATTGGCACCGACAAGGCTGCCCGCCAGCTGGGACAGATGCCCCGTCATATGCGAGGCATATTGGCTCATCATCAGAAAGACACCGGCATTCAGCGATCCGGCGATTACGGCCAGCACGATCCCCAGCCAGCGATCCGCCTCGGGGGCACGCCGGTGCGAGGTGAAAAGACGCATGGCACGGACAGAGAGGTGACGACGGAATGCGGATCGGATGGGCATGGGGAGGCCTCGCAAATGACGGATGATGCAATGTGGTTCCATCATCATGTCGGGGCGGCAGGCAACGGATCAAGAGGAGCGTAACGTCGGGAATGCGGCGATGCAGCAAATTCCCGCCAAAGGTGCAAATAAAAGGCACATTTTCGCCAATATCAGATCAATTTATCCATAAAACCATAAACTTGGCGTTATATTGAGAACAACTTAAGGATGATTTATCCGCTTTCGCTCTTCTTTTGCCACCGGCCGGACTCTTCCGACCAGTACTGCGCCTTCGCACCTGCAGCAGTAAACTGCTTCCACTGCACCCGCGCCCGCGAGAGCGCCTCGTGGTCATGCCCGTCAAACAGGATCCAGACCCGCTCGTGGCGCTCCAGCTCTTCGGGCACCACCTCTGCGCCGTCGATGCTCAACACCGCGTCACGCCCGGCCTTGGCGGGCTGACTGGCCGTGGTCAGCAGGACCGGTTGCAGGGCATCTTGCGCGCCCCCCGCCAGACCATGCGGCAGAAAGCTCTCCGCCCCGCCCATTTCCCACAGGCTGCGGTCATACCAGTGCATCCGGTCCGGCAGGGTGCCGCGCAATTCTATCTTCCAGCCCTGTTCCAAGGCGCGGCCAAGAAGGTTGACGACAACCTCCGCGACCGAGCTTTCGGTGACGTGATAAAACAGCGCAGCGCCCATGCTTCAGCCCTCGAACGTATCGGCAATCAGACGGTTGAGGGTCATCACGCCCCAGCCGGTCGGGCCTTTCGGCGCAAGCTCCGTTTCCGTGGGCGGCAGCGCCACGCCTGCGATATCGATATGGCACCACGGCACCTCCGGCGCAACAAAATGCTTGAGGAAGGTGGCGGCGGTGATCGCACCTGCCGGACGTCCGGCAGAATTCTTGATATCGGCCAGCCGCGATTTGATCAGCCGGTCATAAGAGGGCTGCAATGGCAGCGGCCATGCACCCTCTCCCTCTTGCTTCGCCGCTTTCAACAGATCGCCCGCGAAAGCGTCGTCATTGCTGAAAACCCCCGCATTGTCATGACCGAGCCCCACGATCACCGCGCCGGTCAGAGTGGCCAGATCGATCATGGCGCGCGGGGCGAAATGCTCTTGTGCATACCACAGCACATCGGCCAGAACGAGACGCCCCTCGGCATCGGTATTGATGACCTCGATGGTCACGCCCTTGGCCGAGGTCACGATATCGCCCGGACGCTGGGCGCGGCCATCGGGCATATTCTCGACAAGCCCGACGATTCCCACGACATTGGCCCGCGCCTTGCGCAGCGCCAGCGTGCGCATCACGCCCGCCACCGTGCCCGCACCGCCCATATCCATCGTCATCTCTTCCATACCGGCACCGGGCTTGAGAGAGATCCCGCCGGTGTCAAACACCACGCCCTTGCCGATCAGCGCCAGAGGCGGTTCCTCGGCGCCGCCATTCCATTTCATCACCACAACCTTCGAGGGGCTTTCCGAGCCTTGCCCCACCGCCAGCAGCGCCCGCATTCCCAGCGCCTCGAGATCGGCCTCTTCGAGAATCTCGACATCCAGCCCCAGTTCCTGCATGGCCGCCAGACGGGCGGCAAAATCGGAGGTGGTCAGGATATTGGCCGGTTCATTGACCAGATCACGGGTGAAAAACACCCCCTCGGCCAGCGCGGCCAGCGGCTGTGCCTCCTGCGCCAGTTTCTCGGGGTTGTTGGCCATGAAACGCACCGGCCCGTAAGCGGGCGTCTCGGCGCTATGATAATTGAAGCGGTAGGCCCTGAGCGCCAGACCAAAGGAAACCTCGGCCGCGCGGGCATGGCTTTCGGCCAGCACCAGCCCCCCCTTGGCCCCCAGCGCACGGGCAATCGTCGCCCCTGCCTTGCGCGCCACCGAAATTTCGCAGCGCCGCGGCAGCGATACCAGCAACACCAGCTCCGCAGCCATTCCCGCCGGCCATTCCAGCCGCAGCGCCGATCCGTGATCCAGCTTGGCAAAGGCCTCCGACTCGACGGCACGTTTAAGCGCGCCATGCGTCAGACGGTTGACCCGCCGCCCCGCAAGCCCCAGATTGCGCCCGCTTTCGGCAAAGACGACAACGACACCGCTGGCCTCGGCCACGGTCTCCAGATCGGTTTCAGTGAAGCTGATGGCAAGGGGTTCGGTCATCTGTGTTGTTCCTATGGTCCAATATGCTCGACTGGCCCGACCCTACAAAGCTATAAGGGATTTGGAAAGCCACGGGCGGATTCCTGCACGGCAAAAGACCCGCTTGGCGGGGAAATTCGGAATGCGGGCTTTTCCAGCGCCCCGCAAGACGATAGAGACAGAGACAAGACCGCGTTCAGCGCGGCGTGATCAGGAGTAAAGAGCAGCACTGTGACCCGGCTGGACCGATATCTTTTGTCGCAATTCTTGGCGATCTTCGGGTTTTTCGCCCTTATTCTGGTCTCGATCTACTGGGTCAACCGGGCGGTCAGCCTGTTCGAACAGCTTATCTCGGATGGCCAGACCGCGCTTGTGGTGCTGGAATTCACCGCGCTGACCCTGCCTTATGTGATCCGCGTGGTGCTGCCGATTGCCGCCTTCGCGGCCACGGTCTACACCCTCAACCGCCTGTCGAGCGAATCCGAGCTGGTGGCCATGCAGGCCACCGGGGCCTCGCCCTGGCGGCTGGCCCGTCCGGTTCTGGTCTTCGGGCTTCTGGTCGGGCTGATGATGGCGGTGCTGACCCATTTTCTGGTGCCGCAATCGCGCGCGCAACTGGCCACGCGGCAGGCACAGCTGGCCGAGAATGTGACCGCCAGCCTGCTGACACCGGGACGGTTCCAGCATCCGGTTGACGGCATTTCGATCTATATCCGCGCGATCAGCGATAATGGCGAATTGCAGGATTTCTATCTCTGGGACAGCCGCACCCCCACCAACCGGATGAGCTATCTGGCCAAGAAGGCGGTTATCGTGCGCACCGATAACGGGCCGAAACTGGTGCTTTTCGACGGTATCGCGCAAAGCCTGCGCACCGAGGGGCGCAATCTTTCGGTCACGCGGTTCTCGAACTTTACCTATGACCTGAGCAGCCTCATTCAGGGCTCGACCGAGGTGGACCGCAAGCTCGAACAGATCTCCAGCCTCGAATTGCTGCGCGCGCCGCAAAGCGTGCTGGAGGAAACCGGCAAAAGCGCAACCGAACTGGGGCTGGAGCTGAAAATGCGCTTCGTGCAGCCGCTGCTGGCGCCTGTGGCCGCCCTTGTGGGCTTTGCCGCGCTGATGGTGGGCAGCTTCTCGCGCTTCGGCATCTGGCGGCAGATCACGCTGGCGGTGGTCATTCTGGTGCTGGTGCAGGTGCTGACCAATGTCACCGAGACCATCGCGCGCAGCCGACCCGACCTCTGGCCGGTGCTCTTTGCGCCTGCCGCCGTCGGAGTGCTGGCCAGTCTCCTTCTTTTGCATCTCTCCGCGCGCCGGAAATTCACCGGACGGCGTCTGGCCGCAAAAGGTGCCGCATGATCCTTGGTCGCTATGTTGCCCGCCGTTTCCTGCGCAGCTTCCTGCTGGTGCTGGCCAGTTTCTGGGGCATCCTGTTTCTGGTCGGGCTGGTGGAAGAGGTCCGCAAGCTCGATGCCGAGGCAAGCTTCGGGCGGGCGGTGCTGCTGTCGCTGCTCAATATCCCCGAAACGCTTTACACGATCATGCCGCTGATCATGCTGCTTGCGGCGGTCGTGCTGTTTCTCAACCTTGCCAGAAGCTCGGAGCTTGTGGTGATGCGCGCCTCGGGCCGGTCGGCGCTTGGCATTCTAGTCAGCCCCGTTCTGACGGCTCTGGTGCTGGGCGGGTTGCTGATCAGCGTCGGCAATCCGCTGGTCTCGGCCACGTCCAACCGCTATGACGAACTGCGCAGCGATGTCGGCATGCAGACCACCGTCTCGGTCGGGCGCAACGGCGTCTGGATGCGCCAGAGCGCGACCTATAAGGACAGCAGCGGCAAGATCCGCACCGGACAGGCCGTGATCTCGGCGGCGCGGGCCAATGGCGATGCGACCACCCTTTATGATGTCAGCTTCCTGATCCTTGACAGCGACAGCAATGCCGTGCGCCGCGTGGTGGCCGACCGTGCCATTCTGGAGACCGCCCAATGGCGGCTGTTCAACGCCAAGGACTGGCCGCTTGGCAGTTCGACCAATCCCGAGCGCGACGCCACCACCTCGTCGCAACTGACCATCGCCACCAGCCTGACTGCCTCCTCGATCCGCGACAGCTTCGGCGCGCCCTCGGCCATTCCGCTGTGGAAACTGCCCGCCTTCATCAAAACGCTGGACGCGGCAGGGTTTTCGGCATTGCGCCACCGCGTCTGGTTCGAGATGGAACTTGCACAGCCGCTGATGATGGTGGCAATGGTGCTTCTGGCGGCCTCCTTCACCATGCGCCCGACGCGGTTCGGCGGCATCGGCCAGCGGGTGCTGCTGGCGCTGGTCTCCGGTCTGGCGGTGTTCTTCCTGCGCAATGTCGCGCAGGTTCTGGGCGATAGCGGCCAGATTCCGGTTCTGCTGGCGGCATGGGCACCGCCGGTGATTGCACTGATGTTTTCGATTGCCCTGCTTTTGCATCTGGAGGATGGCTGAGCCATGACCCTGCCCAAGACCTGCTCTCCTGCAAGGACGCTGCTCGCCGCCCTCACCCTTGGCACGGCGCTTGGCACTTTCGGCCTTGTGGCAAGCGGCTACGCACAAGACAGCAACGCCTCGCAGAACAGCCTGAGCAATGTGCCCGCCAGCCTGATGGCCGACCGGATCTCGCTTTCGGGGTCTGACACGCTGGTCGCGGAAGGCGCGGTGGAGATCTATTACGAGGGCAACCGCGTCACGGCCAAGCGCGTCACCTATGACCAGAAGGCCGATACGATCAAGATGGACGGGCCGATCCGCCTGACCGAGCCGCAGGAGGCCGGTGCGGTGATCGTGGCCGATCAGGCCGAACTCTCGCGCGATCTGCAACATGGCATCCTGTTGGGCGCGCGCATGGTGATGGCGCGCGAATTGCAGCTTGCTGCCGCCAAGATCGAGCGCGAGAACGGCAATGTCACCACCATGACCAATGTGGTGGCCTCGTCATGCAATATCTGCGTGGTCGGTGAACGCCCCCTGTGGGAAATCCGCGCCCGCAAGATCACCCATAACGCGCAGGAGCGTAAGCTGAGCTTCGAGGATGCGCAGTTCCGCGTCGCCGGTGTGCCGCTGGTCTGGGTGCCAAAGCTGCGCCTGCCCGACCCCACCGTCACGCGCATGTCGGGCTTTCTGGCCCCGAGCTTCCGCAGCACCTCCAGTCTGGGGATGGGCATAAAGATCCCGTATTTCTTCGCGATCGATCCCAGTCAGGATCTGCTGGTCGAGCCCTATATCTCCAGCGGTTGGACCCGCACGTTGGGGCTGCGCTACCGCCGCGCCTTCAATGACGGCGAGATCAGCATTTCCGGTGCCTTCAGCAATGACAGCATCATCAAAGGGGCCAATCGCGGCTATCTCTTTGCCGATGGCAGCTTCACCCTGCCCGATGATTTCAAGCTGGGCCTGCAACTGCGGATGGTGTCCGATGATGCCTATCTGCTGAATTACGATGTCAGCGATGCCGACCGGCTGTGGTCGGGGCTGACCCTTGAACGGGTCCGCTCGGACGAGCTGATCTGGGCCCGCGCCGGTCGCACCCATTCGCTGCGCGAGGACGAGGACAACAATACCGAGCCGATGCTGGCAGGCGATGCGGAATGGACACGGGTCTATCACCCCGCCCGTATCGGTGGCGAGCTGACGGCAAGCTGGGATCTCGAGACCTTCCGCCGCAATTCCAGCTCGACCACGGACGGGCCGGATTGGGACGATATTCCCGACGGGCGCGACATGACCCGCAGCTCGCTGACCGCCAACTGGCGGCGCAACTGGCTGCTGTCTTACGGCATCATGGCCAGCACGCAGGCCCAGCTTGCCGCCGATGCCTTCGTGATCCGTCAGGATGACTCCTATGACGATACCATCCTGCGCGCCCAGCCGCAGCTTGCCACCGAATTGCGCTGGCCCTGGACCCGCAGCACCGGTCGCGCGGCCCATGTGATCGAGCCCATCGCGCAGATCGTCTGGGCCCCCAACAACCTCACCCGTGCGCCCAACGAGGACAGCACGCTGCGCGAGTTCGACGAAGGCAACCTGTTCAGCCTGTCGCGCTATCCGGGGCTGGATGCACGCGAACGCGGCCTGCGCGCCAATGTCGGCGTCAGCTATACCCGCTATGACGCGGCGGGATGGTCTTTGGGTACCACTGTCGGGCGCGTGTTCTATGCGCAGGATCTCGAACAGTTCTCGTCGGAAAGCTCGCTTTCGGGCAATAGCTCGGACTGGCTTCTGGCCAGCAACCTGCAAACCTCGGGCGGGCTGACCGTGTCGAACCGTGCGCAGTTCGACGATGATTTCAACACCACCCGCGAAGAGCTGCGCCTTGCCTATTCGGGCGCGACCTATGATCTGGCGGCGGGCTATCTGTGGATGGACAGCGCCATTCTGGCGGGCACCTCGGAGGATATCTCCGAATTGCAGCTTGACAGCGCATGGCATTGGGGGCGCGGCTGGTCGGGCACATTCGATGCCCGCTACGACCTTATCGCAGAGCGGGCGGCAAAGGCGAAACTGGGCGTGACATGGGTAAATGATTGCGTGAGCGTCGATCTTTCCCTCTCGCGCCGCTTCACTTCCTCGACTAATGTGGACCCCGAAACAAGCGTCGGACTTTCCGTGGCTTTGGCCGGATTTGGCGGTGCCAATGACGGAACCTCGGCCAGTAAGGTTTGTGTAAGGTAAGACAGACGCCCGATGCAGATTGCGTATCGCGGCCAATGACGACAAAGCAGGTATAATGATGACGGCACTTTCAGGCATGGCGAAAAGCAAAGGCTTCAACGCATTGCGCAGCAAGGTAACGCGGCTCGGCTGTGTCTCGGTTCTGGCGCTTGCCCTCATGGGACCTGCCGGTTCGGCCTTTGCGCAGGGCGGCATGTTCTCGCCGGTGATCACCGTCAACGGTCTGGGAATCTCTGCCTATGAAATCAGCCAGCGCGAGCGGATGATCGAGGTGCTGGGCACCACCGAATCCGACCCCCATCAGGCGGCGATCGACGCGCTGATCTCGGATCGTCTGCAAACATGGGAAGCCAAGCGTCTGGGGCTGAGCGTCTCGGATGCGGCGGTCCAGAAGGGCATGGAAGAATTCGCCTCGCGGGCCAATCTCAGCGCCAAGCAGTTTATCGCGGCAATCGGTCAGGAAGGCGTGGACGAGGAAACCTTCCGCGATTTCACCAAGTCCGGTCTGTTGTGGCGTCAGGTCGTGCGCGCGCAGTTCGGCGGGCGGATCTCGATTTCCGATCTGCAGATCAACCGCGCGCTTGCCCCCGAATCCCAACGGGGTCAGGGCACACGCGTGCTGCTCTCCGAGCTGATCATCCCGACGGAAGGGCATGAGCAGGAGGCCATGCAGCTTGCCGAACAGGCCACCCGCGGGAGTGCGGCACAATTTGCCGATATCGCCAGCCATGTTTCGGCCTCGCGCTCGCGCGAGAACGGTGGTGCCATCGACTGGATGCCCGTGGCCAACCTGCCCGGCCCCCTGCGCGCCCGTATTCTGGCGCTGAAACCCGGTCAGGCCACCGGCCCGATCAAGATCCCGAATGCCGTGGCCGTGTTCCGCCTGCGCGCAATCGACGAGAACGGGGCAAAACAGGCCAGCCCGCAAACGGTGGAATATGCGCTTTACACGCTGGGCGCGACGGGCAGCGAGGAAGTAGCAACCCGTCTGGGTCAGGTGCAGGCCAGCCCGCATAGCTGCGATGCGCTTTATCCGTTGGCGCGCACATTGCCCGCCAGCCGTCTGCTGCGTGAAAGCGGCACCCCCGACAGCCTGCCGCGCGACATCTCGGTGGGGCTGTCCAGCCTGGACCCGGGCGAATATCAGGTGCTGCAACAGGGCGGCAATAGCGCGCTTTTGATGCTGTGCAGCCGCGAAATGAGCCGCAAGGGCGAAGATGGCAAGGTCGAGACCCCCAACCGTGACGCGGCCATGACCAGCCTTGAAAACCGCCAGATCCAGATTCAGGCGGATGGTCTTTTGGCCGATCTGCGCGACGCAGCCGTAATCACACGGCCTTGATTTTGGTGGCGCCAGACTTATCTGACGCTCCAACATATTGGAAATAGGGGGTAAATCCCATGCCTCAAGCACCTGTCATTCTCACCTGTGGTGAACCGTCCGGAATTGGTCCGGAAATCGCCGTCAAAGCATGGGAGGCGCTTGGCGCAAGGCTTCCCTTTGCATGGCTTGGCGACCCCGCACATCTGCCGCGGGGCACCAAGATCCGCGAGATCGGCACTCCGGCCGAGGCCATCACCCATGCAGGCACGGCAATGCCCGTTTTGGTGCATGACTTTCCCAAAGCCGCCATTCCCGGCACCCCCGACCTAGACAATGCCCGCTCGGTGATCGATGTGATCGCACGCGGTGTCGATCTGGTGATGCGTGGCGAGGGCTCGGCCCTGTGCACCGCACCGATCAACAAGAAAGTGCTCAAGGACGGGGCCAATTTTGCCTTCCCCGGCCATACCGAATATCTGGCCCATCTGGCGGGCGGGTGTAAGGTTGCGATGATGCTGGCCTGCCACGAGTTGCGCGTCGTGCCTGCCACGATCCATATCGCTTTGGCAGATGTGCCCACCGCCTTCACCCCCGAAGTGCTGCGGCAGGTCGTGCGCATTACCCATGAAGGGCTGACGCGGGATTTCGGGCTGGAAAATCCGCAGATTGCCATTGCGGGTCTGAACCCCCATGCGGGCGAAGGCGGCGCGATGGGACGCGAGGAACAGGACTGGATGATCCGCGAGATTGCGGGGCTCAAGGCCGAGGGCTATGCGCTGACCGGCCCTCTGCCCGCCGATACCATGTTCCACAAAGCCGCCCGCAGCCAGTATGATGCGGCGATCTGCGCCTATCACGATCAGGCCCTGATCCCGATCAAGACGCTGGCCTTCGATGCGGGCGTCAATGTCACGCTGGGCCTGCCCTTTGTCCGCACCTCGCCCGATCATGGCACCGCCTTCAATATCGCGGGCACGGGCGAAGCCAGCCCCGCCAGCCTGATCGCCGCGTTGGAAATGGCCGATACGATGGGTCGCGCGCGCGGATGACCCCTTCGAGGCGCAGCGAGAGGCTTGCCTCGCGCGCGCGGCTCACATATCCCCTGACAGGTCCGGATGCCGCATCCGGACCTTTTGCATATGAAGACAGACAGGATAGAGCAATGGCAGCGATAGACGGGCTTCCGCCTCTGCGGGATGTAATCCGTGACCATGAACTGGTCGCGAAAAAGCAGCTTGGCCAGAACTTCCTGCTCGACCTCAACCTGACCGCCAAAATCGCGCGTGCGGCGGGCAATCTTGACGGGCATGATGTGCTTGAGGTCGGCCCCGGCCCCGGCGGTCTGACCCGCGGGCTTCTGGCCGAGGGGGCGCGCAAGGTGCTGGCGGTCGAGAAAGACCCGCGCTGTATGCCCGTGCTGGCCGAGATCGCCGACCATTATCCGGGCCGCCTTGAGGTGATCAATGGCGACGCGCTCGAAGTCGATGTGACGGCGCATCTGCGCACGCCCTACAAGATTGCCGCGAACCTGCCCTATAACGTGGGCACCGAACTGCTGGTGCGCTGGCTGACGCCGAAGGACTGGCCGCCGCAATGGGACAGCCTCACGCTGATGTTCCAGCGCGAGGTGGCCGAACGGATCGTCGCACAGCCGGGCGACAACCATTACGGACGGCTCGCCATTCTGGCGCAATGGCGCACCACCGCACGCATTGTGATGTCGCTGCCGCCCGAGGCCTTCACCCCCGCGCCCAAAGTGCATTCTGCCGTGGTGCATCTGAAAGCCCTGCCCGAGCCGCGCTATCCGGCGGATGCCAAGATTCTGTCGCGCGTTGTGGCGGCGGGCTTCAACCAGCGCCGCAAGATGCTGCGTGCCTCGCTGAAATCTGTCGCGCCCGATATCGAGGCCAAGCTGGAAGCGGTCGGCATCCCGCCCACCCAACGCGCCGAACGGGTCACGATCGAGGAATGGTGCCGCCTCGCCCGCAGCCTCGAAACAAACTGACCGCACAGACCATAAAAAAACCGCCCGCGCAGATCTGCTGCACGGGCGGTTTTTCTGTCAGTCTCGTAACTTAGCCGTTTGCCGCTTTCGGAGCATCCTCGGAGGGACCGGCCTCGCCATTGCCCTCTTCGCTTGCCGCTTTCGGCTTGCGACGGTTGCGCGGCGCTTTGGGCTTCTCACCATCGGCGGTGTCGGCCTTTTTGGCGCGCGGCTTACGCGGACGCTTGGGCTTTTCAGCCGCATCAGGGGCCTCTTCGGCCGCAGGGGCTGCGGCTGGCTCGGGCTGGCGTTCCGGCTGCGGCTCGGCGCTTGCGACCGGCGCAGGCTCGCTCTCGCGGCTGACACGCAGATCGCTGCGGCTTTCGGGCGTCTCGACCAGATTGGAATCCTCGGCCTCTACCCGCTCGACATCGCGTGCGGTGTCGCGCTTGCGCCACCCGCCGGTTTCCCCCTGCGGAGTGGCCGGAGCGGACGCTTGGGCATAGCCGTCATTCTGGCTGGAAGCGGCATCGGACATCGCCGCCTGCGCGGGCTGGTCCATATCGGCACCGGACGGGCCATTGCCCTGGCCTGCGCCGTTCTGGTTGCCATTGCCCTGCCCGTTGGGCTGACGCTGCGCCATCTCGCGCTGCGCCTCGTGCAAAAGGCGGGTGTAATGCTCGGCATGCTGCAGAAAGTTCTGCTCTGCCACGCGGTCGTTCGACAGCTGCGCATCCCGTGCAAGACCAAGATATTTATCGATGATTTGCTGGGGCGTCCCGCGGACCTTGCCCTCAGGACCCGAGCTTTCAAAAACCCGGTTGATGATATTCCCGATGGAACGCTGCCGGTTCGACTTGGAACGCGAACGTGATTTGGATGATCTCATCTGCTTTCGTTCAATTTATCCGCCTTTAAAAGCGAGCGGTTTTGACAAGGTCTAGGCCAGATCCGTCACGATCCAACCGGGCCGCGCGGGACAGTCTGGTTACATAAGGGGTCTATGCCCTTCAACCAAGCCCGCAGTGTTAAGCTGAGCCATGCCGGGAAACTTGTTTCTCCGTGCACGTCCCCTGATAAGCACGTCACGACGGATCTCGCAAGCTAGATTTTCCCTTTATGCTCTTTTTTCGGGGTATTGTCGCCGAAATATCGTGAAGTTTTAGTGAAGACGAACCGCAGGACACTGGTGGATCGGCATATTTCAGGGCCTGAGTCCGGCCTAAAGCGGACGCCGCGCCTCCACAACACGGTCCCGCCCGTCAAGATCGGGCCATATCCGGCAGCCGTCAAGACCGATCTCGGACAGGAAGCCGCAAACCGCAGCCCCTTGAGTCGGCCCGATCTCGAACAGGATGCGCCCCCCGGGGGCCAGATGCACCAGCAGACCGCGCGCGATCTTGGCATAGGCCGACAGACCGTCGCCCCCCGGCGTCAAGGCGCTATGCGGCTCCCAATCCAGCACGTCGCGCGCCAGACCGGCCATCTCGTCCTGCGCGATATAAGGCGGGTTGGAGACGATCAGATCGAACATGCCATCCACCGCATCGAACCAGTCGGAGACCGTCAAGCGCACCCGCTCGCTCAGGCCCAGATTATCGGCATTGCTTTGCGCAACCGCCAGAGCCTGCGGCGAAAGATCCACCCCGACGCCCGTGGCTTTGGGCATTTCCGCCAGACAGCTCAGCAGAATACAGCCCGTGCCCGTGCCCAGATCCAGCACGTTCCGGAAAGGCTGCTGCAAGGCGCGCTCTACCAGAATTTCGGTCTCGGGACGCGGGTCGAGCGTATCCTGAGTGACCTTGAATTTGCGCCCCCAGAACAGCCGCGCCCCCGTGATCTGCGACACCGGCTGGAAGTCCATGCGCGCCGCCAGAAAGCGGGCAAATCTGGCCTGCGCTTCCTCGGCCACGGGATCATGCAGCGCAAGCGTCAGCCGCTCGGGCGAGACCCGCAGCGCATGGGCCAGAAGGCGTCGCGCATCCCCCGCAGCCGATGCGATCCCCGCCTCCCGCAGCTTGGTCACGGCCTCGCGCAACAATACACCGCCCTGCATGCGCCTTACCCCTCCATCTCGGCCAGTCGGGCCGCCTGATCATCCGCCACCAGTGCGTCGATCACCTCGTCCAGATCACCGCCCATGATCTGGCTCAGCGCGTATAGCGTCAGGTTGATGCGGTGATCGGTCAGCCGCCCTTGCGGGAAATTATAGGTGCGGATGCGCTCGGAGCGGTCACCAGAGCCCACCTGCCCCTTACGCGCGGCAGAGCGCTCCGCATCCATGCGCGCGCGCTCCATATCATAAAGCCTTGCCCGCAGCACGGCCATCGCATTGGCACGGTTCTGATGCTGGGATTTTTCCGAAGAGGTCACCACAAGACCGGTGGGCAAATGGGTGATCCGCACGGCAGAATCGGTGGTATTGACGTGCTGGCCACCGGCCCCCGACGACCGCATCGTATCGATCCGGATATCCGAAGCCGGAATGTCGATATCGACCTCCTCGGCCTCGGGCAGCACCGCGACGGTCGCGGCGGAAGTATGGATACGGCCACCGGCTTCGGTTTCCGGCACGCGTTGCACGCGATGCACGCCCGATTCGTATTTCAGACGGGCAAAAACACCCTCGCCCTCGATCCGCAGCATCACTTCCTTGATGCCGCCCAGTTCGGTTTCGGCATAATCCAGTATCTCGACCCGCCAGCCTCGAATGTCGGCATAGCGCTGATACATGCGCAGCAGGTCGCCCGCAAAAAGGGCCGCTTCGTCGCCCCCTGTTCCGGGCCGGATCTCGACAATGGCCGGACGCGCATCGGCGGCATCCTTGGGCAGCAACGCCAGACGCAGAGCCTGCTCCAGCTCGGGCAGCTTCTTGCGCAGCAGCGGCACTTCTTCCTCGGCCAGATCCTTCATCTCCGGATCGGCAAGCCAGCCCTCGGCCTCGGCCAGATCGGCCTGCGCCTGAAGCCAGTTCTCGATCTGCTCGACCACGGGCTTCAGCTCGGAATATTCACGGGAAATCCGCGCGATTTCGGCAGGGTCCGGCCCGCTCGAAAGCTGGGCTTCGAGATAACCGTATCGGTCGCGGATCTGGTGCAGGCGGTCTGTCGGTATCATGTCATCGCCTGTCGCGGTTTTCGCCGCATCGGTCAAGAGGATCTGCCATTTCCAAAGCGGCCTTTCCCATATTGGATCAGTTTTCTTACCAATATCGCATTTTTGAGGTGACGCAGCCACCTTGCCCGCCTATTGTCTGAGACAATTCGTCGCGACCCTGTACTGGAAGGACCCTTATGATGGCCGATACATCCCTAATTTCCGAACTCCAATCCATCGTCGGCCATCGTCATGTCCTGACCGATCCCCGCGCAACCGAACGGTTCCGGCAGGGATACCGTTCGGGCGAAGGCGAGGCGCTGGCCGTTGTCCGCCCCGGCAGCGTGCTGGAACAGTGGAAGGTGATTCAGGCCTGCGTGAAGGCCGATAAAATCATCATCATGCAATCCTCGAATACCGGCCTGACCGAAGGTTCGACCCCCAAGGGTAGCTATGACCGCGAGGTGGTGATCATCTCGACGCGGCGGATGGACCGTGTGCACCTGCTGGATGACGGGCGGCAGGTGGTCGCCCTGCCGGGGGCGACGCTGTTCCGTCTGGAAAAGGCGCTGGACCCGAAAGGCCGCGACCCGCATTCGGTGATCGGCTCCAGCTGTATCGGGGCCTCGGTGATTGGCGGCGTGTGCAACAACTCCGGCGGCGCGCTGGTCGAACGCGGCCCGTCCTACACGGAAATGGCGCTTTTCGCCCAGCTTGATGCCGAAGGAAATTTACACCTTATTAATCACTTAGGGATCGACCTTGGCACGACACCTGAAGAGATTCTGACCCGTGTCGAGAAGGGCGACTGGGGCGCGATCGACCATGAAGGCAATCGCCATGCCTCCGATCAGGGCTATGCCGAGCGCGTCCGCGATATCGAAGCTGACACCCCCGCGCGGTTCAATGCCGATCCGGGGCGGCTCTATGAAGCCTCGGGCTGTGCGGGAAAACTTGCGGTTTTCGCCGTGCGTCTGGACAGTTTCGCGCGCCCGGCACGGCAGAAGACATTCTATATCGGCACCAATTCGACCGAAACGCTGACAAAACTGCGGCGGATCATCCTCAAAGACTTCCCCGTGCTGCCGATCTCCGGCGAATATATGCACCGCGATGCCTATGATATCACCGAGAAATACGGCAAGGATACGGTGCTGGCCATCGACAAGCTGGGCACCGACCGCCTGCCGCAATTCTTCGCGCTGAAAGGGGCCATTGACGGGCGGCTGAACCGCTTCGGCCCCACCCGCCACCTGACCGACAAATTCCTGCAACTTGTCGCCAATCTCTGGCCCGCGATCCTGCCCAAGCGCCTGACCGAATATCGCCACCGCTTCGAGCACCATCTGATCCTTAAGATGCGCGATGAGGGGATCGAGGCGGCACAGAAAACGCTCTCCGAACTCTGCGACGGCAAGGATGCGGATTTCTTCGAATGCGATGCCCGCGAGACGAAAATCGCCGGTCTGCACCGCTTTGCGGCAGCGGGTGCGGCTGTGCGGTATATGGCCCTGCATGAAAAGGACGTGGCCGATATCCTGCCGCTCGACATCGCCCTGCGCCGCAATGACGAGGACTGGTTCGAGCATCTGCCCCCCGAACTGGATGCCCAGATCGAGCACAAGCTCTATTACGGGCATTTCTTCTGCCATGTCCTGCATCAGGACTATGTCGTGAAGAAGGGCGTGGATTCTCACGCGCTGAAAGCCAAGATGCTGGAAATCCTCGACCAACGGGGCGCAGAATATCCGGCAGAGCACAATGTCGGGCATCTCTACAAAGCCAAACCCGCTCTGGCCGCGCATTATTGCGACTGCGACCCGACCAACAGCTTCAATCCCGGTCTGGGCAAGCAATCGCGCAACAAACATTATCACTGACCGTTACCGGTCCTTTCCCGTCAACAGGCCCCATCCGTGGGGCCTGTTCACGTTTCGGGGGACAAGCCGGAACGGACGAAACGCTTTCCCTCACCCCCCAGAGAGACAAAAACCGGAGGCGGGACGGCCTCCGGTTTTCATGTTCCGGTCCAGATCTTGCAGCCCTTACGGAGGCGTCCCCCCAGCAGAGCCGCGCGGCTCAGCGGGCGTCCCCACCACCATCCGCATCGGCATCCTCGAACCCTTCACCGGGCATCGGCTGCCCAAGATCATGCGGCGTCTCGTTCTCTTTCAGCTTGGCCTCGCGGCGGCTATGGCCTTCCTCCTCCGTGTCACGCCAACGCGCCGGCCGGTCCTCGTAGCGCCCCGAAAGCGCCTCGGGGTTGCGCAGCCAGAGATCGCGCTGCGCGAAGGGAATCTCGATTCCCTCACGGGTAAAGCGGGCGGCAATCTGGTGGTTCACCTCGGACATCACGCGCAGCTTGAAATTCACATCCGACAGGATCATCCGGATTTCGAAATTCAGGCTATCGGCCCCGAACCCCACGAACACCACATTGGGCGCGGGGTCCATCATCACTGTCGGCTGGTCCTCGGCGATCTCCATCAGGAGTTTCTCGATCCTGCGGGTATCGGTGCCATAGGCCACGCCCACCGGCACGATCAGCCGCCCCGTCATATTGCCGCGCGTCCAGTTGGTCACCTGACCCGAAATCAGATCGGCATTGGGCACGATCACTTCGGTCCGGTCGAAGGTCTCGATACGCGTCGAACGCACCGAGATCGCCTTGACGACCCCCATCTGCGTGCCGACCTCGATCCAGTCGCCTTCCGAAATCGGGCGTTCGATCAGCAAGATGATCCCCGAGACAAAGTTCTGCACGATGGTCTGCAGACCAAAGCCCACCCCCACCGACAATGCCCCCGCCACGATGGCAAGCGAGCTGAGGTCGATCCCCGCAGAAGAGATCGCCACCAGAGCCGCGAGGAAAATACCGATATAGCCGATGCCCGACAGGATCGCGTTCTGCCCGCCCTTATCGATATTGGTCTTGGGCAGGATGGTGCTGCGCAGGGCCGCCTGCACCCCACGGGTGATCGCATAGCCGATGGCAAAAACGATGGCCAACACAAGGAAGATGCTCGGAGAAATCCGCACCCCGCCCATATCGAACCCGTTGCTGAACGTGGTCCAGACCTCGCTCAGGTCTTCCACCCTTGCGCCCCAGTTCAGCGCCAGAACCGGCAGCGCCAGCAACACCAGCACAAACCCCATCAGAATCGGCACAAGACTGTCGCGCCCGTCATCCTCGCGCTTGGTCAGCACCACATAGACCTCGGCGACAAAGCGCTGCAGGGTCAGCACCAGCCCCGCAAGGAACAGCGATTTGATCATCGGCCAGATCAGCTGGTTGGCCGCATTGACATAGCCGATCGCCCCCAGAAGCGGGCCGACAACCGCCACAACGATCACCGCATTGCCGATCAGCAGGATCAGGCTGTCACCGAAGGCACGGTCAACCGACTGCTTGTCTTCATTGCGCACATGGCGGCGCAGCACCGCCCCCGTGCGGAACAGCGCAAGCCCCGCCAAGATCTGCAACGGCAGGGTCAGCGCCGCCAGCGCCGCATCAAGCTGTGTGGCCGCTGTGCTGGCCGCATCCGCCGTTGCAGAGCTGACCGAGGCGCGGGTCAGCGCCATCGCCTGTTCGACAACCCAATGGCCGAACGGATCCCACAGGGCCTGCAGGAAGCCCATCGACACCACCAGCAGGCGCCCTTCCGCGCGGCGTTCGCTGAGCAGGTTGAACGGGCTGGCCTGCCGGTCATTCCACGGGAACAACCGCCCCGCCAGCCATGCCGAGAACAGCGTGACGGTGGCCACGCCCGCCAGAACACGCAGGAAATCCTGCCATGTCGCGCCGAACAGTCCCGAAATCTGCAGCGCCTGCAACAGCAGCACGATCCCGCCCAGCGGCACAAGGATCTGCCCCACCGAGACGATCATCTCGATCACCATCCGCGCCCGCATGGAAGACCGGCCCAGCAGCCATTGCGACAGATCCTCCATCCAGCGCCGCCCGCGCCCCAGCAGCACCAGGGCCACGAGCACAAGACCGGCAATTACCGGACCATTCTCGCGCAGTTCCTCGAAGCGGGTGGTGCCCTCAAGCTGGGCCTTGCTTTCCTCATACAGCTTGCCCGTCAACTGCCCTGCCACTTTCAGCGCCGAGGCCCAGTTGACCGGATTGAGCGGCGACGGCGACAGCCGCAGCAGCTTGTCCGTCGACCGGCTGCGCAGCTCGCTATCAAGCGAGCGGATCAGCCCGTCGGCGCGTGTGGCCGCCTCGGTGGCGGTGATCGACGGGGCCTGCAATTTGGAAAGCTGATCATTCAGGTCACTGCGGCGTTTGGCAATGGCCGCGTCTTCGCTGTCGCCTTCGGCAGGTGCCGGACCCAAAGCTTCAATCTGGTCGCGTATCGTCTTGATCTGGCTGGCATTCGTGTCACGGGCGGCATTGAATTTATCGCGCCATGTGACCAGCGTTGCCCGCAGATCTTCCAGATCCTGTTCGCTGATCTGCGCCGTATCCTGATTGATTGAGGTCTGGGCAGATGCGGCAAATTTTTCCCATGATTTATAATCAGGGGCAGTTTGGTCCTGCGCCCAGACCATGCCTGCGACCAAAAGGAAGAAGACGGTGGCGGTAGCGCGCAGGACCTGTTGTATCATCCCTCGAAAACCTCGGGCATCGCTGCGGGGGCGCGGTCCAGCCATTCGGGAACCGGCAGGGATTTCTCTTTGAGGAATTCGGGATTGAACAGCTTGGACTGGTAGCGGTTGCCATAGTCGCACAGGATCGTGACGATCCGGTGGCCCGGCCCCATCTCTTTCGCCATGCGGATCGCACCGGCGATATTGACGCCGGAAGACCCGCCAAGGCACAGCCCCTCTTCCTGCAGCAGATCGAAGATGATCGGCAGGGCTTCGTCATCATGCACGTTATAGGACATATCCGGCGTGAACCCGTCGAGATTTGCGGTGATGCGCCCCTGACCGATGCCCTCGGTGATCGACGAGCCCTCGGCTTTCAATTCGCCTGTGGTGTAGAAGCTGTGCAGCGAAGCGCCATCGGGATCGGCAAGGCCGATCTTCACGCCCTTGGGCTGCAACGCCATGCCCGTGCCCGCAAAAGTACCGCCCGAGCCGACCGAACAGATAAAGCCATCCACACGGCCCCCCGTCTGGTCCCAGATTTCCGGACCGGTGGTCTGGATATGGGCCTCGCGGTTGGCGGTATTGTCGAACTGGTTGGCCCAGATCACCCCGTTGGGGTCGGTCTTGGCCAGCGCCTCGGCCAGACGGCGCGAGTAATGGACATAGTTATTGGGGTTCTTGTAGGGGGCGGCAGGCACCTGCACCAGCTCGGCACCTGCAAGGCGGATCATGTCTTTCTTTTCCTGAGACTGGGTCTCGGGGATCACGATCACGGTCTTGAACCCCATCGAGGCCCCGACCAGTGCCAGACCGATGCCGGTATTGCCCGCCGTGCCTTCCACAATCGTGCCACCCGGCTTGAGCTGGCCGCGTGCGACCGCATCCCGGATGATAAATAGCGCCGCGCGGTCTTTCACCGATTGGCCGGGGTTCAGGAATTCGGCCTTCCCCAAGATCTCACAGCCGGTCAGCTCGGAAGCTTTTTTCAGCTTGATCAGGGGCGTATTCCCTACCGCCTGTGCCAGATCCTCGCATACTCTCATGATCTTCTCCAATCGATTGCAGCGCCACTTGTCGGCCCCAGACTTAGGACGGGCGATTGGCGGCCTCAAGTCATATTCGTCGCGCAAGCGGGCCCTCAAGCCGAATTTAGGCGAAAATTCTCGCGCGAAATCGGCAATTTGCAAAACGCGCGTTCGTGGTCCTTGCAAAAGGCGGACCGCCGTCAAGGCCGCTTTGCCAAAGCTGTGTAAATGTCCTTATCCCCCCGTGCTCCCTCCCGTGCGTGGCCCCCGAACGTAGCCCGCATGCAGGGACGGGCAGCAGCCCCCCCCTTGCACGGGCCTCGGGCTTGGCCGCCGCGTCCGGACGGCATCGCCCTAGGCTTGGCCGAATTCGGCGCGCAGGGCATCGCGGTGGCGGATCAGGGCCTGCGCGCAGATCACGACCATCGAATTGTTCAGCTCGCCCGCGTCCAGAAGCGCCACCATCTCGTCGAAGCTGACCAGATGCGGACGGATATCCTCGCCCTCCTCCGCCAGCCCCCCCGGCGCGGCGGCATCATCCGTCAGGTCAGCGATCCCGATATAGCTATAGACATATTCGCTTTTGGCACCGGGAGAGGAATAATACTGCGCGGCAGGCACCAGCTTGCGCAGGCCCAGATGCGCCTCTTCCTGCGCCTCGCGCAAGGCGGTCTGCTCGGGGGTTTCCAGCGGATCGACACGGCCCGCAATCGCCTCGAGAAGCCACGGATTGCCATCGCCGCGCGCCATAGGCCCCACGCGGAACTGTTCGATCAGCAGCACCCTGTCGCGTACCGGATCATAGGGCAGCACCACCGCCGCATCGCAGGACACGAAAACCGCGCGCTCCATCGGGGCGGACAGCGCACCCGAGAATTTGCGGAATTGTAGCCGGTAATCCTCGACCGAGAAGAACTTGGCATAGGGCATACGCCGGTCGGACACGACGATATCGCCGCGTTCCGCACTGCGCCGGAGTGTGGCGGGGCCGGTCTCGCGGGCGCGCACGCGCGCCGCAGCCCGCACCATCATGGCCTCGCGGCGATCATAGATCTGGTCGAAATCCAGATCCTGCAGGCTGGCCATCGTATCCTCGACAGCCTCGGTCGCCAGCTCGCCCCAAGTCTCGGCCCAGTCGGCAAGGTCCCATGCGCCGCCCGTCTGCCACGCGCCCTCGTCCGGCAAAAAGACCTGCGCCCGAACCGTGCCGCCAATTCCATCGGCACTGACATCGCAGGCATGCAGGCAATATCCGCCCTCATAGGCGTAAAGGCGGGCATCCTCTTCGGGAGTTTCGGTATCGATCAGAATACCGGGAACGCCCAGATCCGAGGGCACCAGAATGGGAAAGGGCAGGTCTTCGCCATTGCGGCGCGCCACGCGCGGCTCGTAGCCATCCAGAAAAGCGGGGCGCATATTCGGCATCCGGCCCAGAACGCGTTCCAGCAAGGGCGGATAGCTAAGGGTTCCGTAGAAGAAATACGTTTTGGTCACGCGATCACCTTATCAAGTCTTGCCAGCCGGAGGGGCGTGGCCTGCCGGACCGAGGGTTAGGACCAGGGTCAGGGCCAGCGCCGCTGTGTCAGCCATGTCAAGATAGCAGCGGTAACGCAACCCACAATGACCATGCCAAGCATGTCAACAGAAAGTAATTCCCCCGCAGCCCGCAACCCGAAGCTGAGACCATCCAGCAAAGCGCCGAAAACATTGGTGCTTTTGACCATATGCGCATGACGGAACATATCGAGTGCGCCCAGATAGACCACCGTCATCGCTGCCAGATAAAGCGCCATCCGCAGCCCCGCCAGCACGGTCCGGTAGGGCGTGCGTAGCGTTTCGCGGCCCAGCCCGTACCAGCCGCCCAGAAGCCCCGTCAGCCCAAGCACCGGCACATATCCCTTGGTCACAGTGGACACGGGCAGCAGGCCAAGCGCCGCTTCGGCACAGGCCCAAGCCACCCCCCCCAGCGCGAGCGCGGCAACCGCCCGCGAGGCGGTTGGCATCCGCGCCCTTGCATTGTCATAGCCGATACGCTGCATCGCGCCCCCCTGCCCGTCACCAAGATCGGCAGCACCATCGCGCAGGAATATGTCCAAAATTGGAAAGGCGCGGGAAAGCCTAGCCTTTTTTATGCCTCTCATAGGCCGCAAGCGCCTTTTCGCGCCCTTCTTTCAGATCCACCAGCCGCGGCGGATAACGGTCATCCGCAGACATCCGCCATGATTTCGGGATCGCATCGAAATATTGCAGCGCCGTTTTGCCGGGCTGCGGCTGTCCTTCGGCGATCCAGGCGCGGCGGTAGCGGCCATCGGGGTCGAATTTCTGGGCCTGCGTCTCGGGATTGAACACGCGGAAATAGGGCGCGGCATCGGGGCCGCAGCCCGCCACCCATTGCCAACCCATCGCATTCGAGGCGGGATCCCAATCGGTCAGGCAGTCCTCGAACCAGCGCAGCCCCACCCGCCAATCGGTCATCAGATGCTTGGTGAGGTAAGAGGCCACGATCATCCGCGCACGGTTATGCATCTGGCCGGTGACGAACATCTCGCGCATCGCGGCATCCACGAAGGGCTCGCCCGTACGACCGCGCCGCCACGCCTCGGCATCGTTATTGTCGCGCCGCCAGCCGAAGCCGTTCCACTCGGCCCGCCAGTTCTCGTGATCGAGCGTGGGGAAATGATAGAGCAGATGCCATGCGAATTCGCGCCAGACGAGTTCCTTCAGAAAGGTCTCGGCCCCCGCGCTACCGGCTTCCATACGCGCCCAGCCGCTATGCCAGAGGCTGCGCGGGCTGATCTCGCCATAGGTCAGATTCTCCGACAGGTTCGAGGTGCCCTTCTGGTCGACCTGATCGCGGGCAGTCTTATAGCCGTCAATCTTGTTCCCGAAGAAAGAGGCCATGCGCCCTTGGGCCGAGGCCTCGCCAATGCAGGCATGTTCCGCCAGCACAGGCCCCCCGCGCCGCATCTGCGCCCCCATCTGCCATGAAGCCAGAGCCTCGCTGTCCGGCCATGTCTCGGGCGCGGCCAGCGCGCGCACCGTGTCACAGGGGGTGTCCACCCCGCGTCCCTTCACGGCATTCCAATAGGGGGTGTAGACCTTGTAGGGCTCGCCCTTGCCGGTGGCGACATCCCACGGCTCGAACATCAGATGGCCCTTATGGCTATGCGCCCCGATGCCGCTCTCCCTCAAAGCCGCCTTCACCGCCCTGTCGCGCGCAATCGAGGCCGGATCATAGGCGCGCGACCAGTGCACCTGCGTGGCCCCCGTCTCCTGCACCAGCCCCTGCAGGACCTCCAGCGCCGCCCCCTTGCGCAGGATCAGACGGCTGCCGATCTCCTCAAGCCGTGCCGCGAAACTGGCGATGGCCTCCCCCCAGCGCCATTTGGCCGCAGCCCCCGTTCCGGCCACGATCTCGTCATGGATGAAGACGCAGATCACGGGAGCGCCAGTTTTTTCGGCAGCCACCATCGCCGGATGATCATGCAGACGGAAATCGCGTCTGAGCCATAGAATAACCGGTTTCAACCCCATGAATCCCTCCGTCAAGCCATTGAAAGGGCTAAATAGCTGGCAAATGACCCACGTCCAGCCCCCAAACCCGCTCACGACGCGGCACGGCGATGTGAAAATCCCTCTTGTCGCGTCGGGCGCTGCGTTTTAGCGTCGGGGGAGAACACATAAAACAGGGACTTCCATGAAACATTTCACCTCTCTGCTCGCAGGCGCGGCCTGTCTGATCGGTCTGCAGGCACAGGCTGAAAGCCCCGATCTTCTGGTCTTTGACTGGTCGGGCTTTGAAGTGCCGGGCCTGTTTGCGCAATATGCCCAGAAATATGGCGCCGGCCCCAGCTATACCTTCTACGGCGACGACGACGAGGCCTACCAGAAGCTTGCCTCGGGCTTCAAAGCCGATGTGGCCCATCCCTGTTCGCAGATGGTGTCGAAATATCGCGATGCCGGTCTGATCGAGCCGTGGGACGTCTCGCGCATTCCCGCCTTCAAGGATATCGACCCGAAATTCCTCAATTCCAAGATCTTCAAGGATGATCAGGGCGTGTGGTATATCCCCACCGACTGGGGCGCGACCGCCATCGCCTATAATCCCGAGAAAGTGCCTGCCGAGGATGTGGCCTCTCTGGATGTCTTCCTGAACCCGAAATATCAGGGCCGTATCTCGCTGCCCGACAGCTCGGATGATGTCTGGGCGCTGGCCTATCTGGCCACCGGCGTGTCGGACTGGACCAATGTGACCGAAGACCAGTTCCAGGCAGCGGCGGCATGGCTGCGCAAAGCCCACCAGAATGTGCAATCCTACTGGACCGACCCTTCGGAACAGGCCCAGACCATGGCGTCGGGCGAAGTGCTCATTTCGTGGTCGTGGAATGATGGCGTGACCTATCTCAAGGCCGATGGCTATCCGGTGGCCTTCCAGCGCGCCCCGAAAGAAGGCTCGTCCACCTTCTTCTGCGGCTATGTCAACCTCAAGGATGGCCCCGGTTCGGAAGATCAGGCCTATGACTTCATCAATTCGTGGCTGGCCCCCGCGGCAGCCCCTGCCCTGATGGAGGCCATCGGATATGGCCATACCAACGTCAAGGCGATGGAGCAGTTCTCGAAAGAGGATCTGGATGCCGCAGGTCTTGGCCATGTCGATGCCCCGATCCTTGCCCAGACCCCCAATGACCCGCAGATGCGCGAACGTCAGCTGGCGGAGTTCGAAAAGATCAAGGCCGGGTTCTGATCCCACCCTTGCAAGCCCGCGAAAGCCGCCCCGCCGAGGGCGGCTTTTTTTATGGGCTGTATGGAGGCCCCTTTTCAGATCCCGGGGCGTGGCTTTGATGTCATATATCAGAAAAATCGGATATGAACGTAACGCTCTGCCCGCGGATTAACGATCTGTTAACCACTACACGCAACAGTTGTTGTGTTAACTATACCCAATGAGGCGCAGGTCTCGTGATACAGAGTAGGCAGTTCGGTGACATATGGGTTCAAAATCGCGATTATGCCGGAATCCGGTGGCATAGATACGCCTGTGATGGGCGGGATCAACCAGCCCGGCTACGGTCAGAGAAGCCGGTTTGAAAGCCTGCGCAGCGCCGAGCTTAAAAACAGATCAGTCGAAGCGATTATTCGCGCCGAAACCACCCATGCCAAGGTTCTGGCCGATACGCTGCATGCCCAGATGCGCACCGTCGAGATGTGGCAGACCCATCTCGACCGGTTGCTCCGCCGCCGTGAAATCTCGCAAAACGAGACACTCTGCCCGATCCTCGAAAGCGAGATCCGGAAAATCTCGGCGCGGCTGGAAAAGGCGGTGGACCGGCTCAAGCTCGCGCAGGATGCGATTGCCACACATGGGCCTGATATTGCAGCACGAATTGAACACTGGCGCGCAATGGCCAGCCCCGAGGTATAAAAACCCCTTTCCTTCCGCCACCACGCGGCCCAGATAGGCGATATGATACTCGATATTGCCATCCTCGCCTTCGCCGCCGCTATGGGCCTGTTCATGTTCTGGCCGAGGATGCGCGCGCGCCCCGGATGGCGGGCAATGATCACGCCGCTGGCCTCGATCATCGGTTCGGGCTTTCTGGTTCTGGGACCGATCCTTCAGGTCCGTTATGGCTGGCTGGCCCCAGCGGTCATGGCCGCGCTTTGCCTTCTTGCATGGGCCTTCGGCAGCGCGATCCGTCACAATATCGCCTGCCTCGAACACGAGACGGCCCCCGCGCATGGCATTCGCGGGCTTGAAACCCTGTCTTCGGTGGCGCTCGGGGTCGCCTATGTGATCTCTGTCGCCTATTACCTCAATCTTTTCGGGGCTTTCGCCGTGTCGCTGACCCCGTGGGACACCA
Source organism: Thioclava sp. GXIMD4216 (assembly GCF_037949285.1). NCBI lineage: Bacteria > Pseudomonadati > Pseudomonadota > Alphaproteobacteria > Rhodobacterales > Paracoccaceae > Thioclava > Thioclava sp. GXIMD4216. The sequence continues at coordinate 1,920,513 of NZ_CP149926.1, forward strand.
GCCTGAACGCCAAAATCGTGACCACGGTGGTGTTTGTGGTGATTGCGGCGGCGGGCCTGTCGGGCGGGTTCAAACGGCTCGAGCGGATGGAATATGCCAGTGTCTCGCTGAAACTGGCCATCATTGCGGGACTGCTGCTGGGGCTGGCGGTCTATTTCCTGTCGGAGACCTCGAAAGGCACGCTCTATCTGCTGCCGCCCGATCTGGGGCCGCTGGAAGCGGTCCGGTTGGGCTTTGGTCTGATTGTCACCGTGCAGGGCTTCGAGACCGCCCGCTATATGGGGCGCAACTATGATGCCCCGACCCGCATCCGTGCGATGAAGCTGGCGCAATGGCTCTCGGCGGGGATCTATATGGTGTATATCGTGCTTCTGGCCTATGTCTTCCCGCCCGGCGAGATGAAGCTGACCGAAACCGCCATTATCGAAATGATGCGGGTGGTCGCACCGATCCTGCCGGTCATGCTGGTGGCCGCAGCACTTGCGGCGCAGTTTTCGGCGGCGGTGGCCGATACCGGCGGCGCGGGCGGGCTGGCCGCAGAGCTGAGCCATAACCGCCTGCGTCCGGGCCTTGCCTATGTCATGCTGGTGGCCCTTGGCATCGCGCTGACATGGACGGTCGATCTGTTCGCGATCATCTCCTATGCCTCGCGCGCCTTTGCGGCCTATTACGCACTCCAGTCGGCCTTGGCGGCGCTGCGGGCCCAAGGCGGGCAACGCCTGCGCTATGCGGGGCTTGCGGTGCTGGGCGCGGCGATCGCGATTTTCGGGATATCTGCCGAAGGATAAGGCCACATTCGCGTGAACATCCGTGCTAAGGGTGTGAAACGCTCCGTGTCATCCCCATGTCACCCGAAATGCGTTATGCTGCAGATGCGAAGCCATTCGGGATGTCTCTCATGAACAGATACAGACTGCCCCATAGTCTGCGCGAACATGTCGCCGACGGGGTCATGCATGTGTTGGGGCTGGTCACCGTGATTGCGGGGATCAGCGGACTGCTGGTCTGGGCGGCACTCACCGGCCCTGTCACCCATATCTGGCCTCTGGCCATCTACGCGGGCGGATTGCTGGCCAGCTTCAGTTTTTCCGCAGCCTATAACCTGACGCTTCACGCCCCGACCCGCGCCGTTCTGCGCCGCTTCGACCATGCCGCGATCTATCTGCTCATCGCCGGCACCTATACCCCGATGGCCCTGCTGGGCCTTGAGGGCCGGACCGGATGGGCGCTGGCGATTGCCTCTTGGGTGATTGCGGGCATCGGGCTGGTGATGAAGCTTGGCTTTTTCAACCGCTGGCACCGTCTGGGATTTGTGATGTATCTCGCGATGGGCTGGATCGGCTTGGCCGCGAGCTACCCGATTGTCACCTCCCTGCCGCTGACGGCCGTGATCCTGATCGTGACGGGCGGGCTGATCTATACCGCAGGCACGGTTTTCCATGTGATCGAGCGCATCCCCTTTTCGCGCGCGATCTGGCATGGCCATGTGCTGGCCGCCGCCGTGACACATTTTATCGCCATCGTGCTGCTGGCCGCACCCGCCTGACATCCGCCGCGCCCCGACAACCGGCAGGCCAACGAGATTTCCGTTGACGCGCCGCCCGGCTTTCGGCATGGCTCGGGCATGTTGAAAATTTCCGATATCACCTATTCCATCGAAGGCCGTCCTCTGTTCGAGGATGCCTCCGCCACCATCCCCGACGGCCATAAAGTCGGCCTTGTCGGCCCCAATGGTGCGGGGAAAACCACGCTGTTCCGGCTGATCCGCGGACAGGCCGTTCTGGAAAAGGGCGATATCTCGCTGCCCTCGCGCGCCAAGGTGGGCGGTGTGGCGCAGGAGGTGCCTTCCTCCGCGACCAGCCTGCTTGATACGGTGCTGGCGGCAGATACCGAACGGTCGGGACTTCTGGCCGAGGCCGAAACCGCCACCGATCCGGCCCGCATTGCCGAGATCCAGACCCGACTGGCCGATATCGATGCATGGTCGGCGGAAGGACGCGCCTCGTCCATCCTGAAGGGCCTGGGCTTTGACGCCGAGCAACAGCTGATGCCCTGCTCCGATTTCTCGGGCGGCTGGCGGATGCGTGTGGCGCTGGCGGGAGTGCTTTTTGCCCAGCCGGACCTGTTGCTGCTGGACGAACCGACCAACTATCTCGACCTCGAAGGGGCGCTCTGGCTCGAGCAATATCTGGCGAAATACCCCCATACGGTGATCATCATCAGCCACGACCGCGGGCTTCTCAACCGCGCGGTCGGCTCGATCCTGCATCTGGAGGGCAAGAAGCTGACGCTCTATTCGGGCGGCTATGACAGTTTCGTGCGCCAGCGTGCCGCCAATCGCGAACAGCAGGCCTCGGCGGCCAAAAAGCAGGACGAGCGCCGCGCCCACCTGCAGAAATTCGTCGACCGCTTCAAGGCCAAGGCCAGCAAGGCCAAACAGGCGCAGGCCCGCGTGAAAATGCTGGAGAAGATGGAAACCATCACCGCTCCCGAAGATGCGGCCAAACAGGTTTTCACCTTTCCCGAACCCGAACAGCTTTCCCCGCCTATCGTTGCCCTTGAAGGGGGCTCTGTGGGCTATGACGGCCGCGCGGTGCTGCAACGGCTGAACCTGCGCATCGATCAGGACGACCGGATCGCCCTGCTGGGGCGCAATGGCGAGGGCAAATCGACATTGTCGAAACTGCTGGCAGGAAAACTTGCGCCGATGACCGGCTCGATGGTGAAATCCTCCAAGCTGCGCATCGGCTATTTCGCGCAGCATCAGGTGGACGAGCTGGATCTGGGGGCCTCGCCGCTGCTGCATCTGCAACGCATCCGCCCCGATGAGGGGCAATCGAAGCTGCGCGCACGGCTTGCGGGCTTCGGGCTGGGCGCGGATCAGGCCGAAACCGAGGTCGGGCGGCTGTCGGGGGGGCAGAAAGCACGGCTGTCGCTGCTGCTGTCAACCATCGACGCGCCGCATATGCTGATCCTCGACGAACCAACCAACCACCTTGATATCGAAAGCCGCGAGGCGCTGACCGAGGCGCTGAACACCTATACCGGCGCGGTGATTCTGGTCAGCCACGATATGCATCTTTTGTCGATGGTGGCCGACCGGCTCTGGCTGGTAAAGGATGGGCGCGTGGCCCCCTATGAGGCCGATCTTGATGCCTACCGGCAAGAGCTTCTGACCCCGCCCAAAAAGGACGCCGCCCCCGAAGCGCCCAAACCCAAGCCCAAACGCGCACCACGCGAACAGGTGCTGGCGCTGCGTTCGGAGGTCCGCAAATGCGAGGAACGGGTACAGAAGCTGGAGGAAATGGCCGGAAAGCTGTCCACCAAACTTGCCGATCCCGCGCTGTATGAGGACGGGCGCGCCGGAGAGCTTGAAACATGGAACCGCAAATATGCGGAGCTGCGCGAGGCGATGGACCGTGCCGAAGCGCTTTGGATGGACGCTTTGGAAAAGCTGGAAACGGCAGAGGCCCCCTAAGGGGCCTTTTCCCTAGGGCAAACGGAAGCTCCGCGCGCGGTCCTGCGCTTCCCAATCCGCCACAGCCGCCTGTCCCCCCAGTGCCTGAAGAAGCGGCGCAAGCTGGCGTTCATAGATACGCCATTTATCAAGCCCCTTGGTATTGACCCCTTCGCGGACCTGCATCACCGACGCGGTGCGGACCGAACGCACCTCTTCGGTCGTGGCCGGAGTGTCGGATGCGGCTGAAAGACCCGCAAAAGACAGGATCTCGCCCATCTGGGCCTCACGATCCTCGACCAGTGCGCGGTAGGATTGCACCCGCATCCGGTCGCCGAAAATCCGTTTGTTGATATCGCGCATCCGCCATGTCTGCCGCATGACCCCGCCGATCTTGTCGAGATGGGCGTGATAGGGCACAAGGGTGGTGAAGTGGAGCTTGAAATTCGACAGCCCCACATCCATCGGGTGCCGCTCCATATGCAGGATCCGCAGATCGGGCAGCACCGCCCGCGCCACCCAGAGGCTGAACGCATCCGCGGGCATTTTGGTCACCAGAACCTTACCGGCGGGGGTGTGTTTGGGAAGGCTGCCTAAAAAATGCCAGCGCAGCTGCTCGACCATAGGGCGGTCGAGCTTGCGCAGTTTTTCCAGCCGCGCGACATCGGTATGCGAGAAATCCGGCAGCCCGGACAGCAGGGCCGGACCACACAGACACAGATGCTCCCCCATCGCGAACGTGTCGGGATGCTGCGCCAGCAAGCTCTCGGTGATGGTGGTGCCGGAACGCGGCATGCCGCAGATAAAGACAACCTTCGGCATTTGCCAAGCAGGATCGGCGCTGGGAAGATCGGCGGCAATCTCGTCGAGCAGGTCGACATAGCGCGCAAGCTGGTCCACATCGAACTCGCCCTTGATCAGCCGGTTCATCTGCTTCCAGTAGCCGAACGCTTTGGCCGGACTGCCATAACATTCCTCGGCCCGTGCAAGCGCCTGCAGGACTTCGCTTTTGACCGAAGCCGGCAGATCTGTCTGGAGCGATTTTTTCAGATAGCGGGCCTGCGCGCTATTCGGGCTAACGGGGTCAATCTGCCCGATCGTCGCGCGCAAAACGACCGATTGCGGCTCGATCTCCAGCGCTTGGGAAAAACACATGCGCCCCTCTTCGGTCGCGCCATAATTCATGAGACGCTGTCCGAGAATGAACCAGCCGGCAGAGAATTTCGGGAACCGTTCAACCAGAATACGCAGCAGTTCCAGCGCCTTGCCTTCCTCCCCGAGCTGCCAGAAGGTTTCGGCCAGATCGAGGATATACTCGGGCGTGTCCCCGTGAAGTGCGGCAAGATTCTGGAGAAAGTGCAACGCCTTGACGAAATGCCCCTTTTCGAAAAAGGTCAAAAACTCCGCACGGGTATCGCTATATCTGATTGCACGCATTCTGCTGCCCTGTCCTATGAACTTGGCTGCAGTATCGGGACAATAAGCAAAGAAATCCTTTACCAAAATAAAAAGCCGGCCCCGAAGGACCGGCTTTGCCGTTTCAAAGGCCGATGCCGTTACATCGCGCCAAGCGTGAAGACGCGGGTGACATCGAACTTCATGCTCCACTGCTCGTCCGAACCGGCTTTGGTGATCGGGCTGTCTTTGGCATCGTTCATCAGCTTGTCATAGCGCACCGAGCCTTCAACACCCCAGCCGCCATCAAAGCGGTATTTGGCACCGAATTCCACACCGGCGGACAAGAATCCCCCATCGGGATCGAAGGCCGTGAGCGAACCGCCTGCAGCAGCCGAGGCTGCGGCTTCCGCCGCCGACACGCCGTAATAGGTTTGCGCATAACGTTCCGTGCCCCAGAAGGCGCGCGGCCCCATGGTCAGGGTCAGGCGCTCGGTCGGATGCAATTTGAGATCGGCACCGACCTCCCCGACCCAGGTGTTATGACCGATAACGCCATAACGCACATCGCTGTAAACCTTGTAATAATCGGTGTCATAGCTCAGCCCCAGCCCCATTTCCAACGAGGCGTCCACATCGCTCAGACCGGCAAGCTCGTCATAATCGCTGGAATCGCGCTTGCCGATATAGCGGAACGACCCCGAGACCCCGAGGCCCGATTTCTCGGCATAGGGATCGGGATTGCCATAGGTCAGGCCGCCATATTGCAGCGCATGGATGCGGAACACCATATCGGGGCCTGCGGTGTAATCATCCGATCCCGGATATTCCGGGCTGACCGAAACACCAGCGCCAAGCGTGAACTTCATTCCGGCGCCGGAGGATTGCGTCGAAACGCGCGGGGTCGAGAAATTATACCCTTCGGACTGGCTGGTTTCGGCCTGTGCAACAGGAGCCAGAAGCGGCAGCAAGGCAACCGAAGCTGCGGCGATTTTTGCAGTGATCTGGGTCACGGTATGATTCCCTCGTTCTTGGTCCCGCATCGCGCGGCCCGTCGATAATTTGCGCAGATATTAAAGCAGATCGCCAAACTTGCCACTCCTGCAATCAATTTCCCGCGAAACTGTTGCATGGATATATCACGCTCTCCTGCGCCCGCGAAACCGGCCCGTTTCCTTGATCAAAATGATCAACCATTGACCGGTGATCACGGAATTGGCATATCTCGGACGGTCTATAGGAGGTTTCCCATGCGCCCGTTTTCTTTGCTTGCGCCCGTTCTGGCAGTCCTGCCGCTGCCCGCTTTGGCCGATGTGAATATCTATTCGCACCGCCAGCCGGAACTGGTGCAACCGCTTCTGGATGCGTTCACCGCGAAAACCGGCATCAAGGTCAATGTGGCCTATATCGCGCAAGGCATGGTCGAGCGTCTGCAGGCCGAGGGGCGGCGCTCGCCCGCCGATCTGGTGATGACGGTCGATATCGCCCGCCTGACGCAGGTGGTGGATGGCGGTGTCACGCAGCCGGTCGCGGACCCCGCGCTGGATGCGGCGATCCCGGCCGCCTTCCGCGACCCCGATCATCAGTGGTTCGGCCTGACCTCGCGCGCACGGATCATCTACGCCTCGAAAGAGCGCGTGGCCGAGGGCGAAATCACCACCTATGAGGATCTCGCCGATCCGAAATGGAAAGGCCGCATCTGCACCCGTCCCTTCACCTCGGATTACAACGTCGCGCTGACCGCCGCCTATATGATCCATCATGGCGAAGCAGCCACCCGCGACTGGCTGACCGGTCTCAAGGCCAATCTGGCCCTGAAACCCTCGGGCAATGACAGCAGCCAGGTGAAATCCATCTGGGCGGGGCAGTGCGATATCAGTCTGGGCAACACCTATTACATGGGCCAGATGCTGGCCAATGCCGAAAGCGCCGAATGGGCCAAGAGCGTGTCGATCCGCTTTCCGGTCTTCGAGGGCGGTGGCACCCATATGAACATTTCGGGCGTCGCCATGACCAGATCCGCCCCGAACAAGGACGACGCGCGGGCGCTGATGGAGTTTCTGGTCTCGGACGAGGCGCAGCATATCTATGCCGAAACCAATCACGAATTTCCGGTAAAAGAGGGCGTGGCCCCTTCGGAGCTGGTCAAAAGCTGGGGGGCCTTTACCCCCGACGGGCTGGATCTTGTCGAGATCGCGAAAATGCGCCCCGCTGCGCTCAAGCTGATCGAAGCGGTGAATTTCGACGGTTGAGCCAAGCGGCGCGTCTGTCCGGGCGGGCCTGTTCTGACGGGTCTGGCCCCGCAGACCCGTTACCGCAGATCCGCCTGCCCGCTGGACATTCCCGCAGACGCCCCGCACTCTGCTTCCAAAAGGAGTGCAGGGCATGACACGCAAGATCATCATCGACACTGATCCGGGGCAAGACGATGCGGTGGCCATCCTCTTGGCGCTGGCCAGTCCGGAACTGGAGGTTCTGGGGATCACCTGCGTTGCGGGGAATGTGCCGCTGGAGCGGACCGTCACCAATGCGCGCAAGATCTGCGAACTGGCCGGCCGACGGGAGGTGAAGATTTTTGCGGGCTGCGACGCGCCACTCGCGCGGCCCCTGATCACCGCCGAACATGTGCATGGCAAAACGGGGCTTGACGGGATCGACCTGCCCGCCCCCACGATGCCCGTGCAGGAGATGCATGCGGTGGATTTCATCGTGCAGACCCTGCGCAATGCGGCGGATGCCAGCATCACGCTGGTGCCGGTGGGCCCGTTGACCAATATCGCAACCGCGCTGCGCCGCGCCCCCGAACTGACCTGTAAAATTCAGGAGATCGTGCTGATGGGCGGGGCCTATTTCGAGGTCGGCAACATCACCCCCACGGCCGAGTTCAACATCTATGTCGATCCCGAGGCGGCGCAGATCGTGCTGGCCTCCGGCGTTCCGATCACCATGATGCCGCTGGATGTGACCCATAAAGCCCTTACCTCCGCCGACTGGGTGCGGAGCCTGCGCGATCTTGGCACCTTGCTGGGCGAGGCCGTGGCCTCCTGGACCGATTTCTTCGAGCGTTTCGACAAGGAGAAATACGGATCGCAAGGTGCGCCTTTGCACGACCCTTGCACCATCGGCTACCTCATCGACCCGAGCCTTTTCGCGGGGCGCCATATCAATGTCGAGGTCGAGGTGCTTTCGCCCCTGACATTGGGCATGACCGTGGCCGACTGGTGGCGCGTCACGTCACGCGCCCCCAATGTGATGTTCATGAACGAGGTCAGGCGCGATGCCTTCTTTGCCCTGATACGGGACCGGATCGCCCGCCTCTAGCCTCGCGTTTCAGGGCTTTCCAGCAAGGCCAGCAGACGGGCCTCTGCCGCAGACAGCCCGCGCAGCTTGACGGGCTCCAGATCGGGCAACCGCCTCGCCTCGGCCAAGGCAATCACCTTCGGGTGGATATAGCTGTTGCGCGCCACTGTCGGGGTGTTGTTCAGACGCGCGGCCGCCGCGCCGGAAAGCGCCTTGATCGTCCGCCCGCCCGCCTCGGCGGCCTCGAAGGCGGCAAGACTGCCGGACCATGTGCGGAAGGTTTTGGCCGTGAAATTTCCCTGACCCAAGTCAGAGAGATAGGCATTCAGCTGGTCAGAGCCGAGCGCGCGTGGCGCTCCGTCCTCGTCGATCCAGGTGATCAGCTCCGCCCCCGGTAAATCGCGCGCCTGATCAAGCACTTTCAGCAGCTTGCGGTCGGTCAGGCGGCGGCGTATTTTCTTGCCGCCTTTGGCGGTATAGCTCAATCGCAGCCCGTCCTCGCAAAGCCGCATCTGGCGACGGCGCAGGGTCAGCGCCCCGTAGCTGCCATTGGCCTGCGTATAGGCCGCATTGCCCACGCGCATCGCCAGACGGTCGATCAGCAGCACCGCCGCGGCAAGGGCGAAGGACATCTCGCCCGGCCCCTCGGCCAGATCACGGGTGACCGCGCGCCGGATACGCGGCAAGGCATGGCCGAAACCGGTCAGGGTCTCGAATTTCTCTGCCGCCCGCGCCTCGGACCAGAGCGGATGATAGCGGTATTGCTTGCGCGTGCGGGCATCCAGCCCCGTGGCCTGTAAATGCCCGTTCTCGCGCGGCGAGATCCAGACCTCCTCATAGGCGGGCGGAATGCCCAGAGCTTCGATACGTGCGCGTTCGGGGCCACGGGCCAGCGTGGTGCCGTCGGGCAGCGTGTAGCTGAACCCGCGCCCACAGCGCCTGCGCGCGATGCCGGGACGGCTGTCGGGGTAAAAGCACAGCCCCTCTGGCAGATCTTCCGGCGCAGCCCGCACCTTCATCTGCGGTCCGCAGGCCGCCTGCAATGACGTCTTCTGCGGACTGGCTGATGCCGCCCCTGCCATTCACCCCGCCTCCAGTTCGGAGCCAAGCTTGAGCACCCGCGCCCCATCCTCCTGATGGATCTCGTAGGCGGGATTTTCGGCGCTGCCATTGCGGGTGATCGTGCTGCCATCGATCTGGCGCTCTACCCGCGTCTCATGGCGGCTGGCAATCTTGCCCCTGGCCTCGCCCTGCCCCCAGCTCCACGTGACCCACTGGCCGGTCCGGAACGCATTCCCCATCGCCTCTCTCCTCTTGCTGCCTGCGCAACGCCAACGGGATGGCCCGCAAGAAGTTCCCGAAAACGCGCGGGGTTCCCGAAAGGCGGCCTTGCCCCTATATCTGCGTCAACAGGAGGCCCCATGACCGCATCCCATCCCATTCCCTTCACCAATAGCTATGCCAATCTGCCCGAGCGGTTTTTCGCGCCGCAAGCCCCCACGCCGGTCTCTGCGCCCGCGCTGATTGCCGTCAATGACGCGCTGGCCCGCCAGCTTGGCATCGCCCCCGATTTCCTGCGCAGCCCCGAGGGCGTGGCCATGCTGGCGGGCAACCACCTGCCCGAAGGCGCCCAGCCGATTGCTCAGGCCTATGCGGGCCACCAGTTTGGCGGCTGGGTGCCGCAACTGGGCGATGGCCGTGCGGTGCTGCTTGGCGAGGTCACCACACCGCAGGGCAGCTATGACATCCAGCTCAAAGGAGCAGGCCCCACGCCCTTCTCGCGCCGTGGCGACGGTCGGGCATGGGTTGGCCCCGTGCTCCGCGAATATGTGGTCTCCGAGGCAATGGCCGCTCTTGGCCTGCCCACCACCCGCGCCTTGGGAGCGGCCTTTACCGGCGACACTGTCCTGCGCGATATGAAGCGGCGGCGGGGGGCGGTGCTGGCGCGGGTGGCCCGCAGCCATGTCCGCGTCGGCACGTTCCAGTATTTCGCGGCCCGTGGCGATGTCGAGGCGCTCCAGATCCTGACCGATCATGTCATCGCCAAGCTCTATCCCGACTGCCAGAACGCGCTGGATCTGCTACAGGCCGTTGTCGCGGCGCAGGCGCGCCTTATCGCCGGATGGATGAGCCTCGGCTTCATTCACGGCGTGATGAATACCGATAATATGGCAGTTTCCGGCGAGACCATCGATTACGGCCCCTGCGCCTTCAGCGATATCTACCATCCCGAGATGGTGTTCAGTTCCATCGACCAGTATGGCCGCTATGCCTATGGCGCGCAGCCGCAGGTCGCGCTGTGGAATCTGGCGCAATTCGCCACCTGTCTCGTGCCCCTGATGGGGCCGCAGGAGGCCGCAGTGGAACAGGCGACCGCAGCCATCAACACCTTCACACCGCTTTATCAGGCCGAATGGCTGGGCCGCTTCGGTCGCAAGATCGGTATCGCCGAGGCACAGCCCGAAGATCTTCCGCTGATTCAGGACTTCCTGACGGCCCTGGCACAGGGACAGGGCGATTTCACCCGCAGCTTTACCGCCTTGCGACGCGGCGAGGATGCGGCACAGGAACTCAGCGATCCGGCGCTGCTGGAGACCTGGACCTCGCGCTGGCAGACACGTCTGGCGCAGGAGGCGGACCCGCAGGGCGTGATGGCCGCCGCCAATCCGCTCCGTATTCCGCGCAACCACCGCGTTGAAGCCGCGATTATGGCCGCAGAAGATGGCGACCTGACCCCCTTCGAGACGCTTATGAAGGCTCTGGCGCAGCCCTATGGCGAGGCCCCTGAATTTGCCGCTTTCGAGGCAGCGCCCGCGCTTTCGGAACGGGTCATCCGCACCTTCTGCGGCACCTGATCCTAGCGCCCGCGCCCGCGCCGCCGCTTGCCGATCTTACGGAAAAAGCGGCGGTTGCGGGTCACGAAATCCTCGAAGAAGGCACGGGTAAAGCCGGGGCCGCGCCCGTAAAGATAGGCCCAGCCCGCCAAAGCCCCCAATGCGCCACCGATCACATCGACGATCAGATCGCCCATCGTATCCATCAGGCCCGATTTCTGCATATTCGTGCCGAAAATCTGGTCCATGCCGAATTCGAAAATCTCCCATAGCGCCCCGATCGTCACCGCGAAGGAAAAGGCGATCAGCGCCATCGCCCAACGGGGAGCGGCATAGCGGTCCCCTTCGAACAGCATGAAAACGAACACAAACCCCACCAGCCCGAAGCCAAGCGCCGAGCCCCCATGCAGCGCGATATCCCACCACCAGAAACGGTTGTAGAAATCGAATGCCTCACCGAGGAAGATGGTGGCGAAGATAAAGCCCGTCACCGCCACGACCAGCGCCGTGGGCATCGAGATCCCGATGCGCGAGCTGACATAAAGCGGCACCAGAGTCAGCACGAAGGTAAACAGGGCCACCCCCGCCAGCGGCCACTGACGCTCGAACAGCGCAAGCAGGAATTCAAAGGCCAGCATCCCCCAGATGACCTTGACCGGCCAAGGCTGCATACGGGCGATATCGAGGGGCGTCTTGCGTGTCATACGCGAAATATGGGACAACTCCGCCGCTTCGGAAAGACCACAGTGCTGCCCGACCCCACGCGATCACAAAAATTTTCGGATCAATCCGCCACGAAACGAGATTTTTTTCCGCAGACAGGGTGACAAACAGAACCGGCATTCTATATCGGGCCTCAAGATAGGCATGCTGATAACCAATGACTCTCCGAATAGCCTCGTACAATATCCACAAATGCGTCGGTGTTGATCGCCGTCGGGACCCGCATCGCATCATCGATGTCCTCAATACGCTCGATGCCGATGTCATCGCGTTGCAGGAAGTCGACAGGCGGCGCGGCGCGCGCCCTGCGGCCCTGTCGGCAAGCCTGATCGAGGCCGAAACCGACTTCCGCACCATCGAGCAACCCCGCACCGGCCCCGACAGTCTGGGCTGGCACGGGCAGGCGTTTCTGGTCAAGCGCGGGGTCGAGATGCTGTCCTGCACAGGGATCGAACTGCCGGGGCTGGAGCCGCGCGGAGCCTTGCATCTGAGCCTCAAGGCCGAGGAGGATCTGCCCTTCTCGATCTTTGCCGCCCATCTGGGGCTACGCCGCACCGACCGCCGTGCGCAATGGACGCGGATTGCCAAGGAAATGCTGGCCGCCTCTCCGTCGCCTGCACTGGCCATCGGTGATTTCAACGAATGGTCGGGCCGCAACGGCTTCGAGGCCCTGGGCGGGTTTACCGTCCATGCGCCCGGCGCGACCTACCCTTCGGTCGCACCGGTCGGCAAACTGGATCGAATCGTCACCTGCAACCGCGCCCATATCACCCATATGTCGGTGCATGACACGCAGCTGACCCGCCGTGCCTCCGACCACCTGCCGATCTGGGCCGATATCGGCGGGCTGCGTCGCAGACGCTGATCGCAAAAGCACGCCGCGCCCGCGGACCGGCCCTGCGCGGTCGCTTCATGCGGGCTGCGCATGTCGCCCCGTCACGGGGGCATTTCAGAAATTTCATCAAGTTGCGTCGCTAACAGCGCCGTTAGCGGTAACAACGCCCTTTTCACCACTGCCGCCCAAGGATATAGCTTGGCACGGCCCATACAGCACCAAAGTGCAATGACAAGGGAAGAGAGTATAATGAGCACCATCATCGACATCCACGCGCGCGAGATCCTCGACAGCCGCGGCAATCCGACCGTCGAGGTCGACGTGATTTTGGAAGACGGCACCATGGGTCGTGCGGCTGTTCCCTCGGGGGCCTCGACCGGCGCGCATGAAGCCGTTGAAAAGCGCGATGGCGACAAGTCGCGCTACATGGGCAAAGGCGTGCTTGACGCGGTTGCCGCCGTCAATGGCGAGATCGCCGAAGCACTGGTTGGCGCCGATGTGACCGAGCAGGTCGAGATTGACAATGCCATGATCGAACTTGACGGCACCGAGAACAAAAGCCGCCTTGGTGCGAACGCGATTCTCGGCGTGTCGCTGGCCTGTGCGAAGGCTGCCGCCGATTATACCACCCAGCCGCTTTACCGTTATGTCGGTGGCACCTCGGCCCGCGTTCTGCCGGTTTCGATGATGAATATCATCAACGGCGGCGAACATGCCGACAACCCGATCGACATCCAGGAATTCATGATCATGCCGGTTTCGGCCGAAAACATCCGCGACGCGGTGCGCATGGGGTCGGAAGTCTTCCACACGCTGAAAAAAGAGCTGACCGCGATGGGTCTGTCGACCGGCTTGGGCGATGAGGGTGGCTTTGCGCCGAACCTGTCCTCGACCAAGGAAGCGCTGGATGTGATCCTGAAATCCATCGAGAAAGCGGGCTACAAGCCGGGCGAGGATATCTATCTGGCGATGGATTGCGCCTCGACCGAATATTACAAGAACGGCAAATACGAGATGAAGGGCGAAGGCCTTTCGCTGACCTCGGAAGAAAACGCCGAATATCTGGTCAAGCTGTGCAACGAATATCCGATCATCTCGATCGAAGACGGTATGGCGGAAGATGACTGGGCGGGCTGGAAGATCCTGACCGAGAAGCTGGGCGACAAGATCCAGCTTGTGGGCGACGATCTCTTCGTGACCAACCCCAAGCGTCTGGCCGATGGCATCAAGCAGGGCGTGGCAAACTCCATGCTGGTGAAAGTGAACCAGATCGGCTCGCTGACCGAGACGCTGGCCGCCGTCGATATGGCGCACCGCGCACGCTACACCAACGTCATGTCGCACCGCTCGGGCGAGACCGAGGATGCGACCATCGCAGACCTCGCCGTGGCCACCAACTGCGGCCAGATCAAAACCGGCTCGCTGGCACGTTCGGACCGGTTGGCGAAATACAACCAGCTGATCCGCATCGAGGAAATGCTGGGCGAGACCGCGATCTACGCGGGCCGCTCGATCCTGAAATAATCCGGTCTCTCCGGTAAGATCCAAAGGCGCGGCACTGTCCGCGCCTTTTCTTTTGGCCAAGTTTGTTTGACCAGAGGTTTCCGCTTTCGGAAACCTGACAGGTGACTTTCGCGCAAGACGGAAAGCATTTGTCTGGCTAGTTTGCCCCCACGCACCGGTCGCGTCCACTCCCGTTTCCCAGCCTCCCGCCAAAGCCGCGCGGGGGGATCGAAAGGACATCCCATGCAACGACCGCTTCTTCTGGGCATTCTGGCCACCGCCTTCTGGGCCAGCAATTTCGACGCCACCCGCATCGCGCTTGAAAGCCTTGCCCCCCTGACCGCCGCCAGCCTGCGATTTGTCATTGCGATCATCGCCATCATGACTCTTCTGGCCTGCACCGAGGGGCTGGCACTGGCCCCGTTGCGCCGCAATCTTCTGGCCTTCCCCGCATTGGGCATTCTGGGGGTGGCAGGGTTCAATGCCGCGCTCTGTATCGGGCTGCAAAGCTCTAGCCCGCTGACGGGGGCACTGATCATGGCCACAACGCCGCTCAGCTCGACGCTTCTGGAAAGCCTTCTGACGCGCAAATGGCCTGCGGTGCAAACCTTCTGCGGTATGGCGCTGAGCCTGTTCGGGGTGGCGCTGGTGCTTGGCCGTGGCCATTTCGCGACGATAGGGGCAATGCTGACACCGGGAGATCTGGTGATCTTTGCAGGCTCTCTGGCGTGGGCGGCCTATGGTGTGGGGTGCAAACGCTTCGTAAAGGACGCCTCGCCATTGGCCATCTCAAGCTGGACCATGCTGTTCGGCACGATTGCCTTGGTGCTGACGTCGCTGACAGAGGGAAACCCGCTCCGCGCCGCGTGGCGGGCCGCTCCCGACGCGCTGCTGGCCTCGCTCTGGATGGGGATCGTGGGCTCGGCGCTGGCCTATATTTTCTGGACGATCGCGATTGCAGGACGGGGCGTGGCGCGCACGGCGATCCTGTTCAATCTCGTGCCGGTCTTTGCCATGCTGATCGGCTGGGGCATCGGCCAATCCCCCGCGCCGCTGCAGATCCTCGGCACGGCCATCACGATCCTCGGTGTCGCCCTGACGCAAATGCGCCTGTCGCGCTTGACAGCACGCCCGTCCCGCGGCCCAATCGCATCATGAGCATTGCCGATCAAATCATCAGAACTCTGGATCTGGCCCCCCATCCCGAAGGGGGCCATTACCGCCAGACATGGATCGCCGAGGGCACGGGCCGTGCTGCGGGCACCTGCATCTATTTCCTGCTGAAAGCCGGAGAGACCAGCCACTGGCACAGGATCGATTCCACCGAAATCTGGCTCTGGCATGCAGGGGCACCGCTGACGCTGTCGCTTTCGGCCAGCGACGCGGGGCCTGCAACCGACCACCGGCTTGGCCCCGACATTCTGTCGGGCGACCGCCCACAGGTGATTGTGCCGCCCCATCACTGGCAGGCCGCCCGCAGCACAGGCAGCTATAGCCTTGTCAGCTGCACCGTTTCCCCCGGCTTCCGCTTCGAGGGCTTCACGCTGGCGCCCGAAGGGTTCGACATCGCGCGCGGCTGATCAGTTGGTGCAGAAAAACCGCTGCCCCGTATCCGTGACCCCCCAGTATTCGACAAAATCGAAACCGTGATCGCTGCATAGGCCGCGCGCCTGCGCATAATTCTCGCCCGCAGGCGCGTCTTCGTCGAAGTCGTGATCGATTTCCGAGAAGGTGATCATCTGGCCGTTATAGATATAGCCCGAAGCCTCCTGCCCCGCCATCAGGGCCGGTCTGGGAAGATCGGGCAAAGCGGGAAGATCGGGAAGATGTGGCAGGAAATTGGGCGGCGCGATGCGCGAGGCGATCTCGGGGGTGTGCCCACATCCCCAAAGAAGAAAGGGCAACAAAATCATAAACTTGTTCATCCACTCGGCCTTTACGTATTTTTATCGTTGAAAAGCCGGGCAAATTTATGCCGATCACGCGGGCTCACAAACCCGAGATCCCGAAGGTGTTAACGAATGATTAATTCTGTTGCCGGAAAATCGCGCCTTTACACGGGGTAGTTGATCTGCCCGCCCCCGACTTGCGCAGCAACACCCGTGGTCGCCGGACCCGAGGTCGGCAGCCCCCGCGCCACCCTGACGGCCAGATAGGCAAACGCCTGCGCCTCCAGCATATCGCCATCCAGCCCCAGATCCTCGACAGGGGCCACCGCACAGGGCACACGCCTCGCGATCTCTGCCACCAGCGCCTCGTTCAGCCGCCCGCCGCCGCAGAGATAGAGATGTTGCGGCATCTCCCGGAAATGCTCGAACCCGCGGGCGACCGATGCCGCAGAACAGGCCGTCAGCGTGGCCGCCGCATCGGCATCGCCCAGCCCCGAAACCAGTTCCAGCACGCCATGAAAATCGTTCCGGTCCAGAGATTTCGGCGGTATTTTCAGAAAATACGGATGGGCAAGAAACGCCTCGACAACCGCCTCGTCAACCTTGCCCTGCGCGGCAAGCGCGCCACCTTCATCCTGACCGAGATTGAAGCGCAGCCGCATCAGGTCATTGATGGGAGCATTGGCAGGGCCGGTATCGAAGGCCAGCACCGCAGCCTCCTCCTCGGGGGCGGCGCGGCGCGGATCGACCCATGTGACATTGCCGACCCCGCCCAGATTGAGAAAGACACAAGGCGTGTCCAGCCCCGCCCATTTGGCGCAGGCAAAATGGAAATAAGGCACAAGCGGTGCCCCCTGCCCGCCAAGCCGGACATCCGCCGTGCGGAAATCCCAGACCACAGGCTTGCCCAGCACCTCCGCCAGCACCGCCCCATCGCCTGCCTGATGGGTCCCCCGCCCGCGCGGCTCATGCGCCAGCGTCTGGCCATGAAAGCCCACGATCTCGGCCTCGGAAAAGGCACTGAGAATTTCGGCATGCGCCGTCTCGACGACCTCTGCGGCAGGCTCGACCGCAGTCTCTCCCTGCCATGCCCCCAATGCGCTGTGCAGAACGCCCCGCTCGGCCTCGCTATAGGGCCGGTAATCGGAGCGCCCGAAATCCAGAATCCGCAGACCATCGGTCAATAGCAACGCCGCATCCACGCCATCAAGTGACGTGCCCGACATCGCGCCCACTGCCCAGACAGGACCTGCTTTCAACATGGCTTCCCCTTTACGTGACACAAGGATATACGCATGCCCATAAGAAAGGAACAAGCCAGATGACATACCATCCCAAATCGGACTTCCTGCGCACCATTATCGAGCGCGGATTCCTGGCCGACTGCACCGACCTGCAGGAGCTGGACCAGAAACTCTATTCCGGGACGGTCACTGCCTATATCGGCTATGACGCCACGGCCGCCTCGCTGCATGTGGGCCACCTGCTCAACATCATGCTGCTGCGCTGGTTCCAGAAATGCGGCCATAAGCCGATCACCCTGATGGGCGGCGGCACGACAAAAGTGGGCGACCCCTCCTTCCGCTCGGATGAACGCCCGCTTCTGGGGCCGGAGCAGATCCAGGCCAATATCGACGGCATGCAGAAAGTCTTCGCCCGCTACCTCGATTACAAAGAGGGCGGCAATGGCGCGCTGATGCTCAACAATGCCGAATGGCTCGACAGCCTGAACTACCTCGACTTCCTGCGCGATATCGGGCGGCATTTCTCGGTCAACCGCATGCTGTCGTTCGAGTCGGTGAAATCGCGTCTGGACCGTGAACAATCGCTGTCCTTCCTCGAATTCAACTACATGATCCTGCAGGCCTATGACTTCCTCGAACTGAACCGCCGCTATGATTGCGCGCTTCAGATGGGCGGCTCGGACCAATGGGGCAATATCATCAACGGGATCGACCTGACGCGCCGCGTGCTCGACCACGAGATCTTCGGCCTCACCACACCGCTCCTGACCACCTCCGACGGCCGCAAGATGGGCAAATCCCAAGGCGGCGCGATGTGGCTCAATGCCGAGATGCTCAGCCCCTATGAATTCTGGCAGTTCTGGCGCAACACCACGGACGCCGATGTGGGCCGCTTCCTCAAGCTTTACACCGAACTTCCGGTCGAGGAATGCGACCGTCTGGCAGCCCTTCAGGGCTCGGAAATCAACGAGGGCAAAATCATCCTCGCCCGCGAGGTGACCACCCTCCTGCACGGCGCCGATGCCGCCGCCGCCGCCGAAGCCACCGCGCGCGAAGTCTTCGAGAAGGGCGGCACCGGCGATGATCTGCCCACGCTGACCCTCTCGGCGGACGAACTGGGCGACGGCATCAGCCTTGCCCAGCTTGTCACACGCTCGGGCCTTGCCAAAACCGGCAAGGACGGCAAGCGGCTGATTGGCGAAGGCGGCCTGAAAGTGAATGACGAGACCTGCACCGAAGCAGGCCGCATGTTCACCGCATCCGACTTCGAAACGCCGGTCAAACTCTCGGCGGGCAAAAAACGCCACGCCCTCGTACAAATCGGCTAAAAATCAAAGGCGCCCCACAAGGCGCCTTTTTCCATCCGGCATCCAGCTGCCCGAAATATCCTCGGGGGTGAATTGGGCCGCAGGCCCAAGAGGGGGCAGACAGCCCCCTCACTTTCAAACCTCGAAACGAAAAAGGCGGAGCCGCTTACGGCCCCGCCTCTCTCATTTCCAAAACAGGACGACCTCAGGCCGGTTCATGCGCCAGCGAGGCGGCATGGATGCTGTCGATGGCCGAGGCAAGTGCGGCATCGAATTCCGCATCGGATTGTTTATCCGACATCCCTTCGGTCAGGGCACGCGAGAACGAGGCGATCATCCCGTCATTCTTCGACAGGATCGCATTGGCCTCATCGCGCGCATAACCGCCCGACAGCGCCACGACCTTCAGCACGCGCGGATGATCCACCAGCGGCTTGTAGAAATTCGCAACCGTCGGCAGCGACAGTTTCAGCATCACCTGCTGATCGGCAGGCAGAGCATCGAGATGCTTGAGGATCTCGCTACGCAGGATGGCTTCGGCCTCGGCCTTGTCGGAAATCGAAATCGTGACTTCCGGCTCGATGATCGGCATCAGACCATGTTTGATCACGGTCGCAGCCAGATCGAATTGCTGCGCGACAACCGCCGCGATCCCGGCCTGATTGGCCGCAGAAATGACCGAGCGTTCCTTGGTGCCGAAAATACCCGCTTCACGGGCACGGTCCAGCAGCGCGTCCACACCCGGAATGGGCTTGAGAAGCTGCACACCGTTCTCTTCCGCTTCCAGACCCTTGTCGATCTTCAGGAAGGGCACAACGCCACATTTCTCGTTGAGGTAGGTCGCGGTCGCAATACCATCGATCTCGCGGTCCATCGTCTGTTCGAACAGGATCGCACCGATCACCTTACCGCTGGAAAACGCGGGGGATTTGATAATGCGGGTCCGCATTTTGTGGATCAGATCGAACATCTCGGTGTCGTTGGAATATTCGCTTTCCTCGATACCGTAAAGGCGCAGAGCCTTCGGCGTCGAACCGCCCGACTGATCGAGCGCGGCGATGAAACCCTCGCCCTTGGAAATCTGTTCGGTTTGTTGCGCGTTCGGCATATATCTCTCCCTCCGATACGGAGACTGAATTGTGGGCCAGTTCCAGACCTAGCGCGATGCGCGGGGTTAGACAATCTTGGTGGCGCTAACCGACTTGGATTATTTCATTTTGTCGGTCTGCTGCGCGGAAAGCGGCCAGAAATCCCCCCGCTTCGCCCGTCAGGCGGCACCGTGAAAAGAAAACGGGGCGGCCCGCAAGCCACCCCGTTTCCAGTGTCCCTATTGACCGGATCAGTCTTCCAGAGCTTCCACCCCCGGCAGAACCTTGCCCTCCATCCATTCAAGGAAGGCACCGCCTGCGGTGGAGATATAGCTGAATTTCTCCGCCGCACCGGCCTTGTTCAGGGCGGCCACGGTGTCCCCGCCACCCGCCACCGAAATCAGCTGCCCCGCCTGCGTCAACTCTGCGGCTTTGGCAGCCGCGGCATTGGTGGCCGCATCAAAGGGCGTAATCTCGAAAGCCCCCAGCGGGCCGTTCCAGATCAGCGTGCGCGATTCTGCAAAGACCTTCGAGATCCGAGCCACGGCCTCAGGACCCGCATCAAGGATCATCGCATCCTCGGGGCAGGCATCGGCGGCAACGGTCTCATGCGGCGCATTGGCCTTGAACTCGCGGGCAACGACCACATCCGAGGGCAGCACAATCGTACAACCGGCAGATTTCGCCTTTTCGAGAATCTCCAGAGCAGTCTGCGCCATATCGCGCTCGGCCAGCGACGTTCCGACAGAAATGCCTTGCGCCACGAGGAAGGTATTGGCCATGCCGCCACCGATGACCAGATTGTCCACCTTGCTCACCAGATTGCCCAGCAGATCCAGCTTGGTCGACACTTTCGCCCCGCCGACAACCGCAGTCACCGGACGCTCCGGATCCCCCAGCGCGGCCTCCAGCGCCTTCAGCTCCGCTTCCATCAGACGCCCCGCAGCACTGGGCAGAACACGGGCCAGAGCCTCGGTCGAGGCATGCGCACGGTGGGCCGCCGAGAAAGCGTCATTGATATAGACCGATCCAAGCGCGCCCATCGCCGCCGCCAGCTCGCGGTCGTTCTTTTCCTCGCCCTCGTGGAAACGGGTGTTTTCCAGCAGCAAAACCTCGCCCGCAGGCAGGGCCGCCACAGCCCGCTTGGCCGGACCGCCAATGCAATCCTCGGCAAAATGCACCGGAACGCCCAATGCGGCCTCAAGCGCCGGAACCAGCGGTTTCAGGCTCATTTCCGGCACGACCTTTCCTTTGGGGCGGCCGAAATGGGCCAGAAGGACGGGCTTCCCGCCCTTGGCCAGAATATCCTTGACGGTCGGAACGATCTTGTCGATCCGCGTGGTATCCGTCACACGTCCGTCCTCGACCGGAACGTTGATATCGACGCGAACAAGGGCAACCTTGCCCTCCAGTTCCAGATCGTCGAGGGTTTTCCATGCCATGCGTTATCTCCTCATTCCGGCACCAAATCAGGGGATGGGGTGCCCGTTGTGCCGCAACTTGCACCGTCCATGAAATGGCGTCAACACACGCAATCACCGGACATGACCCGCGCGTGAGAAGGCGTGAAAACGAAAAACGAAGGTTTCGGCTTTCCATAGCGGCCCTGTCGTGTAGATTGCGGGCCAAATCCAGGAGGACCTCATGGCCGAATATAAAGACCCCGAGAACACCATCATCATCGAATTGAAGGATGGTCCCGTTGTTATCGAGCTGATGCCCGAAATCGCGCCGAAGCATTCCGAGCGTATGAAACAGCTGGCCCGCGACGGTGCCTATGACAACGTGGCCTTCCACCGCGTGATCGACGGTTTCATGGCGCAAACCGGCGACGTAGCGAATGCGAATATGGAAAAAGACTACAATCCGGGCCGCGCAGGCACCGGCGGGTCCGAATATGACGACCTTCCCGCAGAATTCTCGCGTATTCCGCATGATCGCGGCACGCTGGGGGCTGCCCGCTCGATGAATCCGAACTCGGCCAACTCGCAGTTCTTCATCAACTTCTCGGACAACCACTTCCTGAACGGCCAATACACCGTTTATGGCCGCGTGATCTCCGGAATGGAATTTGTCGACAAGATCGTGCGCGGTGAACCGCCGGCGAATCCCGACCGCATGATCAAAGTCACGGTGGCCGCCGATGCGTAATCTTGTTGCGGCAGCCCTGATTGCGATGGGTGCCGGGGCAATGACCACTGGCGCTTATGCCGAAGACACCGCGCCCGACGGGCCCGGCCCGAATCTGACGCTGGAGATCGGCGGCTCGGTTCAGGGCGAGATCGTCATCGACCTGCTGCCCGATGTCGCCCCCAAAGCGGCGGAACGTCTGGAAGAGCTGGCCAAGGAAGGCGCGTATAATGACGTGGTGTTCCACCGCGTGATCGACGGCTTCATGGCGCAGACGGGCGATGTGCAATTTGGCAAGCGCGGCTCTTCGCAGATCGAGATGGCGGGGATGGGCGGCTCGAACAAGCCCGACCTTCCGGCCGAGTTCTCGAAACGCAAATTCGTGCGCGGCATTGTCGGCATGGCACGCTCGCAATCGCCGAATTCCGCCAATTCGCAATTCTTCATCATGTTCGCGGATGCGCCGCATCTGAACGGGCAGTACACGGTTGTCGGCCATGTCATCAAAGGTATGGATATCGTCGACCAGATCAAGAAGGGCGATCCCGCGAAAAACGGCTTGGTCGATGACCCCGATTACATCGTTTCGGCAACGGTCAGCAAATAAGATCCCGTGCCGAGACCCGGCCCAAGCTTGCAAGGCGTCCCAAAGGGGGCGCCTTTTTCTGTTCCGGTCCCCTTTCCATGCAAAAATGCCTAGGCGAAGCGGGGCGCTTCGTGGCATAGTCGGATCTCAGGCCCGACAAGAGGCCGCGCAGAACGCGCAAAGAACTGGCAGAGCAAAATGGCGCCCTTGCGCGCCCGATATAGGCAGAACATGCAGCAGAAAAACCGGGCGGTCGGTCCGCTGATCTTCTTTTCCATCGCCTTCGTGTTGGCGGCATATTTCACCTTTGCCGCCGTGCAGGGATCTTACGGGATCTTCAAGCGGGTGCAGATCGAGGCCGAAATCACCGACATGACGCAAAAGCGCGACGCACTGCGCGACGAGGTCAAGCGTATGGCGAATCTGACGCATCGCCTGTCGGATGATTATCTGGACCTCGACCTTCTGGACGAGCAGGCGCGCAATATCCTTGGACTGGTGCGTGGCGACGAGGTCGTCATTCGCTAAAGCGCCCGAAATGTGGACATTTTTAGCAACCCGCAAGCTTGCCTTGCGGGTTTTTTGCGTCATCCTTCTCCACATACCATCACTTTATGCCCGCAGAAGACACTGTTGCATATCGCGGTGATTGTCTTTGCAGATGCTTTCCGCTAGAGATGGTTTAATACTGAACTATCCGCTTTTAGGGAGGATGCCTATGGCTGCTCGCAAGAGTTCGGGGACCGCACCCAAGGCTGGTGCGAACGTCTCCAAGGACGAGCTTCTCAGCTACTATCGTGACATGCTGCTGATCCGCCGCTTCGAAGAGAAGGCAGGCCAGCTTTACGGCATGGGGCTGATCGGTGGCTTCTGTCACCTTTACATCGGTCAGGAGGCTGTTGTTGTGGGCCTTGAGGCCGCCGCGAAAGAGGGCGACAAGCGCGTGACCTCGTATCGCGACCACGGGCATATGCTTGCCTGCGGCATGGACGCCAAGGGCGTGATGGCCGAGCTGACGGGCCGCGAGGGCGGCTATTCGAAAGGCAAAGGCGGCTCCATGCACATGTTCTCGAAAGAGAAGCATTTCTATGGGGGCCACGGCATTGTCGGCGCGCAGGTTCCGATTGGCGCAGGTCTTGCCTTCTCGGACAAGTACAAGGGCAATGACAATGTGACCTTCGCCTATTTCGGCGATGGTGCGGCCAACCAGGGTCAGGTTTACGAGACCTATAACATGGCGCAGCTATGGGATCTTCCGGTCGTCTTCGTCATCGAGAACAACCAATATGCAATGGGCACCTCGGTCGCCCGTTCGACCAAATCCCCGGCGCTGTGGAAACGCGGCGAGGCCTATGGCATCTCGGGCGAGGAAGTCGACGGCATGGATGTTCTAGCGGTCAAAGCGGCTGGCGAAAAGGCCGTGGCGCACTGCCGTGCGGGCAAAGGCCCCTATATCCTCGAGGTAAAAACCTACCGTTACCGCGGTCACTCGATGTCGGATCCCGCGAAATACCGCTCGCGCGACGAAGTGCAGAAGATGCGCGAAGAGCGTGACGCCATCGAGCATGTCCGCCAACTGCTGCTGACCGGCAATCATGCCACCGAAGATGACCTGAAGGCCATCGACAAGGACATCAAGGCGATCGTCAACGAGTCGGCTGAATTCGCGAAAGAAAGCCCCGAGCCCGCGCTCGAAGAGCTCTGGACCGACATCTATGCCGACGCGGCACCGCAGAACGCCTGAGAGGGAAGAGAAGAATGGCAACTGAAATCCTGATGCCCGCCCTGTCGCCCACTATGGAAGAGGGCACTCTGGCACGCTGGCTCAAGAAAGAAGGCGATACCGTCTCCGCAGGGGATATCATCGCAGAAATCGAAACCGATAAGGCGACGATGGAATTCGAAGCGGTCGATGAAGGCACGCTGGGCAAGATCCTGATCGAAGAAGGCACCGAGGGCGTGAAAGTGAACACCCCCATCGCGGTTCTTCTGGAAGAAGGCGAATCGGCGGATGATATCGCATCGGCTTCGGCACCTGCGGCAGAGGCAGCCCCTGCCCCGGCTTCGGTTCCCGCCGCTGCCAAAGACGACACGCCGGACACGCCCCTTGCGCCGAATACGACGCCGGATTGGCCCGAAGGCACCGAGATGAAGACCCAGACGGTCCGCGAAGCCCTGCGCGACGCGATGGCCGAAGAGATGCGCGGCGACGAGAACGTCTATCTGATGGGCGAGGAAGTGGCCGAATACCAAGGCGCTTATAAAATCAGCCAAGGTCTTCTGGACGAGTTCGGCTCCAAGCGCGTCATCGACACCCCGATCACCGAGCATGGCTTTGCCGGTATCGCCGTTGGTGCCGCTTTCGGTGGCCTGCGTCCGATCGTCGAGTTCATGACCTTCAACTTCGCCATGCAGGCGATTGACCAGATCATCAACTCGGCGGCGAAAACGCTCTATATGTCGGGCGGCCAGATGGGCGCTCCGATGGTGTTCCGTGGCCCGAATGGTGCGGCAGCCCGCGTGGGTGCGCAGCACAGCCAGGATTACGCCGCATGGTATGCGCAGATCCCGGGCCTCAAGGTCGTTCAGCCCTATTCGGCAGCCGATGCAAAAGGCCTGCTGAAATCGGCAATCCGCGATCCGAACCCCGTCATCTTCCTTGAAAACGAGATCCTCTACGGGAAGTCGTTCGAAGTGCCGGTGATGGATGATTTCACCGTTCCGATCGGCAAGGCGAAAGTCTGGCGCGAAGGTACGGATGTGACCATCGTCTCCTTCGGCATCGGCATGACCTATGCGTTGGAAGCGGCAGAGAAACTGGCAGCAGAAGGCATCTCGGCAGAGGTCATCGACCTGCGCTCGATCCGCCCGCTGGATTATGACACCGTGCTGGCCTCGGTCATGAAGACCAACCGCTGCGTCACCGTGGAAGAAGGCTTCCCCGTCTGCTCCATCGGTAACCACCTGTCGGCTGTCATCATGGAACGCGCCTTCGATTACCTCGATGCGCCCGTGATCAACTGCACCGGTAAAGACGTGCCGATGCCCTATGCCGCCAACCTCGAGAAACTGGCTCTTGTCACCACCGATGAAGTCATCGCTGCGGTGAAAAAAGTCACCTATCGCTAAGGAGATCCAGAGATGGCAACTGAAATCCTGATGCCGGCCCTTTCTCCGACGATGGAAGAAGGCACACTGGCGCGCTGGCTGAAGAAGGAAGGCGACACCGTCGCCTCCGGTGACATCATCGCGGAAATCGAGACCGATAAAGCGACGATGGAATTCGAAGCGGTTGATGAGGGTGTGCTTGGCAAGATCCTTATCGCGGAAGGCACCGAAGGCGTGAAGGTGAACACCCCGATCGCCGTCATGCTGGAAGAGGGGGAAGACGCCTCGGCCATCGAGACCGCCTCGAACCCGGCAGCCCCCGCCAAGGCGGAAGCGCCCGCAGAGGCCCCCAAGGCCGCAGCCGCACCTGCTGCTGCACCCGCACCTGCGGCGCCTGCCAAGGACGGCAAGCGTATCTTCGCCTCGCCGCTGGCCCGCCGTATCGCGGCCCAGAAAGGTCTGGATCTGGCGACTATCGCGGGTTCGGGTCCCAAAGGCCGTATCGTGAAGGCGGATGTCGAAGGTGCGAGTGCCGCGCCCAAGGCCGAAGCCGCCGCTCCCAAAGCCGAGGCGCCTGTCGCCAAAGCAGCCCCCGCTGGCCCCTCTGCCGATGCCGTCATCAAGATGTATGAAGGCCGCGAGTTCGAAGAGGTCAAGCTGGACGGGATGCGCAAGACGATTGCCGCGCGTCTCTCGGAAGCCAAGCAAACGATCCCGCATTTCTACCTGCGCCGCGACATCAAGCTTGATGCGCTGCTGAAGTTCCGCTCGCAGCTGAACAAGCAGCTGGAAGGCCGTGGGATCAAACTGTCGGTGAATGACTTCATCATCAAGGCCGTGGCCCAAGCACTGCAGGCCGTGCCGGATGCGAATGCTGTCTGGGCGGGCGACCGCGTGCTGAAGCTGAAGCCTTCGGATGTGGCTGTGGCCGTGGCGATTGAAGGCGGTCTCTTCACGCCGGTGTTGAAAGACGCCGATATGAAGTCGCTCTCGGCGCTGTCGACCGAGATGAAGGATCTGGCCAAACGCGCCCGCGACCGCAAGCTTGCGCCGCATGAATATCAGGGCGGTTCCTTCGCGATCTCCAACCTTGGCATGTTCGGCATCGATAACTTTGACGCCATCGTGAACCCGCCCCATGCCGGCATCCTCGCCGTGGGTGGTGGTGTGAAAAAGCCGGTGGTGAATGCCGAAGGCGAAATCGAAGTGGCCACCGTGATGTCGGTCACCATGTCGGTCGATCACCGTGTGATCGACGGGGCGCTTGGCGCGGATCTTCTGAAGATCATCGTCGAGAACCTCGAAAATCCGATGACGATGCTGGCCTGATAGGTCAGTGCGGCAGGCGTGCAAACGCCTGCTGTAACAAAAACAAAACGGGCTACCGGTTATGCCGGTAGCCCGTTTTTCATATAGCAAACATCCGCCACGCGGGCTGACGCTCTCACAAATCGTGCTATTTTTCCAAAAGATGATCCATTGATACCGACGGCTGGCTGCAACCGGCATCTCCCACGATGCGGGCGGGCACCCCTGCGACCGTCTTACACGGCGGCACCTCGTTCAACACGACCGACCCTGCCGCGATGCGGGAATTGTCCCCCACCCGAATATTGCCCAGCACCTTGGCACCGGCCCCGATCAATACGCCATTGCCGATCTTGGGATGTCTGTCTTCCTCTTCCTTGCCGGTCCCGCCCAGCGTGACAGAATGCAGCATCGACACATTATCCCCGACCACAGCCGTCTCGCCGATCACGATAGAATGCGCATGGTCGATCATCACGCCCTGCCCGATGCGGGCAGCGGGGTGAATATCGACACCAAACATCTCGGAGGTACGCATCTGGACATAATAGGCCATGTCCTTACGCCCCTCCGACCACAGCCAATGGGCAATCCGGTAGGATTGCAGCGCCTGAAAACCCTTGAAAAACAACAGGGGTTGCATCAGACGGTGGCAAGCCGCGTCGCGCTCGTAAACCGCAACCAGATCGGCACGCGCTGCCGCAATCAGATAGGGGGCCTGCGCATAGGCATCATCCGCAATTTCGCGCAGGATCTGCTCGCTCATTTCGTTCGACGCCAGTTTCAACGAGAACCGGAAAGACAGCGCCCTCTCGAAAGTGGGGTGATGCAAAAGACCGGCATGGATCAGCGATCCAAGAAGCGGCTCGTTCTGAACGGCCGCGCGCGCCTCGGTACAGATCCGCTCCCAGACAGGATCAACGGTGGCAATTCTGACTTGGGGCTCAGCCATGACGTCTCCTTTGCGCAGCAAATGCGGGCTCACCTTCACAGGCATGCTCTAGCACAATACCACATGGAGGCCGACCAGAGATAAACCAAGTGCAAAATAGAGAAAAGTCCTTAACATCGGTCACAAACCTTTCTTTGCCCGCCATCGGATGCCCCGCCCGTCAAAGTCCGAGTGCCAGTCGTGCCGGCAATCCCGCTCCGTAAAGATCACTCAGTTGCGCCACCTCAAGCACCAACGCAGAACCGCTCGCAAGATCGGCCTGACGCTGGGACGCAGTATATATCCAACTCGGTGCCTCAAGCGTAACCTCACGCAGCACGGCACCGGTCTCGGTCAGAAGACGCAGCCTGTATCGTTCATGCAATTCGCCAAGCGGCACCTCCTGCTCCAGCCAGGGATCACCGTTCAGACGCGTACGCCGGACCCAGCCTATACTCCAGTCTTCCGTCGCCTTGGACACCCGCAGATGCGACGGTGCATAGGGGCGCAGGCCATTGCCTTTGAACGCCTCATTCAGATGCACATAGCTCGGGTCGTCATAGCTGCGCCGCGCCGATCCGATACGATAATGGCGGGAAATATTGCGCTGTGCCTGCGCCAGCGTGATCTGATCGAGATTGCCATCAAGTGCCACCACCACCGAACCTTCCGGCCAGATTTCGGGCATCAGCACATCGGTGCCCAGCTGGCCGCGCAACCTCAGGCTCAGATCCCATGTATTATTGCCGACCAGTTCAGCCTGCGCGAACTGGAAGATCTCCCAGTTGTCACTGCTGCCATCGCCGATGGCCATCGCATTCGCTCCGGCCAATAGCTGTTCTTCGCTGGCCGATTGCAGCTCCCCCGAAACAAGCGAAACCCGCAGCGGCGCCCCACGGTCCCATAGCCCCGCGCGGGCTGCATTCAGCGCCCCCAGACTACGCCCGAACGTCGCACGGCGCGTCAGCGTGGCATTCAACTGGTAATCGGCATCACTCACCGCATCGAATACCGCAACCGTTCCGGGCCACGGACTGGCGGTCACCGCCAGATACGGCGTATAGGGCACTTCCTCTCCGGTTAGAAGCGGCAGATCCATGAACTGCGCCGTCACCGGCACAGGCGCGTAAAACCGCGTCGTGGAGACATCCGCCTCGGCCGCATCGGACGGCTCGTAAAGCCCCGCCTCGATCCGGACGGCCTCCATTGTCGCCGCCCCCGCCAGATCGACACGGTCGATCCGGTACCGCTCTTCCTCGATCGCGATGACATCCCCCGCCCCGAGCCCCGTCAAGGAGGGCGGCACCGCGAATTGCACGACATCCCGCGCCATCTGCGCCTCTGCCAGCCAGCGTTCAACCGTGGCCACTGCCTGCGGACGATGCAATGCGGCATTTACCTCACTGGCACTATTGCTGCCCTGATCGGTCTCCTGCGGCGCAATCGCTTCGACCACACGGGTGGCATAGTCTCCCTCTGCCTCGATATAGGACAGCCGCACCCTGCCCGACATCTCCGCCTCGGAAGCACGAATGCGGGTCAGCGTGCTCTCGTCCTCCTGCAAAGCAAAATCCGTATCGGCAAGAACCCGGCTCACCTGACCACTCCGCATGATAAAATGCAGTGCTC
The DNA here is from genome assembly GCF_037949285.1 of Thioclava sp. GXIMD4216. Classification (NCBI taxonomy): domain Bacteria; kingdom Pseudomonadati; phylum Pseudomonadota; class Alphaproteobacteria; order Rhodobacterales; family Paracoccaceae; genus Thioclava; species Thioclava sp. GXIMD4216. The sequence continues at coordinate 1,949,780 of NZ_CP149926.1, forward strand.
CGTCGCGCTCGACCGCATCGAAACCATAGGCCAGCATAAGCGTTTGCAGCATTGCCCGCGGGGACTCCCCCGATTGCGCACTATATCCGCGCACAGAGCCACGCAGCCCCGACACATCCACCGCCGTCACCCCACCCATCGCGCAGATCTCGGCTACAACACGCGCCAGCGGCTGCGCCACCGCGCGACCGGATAGCCAATGCCCGCGCGCGTAATTCTCGGCATCGCTCCAGAGATCGTCACGGGAGGGAAACTCGGGCCAGGGCCGCGCGTCCCAACACCAGACATGCGCCTTGGTCATATCGATCATCGGCCCCTCATAGACCTCGGAAACAGGATTATGCGCCCGGTCCTGCCACCACCCCTCCATCGCCCGCACATATTGCATCTGGATCAGCTCGTCGCGCCGCCCGTTGGAAAAATGGGGCAGCATGGATTCAGAGCTTTTCGGGTCCAGAAACTTGTTGGGCTGGTTGGCCCCCTTATCGATCGCCGCACAGCCATATTCGGTAAACCAGATCGGTTTCATCTGCGGTATCCATGCCGTCGGCTCCTCCGCCCGCAGCCCGTCGATCCGCTCGTAATGACGGTTCTGCCACCAGCTACGGAAATCCTTCGCCCGCCAGATCCAGGGTTCTCCCTCCCCATCGGTGATGGGCGTGCGGATCTGCATCTGCCGATGGAGATCGGTCGCATAATACCAGTCATAGTATTCTCCACCCTCGATATTACTTTGCAGATAGCCCAGATCGTGGATGGCAGGCCATGCCGCATCGGCATGGTTTTCGCCCTCGCGCCAATCGGCAAGCGGCAGATAATTATCGACGCCGACAAAATCGATGGCACTATCTGCCCAGAGCGGATCCAGATGGAAGTAGCGGTTTCCATCCGGCGAATTATATCCGAAATATTCCGACCAATCCGCCGCATAGCCGATTTTACAAGTCTCGCCCAGAATAGCGCGAACGTCATTTGCCAGACGGCGCAAGGCTTCGACGGCAGGAAACCCGTCCTCGGCATCACGAATCTGGGTCAGGGCGCACATTTCGGTGCCCACGCAAAACGCATCTACCCCACCCGCTTGCGCGCAAAGATGGGCATAGTGCAAAATGAAACGGCGCATAGACCATTCTTCGGCACCACTATAGCGCAGCGTCATCCCCTCCGGCGAGAAGGCTTCTGGTGCGGCCTCCCCGAAAAAGGCCGCAACGTCCTGCGCGGCAGCCGCGCTACGATCGGTCGAGCCCTCCAGTCCGGGGGCGATGTCTGTCGTAATTCGTCCGCGCCACGGCAAAGCGGGCTGTTCCTCGGTCGGCGACCACGGATTGGGACGTGCATTGCCCGCGATCTGCTCCATCAGGATGAAGGGATAGAAGGTCACGAATTTTCCCGCAGCTCGCAAGGCCCGGATGGCCTCGATCACCGCAGCATCGGCGGGCGTGCCCCCATAAAGATCGCCCTCGGCGGTATGGGCAACCTTTCCGGCCTCGGCGCGCCCCACCCCCGAGACAGACCATGCCATATTTTTCCCGTCTCCTGCGGTTTCATTCACCCGCGGGCGGATCTTGCACTGACCCGCGCGCAGGTCATCACCAAACCACGACACCACAAGGGAAACGGCTTCGCAATTCGGCAGATCACCATTCAGTGCCGCGAGAGAGGTCGCGAAATCACTAAGCCCGCCCGGGGCGCTCTGGTTCATGACCTTGCTTGAGCCTCCCTCTTCTCCCGCAAAATAAACAGGGGTCGTCGCCAGAGAATACTCGCCCGTGCCGGGAATAAGCGCGACCCCCCTGACACAGCCCTCAAACCCCGCGATCTCCTGCGGCACAGACGGCGCGGCGGCGCGGAACACCTCGAAGGTCAGTTGCGGGACGCGATTGCCAAACGGAGCAAGCGCCAGATCCTCGAAAACCACATAGGCGATACCGCGATAGGCCGGGGCGGCATCCGCCCCCTCGACCGCCTGTATCTTCGCATCCGGTTCCTGATCCTCGGCACCGGTATACACACGAAAATCAAGGCCTGCCGTATCCAGTATCTGGCCATCGGCCCAGATCCGCCCGACCCGCAGAATCTCGCCTTCGCACAAGGCCAAGGCAAGACTGACGGAATAGCTGTAGCTTGTTGTCGACACGGTCGTGCCCGTGCCCTTTCCGCTTTTCTTGGTGCTGGCATGTTCGCGAAAGCGCGTTGCCCAGATCACCTGTCCTGCCACCCGCATCCCGCCCCAGACCATCGGCACGGGCGTCCCCTCGCTTGCCGAGGAAAGGCGGAACTGGCTGACCTTGCCGGTTTCAACGCTTTGCGATCCGGTTCCCAGAAGCCGTTGGTCGATGGCGCGCCCCAAGGTCGCTCCGACCGCCCGCCCGATGACCGCACCGGAAAGCCCCAGCACCGTGCCACCGAAGCCACCGCCAATCGCAGCGCCTGCCGCGCCCAAAAGGATCGTTGCCATGTCTCACCTCACATCCGGAAAGTCGAAGCGCGCCACCAATCGGGCACGCCAAGGCGCGGACAGGGCGTTTTCCACCACCCCATGCCCGCCATAAGCATGAATAAAGCGCAAAGGCCCCCGCTCCGAGAGCAGGCCAACATGCTTGGCCACCGCACGGGGTTTCATACGGAACAGAAGAACCTGCCCCATTCGGAACGGGTCATTGGCCTGAACCGGCACCAGATGACGCGCGGCGGCCTGCCAAAGCGCCTCGGCGCCCCCCGCCTCGGCCCAATCCGCGCTATAGGGGGCCGGAAGTTCGGGTTCGTAGCCATAAAGACTGCGCCAGATCCCGCGGATCAACCCCAGACAATCCGTGCCCCCCTGCAGACAGGACGCCTGATGGCTGTAAGGCGTGCCGATCCATGCCCGCGCCAAAAACACGACCTCGGAACGGGCGGTCATCGGAAGAGGCTCCCGCCGTCGTAATTTCCGCCAGAAACCGGATAGGACACCAGCCAGTCCTCCCCCGGAATATGCGGGAACCCACGGAAATTCACGAAATTGTCGAATTTCAACCGGCACGTTTCGGCACGCCGGTCACAGCCTGCAACAATCCGCACCCTGTCGCCCGCCACCAGCTCGGCACGCAAGGACTGCCATAATTCGATCACGCGGCGACCATCCTGTGCCAGACGGTCAAATTTCACCGCTCCCGAAAGACCGGCAGCCGCTCCATCGAGAACCGTCAGCAGACCGCGTTCGAACCAGCGATCCTCGAAGCCTGTCAAGGATTGCCACGAAAACCGTGTCGCCCCTTCACACTCTTCCACGGCCAGTTCGACAAAATACCCCGCCTGCAAAGGATCAAACCGGCACTTCCCGTCGCCCAGAACCGCCGAGCAGGCCGGATGATACACCCGACCGACCTGATTGTTCAGCCGGTCCGAAAGGCCACGCAACTCCGCCTGAAACGCACCGTCATTGCGCGTCAACTCTCCCAGATGGCCGCGAAAGATCAGTGCATGTTCGGACGTATCCGCCCAGTTGACAAGCCAGCTACGCAACTCGGCCCCATCGTAACGGCCTGCGCGGATATCGTCTTCGGTAATCGCATCAGCGCGCAAAGCCGCGACAACCTCGAAATTGTCGACCGAGAGCCCCGAAGATTGCCCCAGCGCGCTGGCCGACATTCCGGTTTCGGGCTGGAACGTCAGGCCGGCAAACGCCAATGGCCGATCATGGTCGGTGAACCCCATCACGATGCCATCCTGCCGTGTCACCGCCCATGCGCGCGCAATCGTGGTGGCCTTCGTGTCAAGATGGGCCTGAAACTGTGCGGAATAGCTCATAGGCGCACCTCCACAACCGGCACCTGTGGCACTTCTCCCGCCTGAAACGATTGCACCGAAACCTGAATCCGGTCGGTGTCAAACCGCACCGGCACGTCGAACTCGAAGCCTGCCGTTACCCGCGCGCCTTTTTCGGGCGGAGCGGCAAAGGTGACCACACCCGTTGTCGTGTCCACCGACCAGTCGATGCTTTCGGCCTGATAGCCGCCCTGCACCCCCACCAGCACCGTCGCCCCCACCGGCTTGGTGATCGGGCGCGTATAGGTGATATCGCCAGAGCGATAGGTTTTAGCCAAAGAAAAGGCGACGGTTTTCCCATCGCCAGTCCCGATCACCTGATCTTCATATCCAAGCGCGCGGCTGGCAGGGGCCGAACGGTAATCGGCCCAATCCTTCCAGCGGAACCCGTGCAACTGTCCAGCCCGCGCCTCGAAAAAGGCCAGAAGCGCCTCGACATCATCCAACGACCGCAGCCCCACACCGGCATCGTAATGACGCCTTGAATGGGCCCAAGGGCTGTTACGCTCCTCATAGCCGCTGGCAAGGGTGACAATCTCTGTGCGGCGCTCCGGTCCACCAAGCGAGCCGAAACTCAGACTGGCGGGAAAGCGGATTTCATGAAATGCCATCTTGTTCCTCCGAAAACTGTCTTGAAACGGCTCACATCGTTTTCGACCCGCGCGAGAGAGCGCGGCTCATCTGGGCAGCCAACTGCGCGCGCGAGCGACTGAAGCCCGCAATATCCGGCGTGGTCACATTCATCGTCACATTCACCGCGCGCCCGCCCTGTGCCTGCACGCCCAAACGACCATCCGCGCCACGGGTCAGCGGCATGATCGCCTCCGGCCCCGCCTCGCCCATCAGCCCCATTCCACCGCGCATCGCAAAACCCGTGGCCTCGCTGACCACGCCCCCCTTGGCAAAAGCGCGCACCTTACCCGAAGAGAAGGCCCCGCCATTGGCAAACGGCATCAAACCGCCAGCCAAAGAGGCAACACCGCTTGCCAAGGTACTGCCTAGCGTGTCGCTGACCGGCTTCACCGCCGCCGCATAAACCGCATCCGACATGCTCTGCGCGACAGAGCGCAACGCGTTCGACAGGCTCTCCCCATCAAAAACGACATCTTCAAACGCACTGCTGATCGTGGTCGAGAAACGGCGCGACAATGTGCCGATCTCGCGAGACGTCAGCCCCATGCTGTCACGCAGGCTCGATAATTCGCTCGAAAATGCCCCCGTCAGAACCCCGACATTGCCCAGAACCGTCTCCAGTTCCTGCGCGCTTTCGCTCAGCGCATCGAAATCAGTATCATCCATTACTTTCTCCTTCGGGTCCGCGACGATCGGGGAATGCCTGCGCCAGCTCTTCCAGCCGCGCACGTGTCAGTGGTCGCGCCTTGGGCATATCGCCCAGAAGCAGCGCCAGTTCGGCAGGGCTCAGCGCCCAGAACTCCTGCGGACGCAGGCGCAAGCCCACCAATCCCGCCCGCATCAGACCCGGCCAATCCAGCCGCCCCGATGCCTCATACCGGCGCATCATTGCTCTTCTGGCGCGCCAAAAGCGCGGGCCAGAAGGCGTGCGGCAAGCTGGGCCGCCTCAACCGGCCCAGAGCCGATTTCGACCATGCGCAGATCTTCCGCCCGTCCCCGCCAGCCACCACCGCGCAGCCCCGCCACCAGCAGCGCCAAGACATCGCGGCTGGAAAACCGCCCGCTTTCAAACCGCGTAACCAGATCCAGCATCGTCTCTGTCTCCAGCTGCGCCTCAAGTTCCGCCAATACGCCAAGGGTCAACTTGGCAGTATGCGGCACCCCGTCCAGCGTCACCTCGACCTCACCTGCCCAAGGGTTCGCCATATCACTCCTCCGTCAGCTCGATGAAGCTCAGCGCCCCCGCCGAAGCCATCGCCATCTCATAGGTGGCCTCGCCATCATGCGACCCCGCATATTCGATCGACGAAATCAGGAACGGCCCCTGCACGATGCCGAAACTGGGGATGATCACCTGAAACTCGGGGATCTCGCCATCAAAGAAAATCTGCCGCGCCCGCGCATCCGTATCGGCATCGCGAAACACCCCCGACCCCGAGATCGAGGCCGAACGCACCCCCGCACCCCCCAGCAGCTCGCGCCAACGCCCCTCGCTTTCCAGCGAGGTCACATCCACCGTCTCTGCGTTAAAGCTGATCCGCGTAGCCCGCAGGCCAGCGATCGTCTGGAACTGTCCGTCTCCGCTGAGATCGAGCTTCACCAGCAGGTCTTTTCCGTTTTGGACTGCCATTTTTCTCTCCTAGAAATGCAAAAAGGCCCCGTATCGGAGCCAGATATGGACGCGCCTGTCCGGTCACTCGGGGCTGACGAGGGCGCGAAACGTCAGATCAATCCGCCGTGTCGCATTGGTCCCTACACGACGCGCCTTGGCCTTGCGAAACCACACCCCCGCCACCCGTCCCGCTGGAAGCGTCAGCGCACCCTGTGTCAGGCAGGCATTCACCGCTTCGGCCAAGGTCTTGGCCGCCTGGAACCCCGCCGCATCCGTCACCACCGAAATGGTGAAATCATGCCGAGCAATCGGGCCGCTGCGATCCGAGATATCGACAACGTCTTCGGGGCCGAGACTGATATACGAACCGGCGGTTGCACCAAGAGGCTGGGCATCATAGATCGCTCCACCGCTCAATTCGGCAACCGTCGCATTGCCCGACAGCGCCTGAAACACCGCCGCCTGCAAGGCCGACGCCAAGAGATAGCTCATGTCACAACCTCCTCGCGGGCAAAGCAACGCAGGTAACCGGGGGCATCCTCCGCCACGGCAAGAATACGAAAGATCCGATCGCCCAGCCGAAAGCGCTGATTGGCCGTTGGCCTGCGCGGAGAGGAAGGCAGTGCCGAGCGCACCGTGACCGTCACCGATACCGCAGCGATCGCGCGCAGCTGATCGGCGCGCTCGGTGCCGGTGCCGAAATCGAGCGCCGCCCAGATCTCGCCCAGTTCGACCCAAGTCTCGATCAGGCCCCCCGCACCATCAGGGACATTCTGCGGTTCTTCCAGCACGAGGCAGGTGGAAAGCTTCGGCACACTCATCCCCGCCCCCCGTTCCCACCAAACAGCCGCACCACGCGCCAAGGCTCGATCAGCGCGTTTACGCCAAAGGGCAGCGCGCCGCTCTGGTCGCTTTCATGACGGTGCTCGAAATAATGGGCCGCCAGCAACATCACGGCCTGTCGCAAATCTGCGGGCACATTCTCCCACATGACCCCAAAGCCTGCCTCGACCGAAATCTCGATCAGTCCGCCGTCCTCAAGGGGCGGGAAATTGCCCCCAACCGCCAACAGCACGGGCCGCACCCCATCCGGCATCAGCCGGTAACGCGCCGCGTCCAGCACCGCCACCTCCTCATCGGCCCCGCGCAAAGCGACCTGCGTCACGCCCGTCAACGGTGCCAGAGGCAGAGGCTGTGCCTGCGGATTGGCCCAGCGACGCAGCCGCAGCAGAAAGCCGCGCGTCAAAAGCGCCTTTGAAATACGCTGTTCGATCAAGGCAATCGCCGCACGCAGATAGGCCTCAAGCGCCACATCCTCGGCCCCCACATCCGCAAACCCGCGCCCCAGCCGCAGATGGTCGCGCAGGGCCGCAATCGGAAGCCGGTCGCTTGTCACCGGCACTATTTCGTTCAACATGGAAAGCACCTCCGAAATTGGGATGATGACGCCCGCAAGACCACGGGCGCCATCTCGGACAGACGCCGCCTTCCGCCACCCGCTCGGACGGAGGGAGCAGCTAGGCGGACGGCAGAAAGACCGCGTCTGCCCTTATCCGGACCGAAGCCCGGATCGGGGTCAGCGCAGCCTCAGCCGCGCCCGCGCCTCAGGAGACCGCAAATTTCAGAAGCTTGATCGCCGCGAAATCGCTGACATCGCCGCCCACTCGCTTGGAGGCGTAAAACAGCACATGCGGCTTGGCCGAGAAGGGGTCACGCAGCACACGCAGATCGGGACGTTCGGCAATAGTGTAGCCCTGATGGAAATCGCCGAAAGCAATCGCATAGGTATCCGCTGCGATATCGGGCATATCCTCCGCGATCAGCACCGGATAGCCCATCAGGCGCGCAGGCTCGCCCGCAGCCAGACCGTCCGACCACAGGAAGCGGCCATCAGCATCCTTCATCTTGCGCACGGCCCCTGCGGTTTTGGAATTCATCACGAAGCTGCCATTGGCGCGATATTCCGCCTCAAGTGCATAAACCAGATCGACCACCGCATCCGCGGCCGCCGTGGCCGAGAAATCCCCTGCAACGCCGGTCGCCACATAGCCCAGACTACCCCAGGCCCAGTTTTCATTATTCACAGCCGGATGAGCCAGAAAACCCTTGGGCTTATCGGCACCATCGCCATTCACGAAAGCCGCAGCCTCCGCACGGGCGAAACGGTCGGCAATACGGCCCGCAAGCCAGCCCTCGATATCGAAGGCCGCATCATCCAGCAGACGCTGGCTGGCCTTGGGCATGGCCGAAAGCTCGTAGAGCGGGATCGAGATCCGGTCGATCTGCGGCGTGCTCGTCTCGGTGAGGTTCGCGGTCTCCGACGCCCAGCCCGAACCGATCTCGCCATGATCGACCAGCACGTCAAAGCTGGTGGCCTCGACCTGTACCACATTGGCGATCATGCGGATCGAGGCGGTCGAGCCGAGGATCGAGCGGATGGTATCGCTGGTCTGCGGATCGACCAGATAGCCACCCTCGGCGGCAACGGCCGTGTTCAGCCCCTTGGTCTCGACAACCAGACCGCGCAGACCGTCATCATCGCCCGAACGCAGATAGGCATCAAAGGCCTTCACATGGGGGGCGGTTTCTTGCGCTGCATGCGACAGGGCCGGACGATTTTGGATGGATTTGGTTTGCAACATGGTCAGACGCTCTTCCTGTTTCTGAATGCGTGAAGTCATTTCGTTCTGGAAGCCCTTGGCTTCCTTCACAAATTCGCTAAGGGCCGAGTGCACCTCGGCCACGATCGGGGCCCCGTCGGACATAGCTGTCCGCTCCCCAAAGACGCTTTTGTCGGGGGTCATTGTCTCTCCTCAATTTTTCACGAAGATCGAAAGCGCGGGGTCAGTTACCCGCCAGTTGCGACGCGGCCGCACGCAGCGCCCGTGCCAGATGTGAAAGCTCTGCCCCTTCGGACATCGCTTTGGCGGCGACCCGCGCCTCCTTCAGCATCGGGAAGGTCACCAGGGACACCTCCCAAAGATCCAGCTCGGTGAGCATCCGCTGGCCCTGCCCGTCGCGATGCGCCCGCACCACACGGTAGCCGATGGACAGACCGTCCATCGCCCCCGACGCCAGAAGCGCACGCGCCTCACGGGCACGGGCCACATCCTCCAGAAGATAGCCGCGCACAAATAGGCCGGTGCGATCTTCATGGATGTCTTCCCAGACGCCGATGGGCTGCGTCTGGTCATGCTGCCAGAGCATCGCCACGCGGCGGCCTTCCTGCGCAAGCCGCGCAAGACAATCGGTATAGGCGCCGGGGCAGACCACATCGCCGCCCTGATCAGGCAGGCCGAAAAGGCTGGCATAGCCCTCGATCCGGTCCTCGGTCACCTTCAGGGTGCTGGGCGTATCGGTGCGCACCGATTTGAACTCCAGCCCCAGTGTCATTTGCTCCATTCAGCCCTCCTAATGCGGCACCATATCCAGAAGCCCGTAGACCGCCTGCGACAGCACCACGGCCACCACGCCGTAAACCGCCATCCACAGACGCCGCTCAAGCCCCTCGATCATCGCTTCAATGCGCTGCAACCGGCGTTCCACCTGATCGAATTGCAGCTCCATAATCTTCTCCGTCGCGTTGAACCGTTCCTCATGCAGATCGAACGGCTCCTTCAGAAAGCGCGAGCCTCCAGTCGGCATGGCTTACTCCTCCGGTTGACGCGGCAACCCCAGAAGAACGCGCTTCTCGGCAGCGGTCAGAAAGCTCGCCTCGCCCACGCGCTGCCATTGCGCATCGCGTTCCGAGGCCAGCGCGGGCACCTGATCCAGATCGGGACGCAACTCGATGCGCGCGCCCAGAAAGCCCGACAGCCACCACGCAAGCGCCGCCGTCACCCGCGTGGCCAAAGGCAGCACGGTCAGCCGGAAGAAGGCCCGATTGGCCTCGGCGTAATTGGCATAGGTCGCATCGCCGGGAATGCCCAACAGCATCGGCGGCACCCCGAAGGCCACGGCAATCTCGCGCGCGGCGGCGATCTTGGTCTCATGGAACTCCATATCCGAGGGCGAGAACCCCATGGGTTTCCAATCAAGCCCCCCCTCCAGCAGCATCGGACGGCCCGCATTGCGTGCGCCCTGATGATTGGCCTCCAACTCGAAGGTCAGACGGTCGTATTGATCGGGGCTCAAGACACCCTGACCATCAGCGCCCTTATAGATGATCGCCCCCGAGGGCCGCGCGGCATTATCCAACAGCGCCTTCGACCAATGGCTTGCGCTGTTATGCACATCCACCGCCACCGCCGCCGCCTGCATCGGAGACAGCCCGTAGTGATCATCCTGCGGGTGGAAGGTGCGAATATGGCAGATCGGATCGGGATGGCCCGTCAGATCAAAGCGGTGCTTGCGCGCGCCCACCGTGTAATCATAGGCCACGGGCCAGCCGTCTTCGCCCGGCACCACACTCATCCTATCGGCGCGCAAGACATGCAGCTCCATCGGCACATCAACGCCCTCGCCCACGGCCTCGATATAGGTGTCACCGGTCAGCAGCATCTGGCCGAATAGCGCCTCAAGAAACTCGGCCTGCCCCTGAGCCCCATTCGGACGGCGCAGAAGGTCGATCACCGGATGCGCCTCATAGCGGCGCTCGGCATCCTGACAGATCAGCGGCAGCGCGGCGGCTGCCTCGGCAATCAGCTTCACACAGCGAAAACCGATGGGGTTGCCGACAAAACCCTGCCGCGTCATCGAGGCCGTATCGCGCGGGCTCCAGATCACCCGCCCCGAGCCACCCGACAAAGACACAGGGCGACCGCGCACCGCTTTTGTCTCGGGCTCTGTCCCGGGCGCAGGCCCCTTACGAAAGATATTCAGCCCCATGCAGATCTCCTTATCTCTAGTGCTCCCCGACCAAGCGGGCCAAAACGAAAGGGGCCGGAACACCGACCCCTTTTCGCATCACAACCGTCTTACCTGTGGCCTGCGCCAATGGGCGGCAGGTTCGATCATCAGTTCCGTCAAAGCCCAGACCAAAGCATCCAGCCGGTCCGGAGACCCTTTGGCCTGATAGCCCTGCACCGTCATCTGACACATCTGGTCCTCCAGCTTGCCAAGGCTGGCCTTGCGGTCGTGGTAGACGCGACCCTGCTCGTAAAGGGCGGCCACCGGCTCGGCGCGCAGCCCCTTGCCGCGCCCTGCACGCAGCGCACGGAAGGGCACCAGCGGATCGACCTGCCGCAGAACGCCCTCGATGAGATCACCACCCTGATTGACCTCGGCCACCAGACGGTCGGCGCCAAAGCGCTCCATCGCGGCAATCGCGGCCTTGGCCCAATCGGTGGGCTTGCCGCCGATGCTCAGATCACCCAAGACATAGGCGCGCCAATCCTGCGGCGGCCCCTTGGTGACAGCGCCCGCCACGATGATCCCGCATTCATCCGAAGCCGATCCCGCCGTGACCGCCGGATCAAGCGCCACCACGATCCGGTCAAGCGCAGGCACCTCATCAATCCGCAGAGCCTCAAGCATCTGCGTCGACCAAAGCGCCCCCTCGATATCCTCCAGCAGAACACCCTCCAGCTCCTGCCGCCCCAGACGCGTGCCGGCATATCGCGCCTGCACCTCGGCCAGAAAGCTCTCGGCCAGATAGGCGCGATTGGCCTCGGTCGGCGCATGGGTCACCACGGTCGAAGGGTTCTTCATGATCGCCCGTAGCACCGCCACATCCCGCGGCGTGGTGGTCACCACCTGCTGCGGATGCCGCCCCAGACGCAGGGCGAATTGCAGCATGTCCCACGTATCCTCGGCACGCTTCCACTTGGCCAGCTCATCCACCCAAGCCGCATCAAACTGCGGCCCGCGCAAAGCCTCGGGGTCATGCGCCGAATAGGCCATCGCCATCGCGCCATTCGGCCAAACCAACCTGCGGCGCGAGGCCTCCCACGTCGGACGACGATCGGGCGGCGAACAGGCGATGATCCCGCTGTCCCCCATGATCATCACATCACGCACCTGATCATAGGTCTCCCCCACCAAAGCCACACGCGAGGCCTTACCCGCATCCAGCGGCGTGGAGGATTCCACCTGAGAGCGCACCCATTCGGCACCGGCGCGGGTCTTGCCCGCGCCGCGCCCTCCCATAATCACCCAGCTTTTCCAGTCCCCCATCGGAGGCAACTGGTGAGGCAAGGCCCAGAACTCGAACAGCCACGGAAGGGCCAGAAGAGAATTCTCGTCCAGCCCATCCAGAAAGGCGTCAACGTCCTGAGGCGTCGCGGAGGCAAGCCAAGCGGCGCCCGATCTCAGTTCTGGCTGCATCAAAGTCGAGGTGCTGTCCTTCGACGACCCCGGCAGCCTCTCTGCGGAGTTTTTCAACGCGGTTCCTTTCCTCAAGCAAAAGTTGCAACGCCGCGCGCAAATCACGCACGGCGGCCCGTGCTGTCTTGGCCTCGGCAAGCTCCCCCTGCCTCAGACCCTCCATCGCAATGGCCAGCTCCTCGGCCACATCGCGATACATCGCTCCGGCCATCTCCAGTGCTTCGACCGAAGATGCCCCTTCCAAATCAACGGAAGTCACTTTCATTCCTGTAATCCGCCTCTCATGTGGTGTGACTCCGCACGAGCAAAATGAAAAAGACGCCCAACGGGTCACCCCGCGGCGTCTTGCCCACTTCTCCTAGCATGTCATAAGTGATGCCATGCAACGCTCTGACTGTCAAAGGAAATCGCGCCTAGGTTGCGCCCAGCCAGCGCACGTTGCACAAAGAAAAACCGGGCGCCTGGCCCGGTTTTCCCAATCGCGATTGGCTGGAATTAGTTACCACCCGCCTCTTTTGCCCGTTGCGCCTCGATCGCGCGCCACTTGGCAACATTGGCATTATGCTCGGCCAAAGTGCTGGCAAAAGCATGCCCGCCCGTGCCATCGGCCACAAAATACAGGTAGTCGGTGGAATCAGGGTTCAGCGCCGCCTCAATCGCAGCCTTACCCGGATTGGCAATCGGCGTCGGCGGCAGACCTGCGATGACATAGGTGTTATAAGGGCTGTTCGCCCGCAGCTCGGACTGACGCAACCCACGCCCGAGCGACCCTTTGCCATTGGTCACCCCATAGATCACCGTCGGGTCGGTCTGCAGCCGCATGCCCTTCTCGATCCGGTTGATAAACACGCTCGCCACTTCGGGACGCTCCGCCGTCACGCCGGTCTCTTTCTCGACGATAGAGGCCATGGTCAGCGCCTCTTCCGGCGTCTTGTAGGGCAGCCCTTCGGCCCGATTGGCCCAAGCCGTGTTCAGGATTTCGGATTGCGCCGTCTGCATCTGTGCGATCAGCGCATTGCGGTCCTCGCCCTTGGTCACCACATAGCTTTGCGGCGCAAGGCTTCCCTCGGCGGGGACCTCTTTCACATCGCCAGACAGGAAATCATAGGATTTCAGCGCCTGAACAATATGCCAGCTGGTTGCCCCTTCGGCCAGAATAACACGGTGATTGGTGATGTTTTTCTCGTCGACCAGTTCCTTGAACCCGTCGGGTTCGGGATCGGCCACCGGATCATATTTGGCAAGTTCCTCGTAGATCCCCGTCGCCGGATCCAGCTCGCGCAGCGCCAGTGTCTGGGTGTTGACGCCGATACGGTAGATCAGTTCCGACCCACAGCTGGACGGCCCCCCACGGGTGATCTGATCCACGATGTCTTCCATCGTCGACCCCGGCTCGATGAGATAGGAACCGAATTTCAGCTTGCCGTCCTTTTCGGTGTAATCGGCACCGGTGCGGAAGATATAGCCCGACGAAATCGCGCCCTTGGCCTTCAGATCATCCGAGACCTTCACGAAACTATCGCCCTGATCCACCCGCAAACAGATCGCCTGCGACAGCGGGCCTTCGGACACATATTCCCGTTTGGCCCATGCCACCACCCCCGCCACAGCGACGAGGATGACGATCATGGCCGTCAGAAAATTCGACGTGATGTTACGCCACATCAGTCCGCCACCTTGCGCAGCACAAGGCTGGCATTGGTGCCGCCAAAGCCGAAGCTGTTGGACAGAGCCACATTGATCTCGCGCTTGACCGGCGCATTGGGCGCCAGATCCAGCGGCGTCTCCACCGCGGGATTATCAAGGTTCAGCGTCGGCGGTGCGACCTGATCGCGGATCGCCAGAATACAGAAGATCGCCTCCACGGCACCCGCCGCCCCCAGCAGGTGGCCGATCGAGGATTTGGTCGAGGACATCGTGGCCTTTGCCGCCGCCTCGCCCATCAGCCGCTCGACCGCTTTCAGCTCGATCGTGTCGGCCATGGTCGAGGTGCCATGCGCGTTGATATAATCGATCTGGTCGGCGGTAATGCCCGCACGCTTAAGCGCCATTTTCATCGAGCGGAAGCCGCCATCACCATCTTCCGAAGGTGCGGTGATGTGATAGGCATCGCCCGACAGACCATAGCCGATCACCTCGGCATAGATCTTGGCACCGCGCGCTTTGGCGTGCTCATATTCTTCCAGAACCACAATCCCCGCGCCCTCGCCCATCACGAAACCGTCGCGATCGGCATCATAGGGGCGCGAAGCCTTGGTCGGGTCTTCGGCCTTGGTCGAGAGGGCCTTGCAGGCATTGAACCCCGCAATCCCGATCTCGCAGATCGGGCTCTCGGCACCGCCCGCCACCATCACATCGGCATCGCCCCACTGGATCAGACGCGCCGCATCCCCGATGGCATGCGCCCCCGTCGAACAGGCCGTGACCACCGCGTGGTTGGGGCCCTTGAAGCCGTGCTTGATAGAGACCTGTCCCGAAACGAGGTTGATCAGCGCCGACGGGATAAAGAAGGGCGAGACACGTTTGGGCCCGCGCTCCTTGATCAGAACGGCGGTATCCGCAATCGCCTTGAGGCCACCGATCCCGGCACCGATCATCACGCCGGTCCGCTCGCGCTCTTCGTCGGTTTGCGGCGCCCAGCCGGCATCTTTCACAGCCTGATCGGCAGCCGCCATCCCGTACAGGATGAATTCGTCAACCTTGCGGGCCTCTTTCGGGGCCATCCAGTCATCAGGATTGAATGTTCCGTTGGTCCCGTCACCACGCGGAATTTCGCAGGCATATTTGGTGACGACCTCGGACGCATCGAAGCGCGTGATCGGGCCTGCCCCCGACTGACCGTCCAGCAAACGCGACCAAGTTTCCTCGACACCGCAAGCCAGCGGAGACACCATTCCAAGACCTGTGACGACAACCCGACGCATATGCCATACCTCTTGTGGCTAATTAACCTTCGGGCATCACATACACGGGCAATCCCCTGCGCGCAATTCAAAGGATTGCTCCGATAGGCGGTTTCCGCCACGCAAGAGGTTGGGCCCGACATAAATTCCTACGGCATCGCGCCTATTTCGAAAGCTTTGCCGCTTTGGACAAACCCGTCACAAGCCCCTCCATTGGCCGTTCGAACATTGAAAGCCCCACCTGCGTCGCCCCGCCTTTAGGTAGACCAGAGATCGGGCCAGAGATCGGGCTGCCGGCGTGATCAGGGGCTAGACCAGAAATCGGGCCGGATGGCGGGCATGCCGCCTTTTGCATGGCCTGCAGCGAAGCGGCCTTGTCCAGCTGCTCTGGCCATGTTTCAACCGGCACCTCCTGCACCGCGCTCCAAACGGCATGGCCGCCGTCCGGCCCCGGCGCCACGCATACCTGATTCCCCCCACGAATGCGCGCCAGCTCGAGCGCGGCAAGGGCACGCTCGTAAACCTGCTTCGAGCTTTCCGAGAAATGCCAACGGGCCACCCCTGCCGAGGCGGTCAACACGCCCTGACCCGTCTTGATCTCGAGTTTCTCGATCACCTGACAGAGCTGCCGCGCCAAAGTGGCCACCTGCGTTGCCCGCAGACCGGGCAGGAACACAAGAAACTCATCCGCATGGGCACGGCCAAAACAGTCCTCCCCGCGTAAATGGGGCAAGACCCCCTGCGCCACGCGACGCAACGCCTCGTCACCATGTTCGTAGCCCCCCACCGAATTGACAGCACTGAACCCGTCAAGATCCAGCACGATCACCGTCAGTGCCGATCGTGCCTGTCGCGCCTCTTCGGTCAGTTCGGCAAAACGGGCCCGCAAGGAGGCGCGATTGTAAATTCCCGTCACCTCATCCGTGACCATGTCCCAAAGCCGCTGATCCTCAAGCGCACGACGTTTGCGTTCGATGATATGGCTGCGACGCATCCCGATCACCTGCAAGATGATATTCAGCCCCACGATATGCGCCACCACGACCGAAATCGCCTGCGCATAGGCCCCGTAATCGGCATAGGTCACAAGGGTCCAGCCGATCAAGATCGGGCCCAGAACACTGACCGTCAGATCGATCCGGAACGCCCCCATCGCCATCACGCTTGCCATCAGGCCCTTATTCGCGCGGCGGCACAACAGGGCCACAACCAGCCCGCCCGACATCATCACGGTGGCCAGAGACATATGGCCGTAAAGCCCCGCATCATCGAAAATATAACCGATCAGCGCGGCAAAAAGCACCGTCAGCGACAACAGCGCCATGAACTGGCCGCGCGCGGGCCGCGCCGTCTCCAGCCCCGCACGCGCAAAGGCCAGCATCATAAAAACCAGCGCGGTGTTCATCGCCGTCTTGGTGCTGCCATCGCCCAACGAATAGACCCCTGCCAGTCCCGGAACGAACTTGCCGATGGCCAGCAGGAAGGTCGCCCCCGCCAGTGCCAGCGCCACTCTGCGCGACCAAAGACGGTTCATCGGTAAAAACAGGGAGATCGCCAGAAGAAGGGCCATTGTCGAGGTTATCGGATGCACCCCGACAAAAACCGGCAGCACCCCGAAAATACCGGAGGTCGGCATCAGATACCCGAAAATCGGTACAATCGCCACGAAGACCACGAATATCGTTGGAAAGATCGACAGGACGTAACACCAATCCGCAGCCGAAACAGCTTGACCGTCCGTCGTAGCCTCTGTCGTCATCATGCCGCGTTCCTCCAGGGCGATACCCGCCTGAGAGGAATGCTACGCCAGCCTCACTAACAGAAGCTGAAGGACTGCCCCAAGGTTACTTAAAACTCGCTTTAACCAGATGCAGCGGCGGGATCGTGAAATCCAGATCCACGGCGGCTGTGGTGGTGGTGGTCGTGGTCTCGCCCACCGCCACCGGAGCCATCGGCGCCACACAGACCCGATTCCGCCCCTGCGCTTTGGCATGGTAAAGCGCGGCATCGGCACGGGCATAGCTCTGATCGAAGCTTTCCCCCTCCATCCATTGCGCGATCCCGATCGAGGTGGTCAGATACTGCCAGCGCCCGTTGCGCATGCGCACCTGTAGCGCGGCGATCGCTTGGCGGAACTGCTCGGCCCGCAGCTCGGCACGGTGCATATCGCTATTGCGCAAGATGACGGCAAATTCCTCGCCCCCCAGTCGCGCAGCGGTATCCTCACGCTCCAGACAGTCGGAAATCACATGCGCCACCCGCACAAGCGCCTGATCGCCAATCTCATGGCCGCCCATATCGTTGATCTTCTTGAAGTAATCCAGATCGAAGATCAGCAGCGAGAAAAACTCGCGATCCGATTGCGCCCGCTGCACCGCGCGGTCGAACCGGCGCCGCAGCATGACGCGGTTGAACAGCCCCGTCAGCCCGTCACGCAGCGCCTGCCGCGCCAGAGCGCGCTCGAGCTTGCGGCGGCTGATATCGCTGCGCTCGGAATAGACCGCATTCAGAACGATCACCACCATATTGAAGGCGATCATATTCGACACGATCAACCCGCCATAGATCTGCACCACAGGCACATTGACCGCGCCCACCGTCAGAATCCCGACAATCGCAGGCCCCGCGATCCCCAGACAAAGCTGCAAACGCGCCACCCCGCTGGCACGGTGACCGGCCAGAAAGATCCGCAGCGCGCCCCGATGCGGCTGATAGAGCAGCACCGAAAGCGTCAAGGCCACCCCCGCCAGCAGATATTGCGGATCGGCCAGCCCGAGAAAGGCCTCCGAACGGTCCAGATTTCCCGACACCGCACTCAGCAGGAACGCGATCCCGACCAGCACCAGCAACTGCCCCGAAAGATAATGGCGCATGGCCTGCAACATCAGCGCCAGAGCCAGCAGCACAAACAGCACCTCCCCGCTCAGGAAAAGTTGCAAAGGCACCCAGCCAATGGTCTCGAAACCGGATTTCATATCTCGGATATTCAGCACGATACCGGTCAGCACCGTGGCAATGACCGCCGCCCCGCCCATCATCTGCAGCATACGTCCCAGCGGATTGCGCGGCAGAAAGCCCAGACCGGCCATAAAGGCACCGATCACGCAAAACAGGGCCCGTGGCGCCAGAAGAAAGTCGTATTCCCCCCGCGGGAGGCCACGGAACGCGTCCAGCCCGCTGCCCATCACAAGCATGGCGATAGAAACCGAGGCCGCTACGAAAGCCGCCCCCCGCCTTACCCAATGCGCATAACGGATAGCCGTCATAACCAATGACCTCGACATTACATTCGATCCTCTCGGTCTCGCCCATGCGAGATCATATAATTCTCCGGAGGACCAGCTTATTATATATAGGTAACAGAAACGGCGACAAACCGATCACTTTACCTAAACGGAAAGAACACATTTTCGCAAGCTTTTCCCGCAGCGGAGTCACCTTGATGACATTCAAGCCTATTTTAGACGCAACGCCAAAAAAAACGGCGCCCTTCTTACAAAGGACGCCGTAAAATTCTTGGTCTCTAAGAGATCAGGACGCTTCGGAGATGAACTTGACTGCGTCGCCGAAGGTTTGGATGGTTTCGGCTGCGTCATCGGGGATCTCGATGCCGAATTCTTCTTCGAAAGCCATCACGAGCTCGACGGTGTCAAGGCTGTCTGCGCCCAGATCATCGATGAAGGAAGCATTCTCGGTGACCTTGTCTTCTTCGACACCCAGGTGCTCAACGACGATTTTCTTAACGCGATCTGCGATATCGCTCATAACTGTTTCTCCAGTTTCGTGGGCCGCAGCCCATCCTGAATTGCTCATAAGAGCGGCTGTAACACTCCGCCTGCCTCACGACGAAACGAAGTGGCCGATCACATTGCTGCCACCGACCCGACTGCACGCTGAATAGCCAGTGTGAAAGCCTATGGCAAGCGGTTAAACGCAACAGCCTGCAATCGGTAGAAACTTTGCCCCCCACTCAATGAAACAAGGGGCAAAGCACTCAGATCATGGCCATGCCGCCATTCACATGCAGCGTAGCGCCCGTAACGTAACCGGCTTCCGGCGCGGCCAGATACAGGACCGCCGCAGCGATCTCTTCCGGTTTGCCCATCCGCGCCGCCGGAATCTGCGTCAGAATCTTGCCTTTCTGCTCGTCATTCAGCTTGTCGGTCATCGCCGTCTGGATGAACCCGGGCGCCACACAGTTGACCGTGATTCCGCGCGAGGCGACCTCATAGGCCAAAGATTTCGACATGCCGACCATACCGGCTTTTGCCGCCGCATAATTGACCTGCCCCGGATTGCCGGTCGCCCCCACGATCGAGGTGATATTGATGATCCGGCCCCAACGCGCTTTCATCATGCCCCGCATGGAGGCGCGCATCAGACGCATGGCCGAGGTCAGGTTCACATCCAGAACCGAATTCCACTCGTCATCCGACATCCGCATGAACAGGTTATCCCGGGTGATCCCGGCATTGTTCACCAGAATATCAAGGCTCCCCATCGCCTCGACCGCCGCTTTCGGCAGCGCCTCCACAGAGTCCGCATCGCCCAGATTGGCGGGGCAGACAAAGGCATTCTCGCCCAGCTCCTCCGCCAGCGCCCGCAGCGGCGCCTCACGCGTGCCCGACAGGGCCACCTTGGCCCCCGCCTGATGCAACGCGCGCGCGATCTCGCCGCCAATCCCACCCGATGCGCCGGTGACCAGCGCCGACTTGCCCGTCAGATCGAACATGTCTCTTCCTTCCTGCAATCTCTTCCGCAACCCGATGCGGTTTGGTGAACGGGCCCGCCGCTTTCCAGCTGCCCGAAATATCCCGGGGTGAATGGAGCCCCCGAAGGGGCTCCAGAGGGGCAGCGCCCCTTACGCCTCTTTCAGCTTGGCAATATCGGCAGGCGTGCCGACAGCCTGCGTCTCCAGCCCTTTCACGATGCGCTTGATCATGCCCGAAAGCGCCTTGCCCGCACCGATCTCCCAGAAGCTGTCAACGCCCTGTGCGGCCATCCACTCGACACTCTCGCGCCAACGGACCGACCCCGTCACCTGCTCGACCAGCAACTGACGGATCACCTCGGGGTCGCTCACCCCCTGCGCACGCACATTGGCCACCAGCGGCACCGCAGGGGCGTTGATCGTCACCGAGGCCAGCGCCGCAGCCATAGCTTCCGCAGCCGGTTGCATCAGCGCGCAATGGAACGGTGCGGAGACCGGCAGCAGAAGCGCGCGCTTGGCCCCCTTGGCCTTAGCAATCTCGCATGCCCGCTCGATGGCGGCCTTGGACCCCGACACGACCACCTGCGAAGGGTCATTGTCATTGGCCGCCTGACAGATCTCGCCCTGTGCGGCCTCGGCAGCCACCTCCTGCACCGTGGCCAGATCCAGCCCCAGCACCGCGGCCATCGCCCCTTCGCCCACCGGCACCGCCGATTGCATCGCCGCCCCGCGTTTGCGCAGCAGCACGGCCGCATCCGCAACAGACAGGCTGCCCGCCGCACAAAGCGCCGAATATTCCCCAAGGCTGTGACCCGCGACGAACGCCGCATCGCCCACCGCAAAACCCTCGGCTTCGAGGGCCCGCAGCGCAGCAATCGAGGTGGCCATCAGCGCGGGTTGGGCGTTGGCCGTCAGGGTCAGCGTCTCGATATCGCCCTCCCAGATCAGACCCGAAAGGTTCTCGCCCAGTGCCGCGTCCACCTCGTCGAATACGGCGCGGGCTTCGGGATAAGCCTCGGCCAGATCCCGCCCCATACCGATGGTCTGCGCGCCCTGACCCGGAAATACGAATGCTTTGCTCATGCGTCCTTGTCCTTTTCAGACTATCCTTTGCTGGCCTCCCCTCTAGCGCGGCTTTGCCCGTCAGGCAAGCAAAGCCCGCAAACCGGCGCGCCCGGCGCACGGATCGGGAACGCGGGTCCACAAGATCGGGCCGCAGACCACGGCCCCACAAACAGCAGGCCCGCAAAGGATGCGCGGAGGCACCGCACAGGTCCTGTGCGCGGTTTCACCCCGATCACGGCTATGGTTCCTACGCGATTTTCCCGTATCAAGGCCGACAGACAGGTAGCACCCATCGGAGATTTCAGATGCTGACCAATACCCCTCTCAGCTATGGCGTGATGGCGCGGGGCTTGCATTGGGCCATCGCCCTGCTGATCCTGAGCGCGATCGGGCTGGGCCTTTACGGCGAAAGCGTGCCGCGCACTGCCGACACCACGGCCCTGCTGCAAACGATCTACAGCGCGCATAAGACCATCGGCGTGGCCACATTCTTTCTGGCCGTTCTACGGGTGCTCTGGACGCTTGGCCAGACACGTCCCGTGCCCCTCCATCCCGAACGCCGTCTCGAGACATGGGCCGCAGAGGCGGTGCATTTCGCGCTCTATGGCGCGATGTTCGTGATGCCGCTTTCGGGCTGGATCACCCATGCCGCCGAACAGGGCTTTGCCCCGATCTGGTGGCCTTTCGGGCAGGATCTGCCCTTTGTGCCCAAATCCGACACGCTCGCCCATACGGCCGGACATGTGCATAAGACCGCAATCTGGGTGCTCTATACCGCCTTGGCCCTGCATGTTCTGGGCGCGCTCAAACATGTGCTGATCGACCGCGATGCGACAATGGCACGGATGACGACAGGCCGTGCGGCAGGGCGCGAGGCCCCGCCCGCGACGCAGGGCGCCGCCGCTGTGGCCGCATTGGCGATCTGGGTCGCCGTGCTGCTTTTCGCGCTTCTGGGCAGCGCCGGTCTCCCCGCACACAATACCGCACAAGATGAAGCACGGGCCACCACCCCCGCCCCCGCAGCCCCTGATGCGGCAACCGGAAACTGGGCGGTGACGCAAGGCAGCCTGAGCTTTGATGTCGTGCAGATGGGGGCCAAGGTGCAGGGCCATTTCGGCAACTGGACCGCCGATATCCACTATGACGAAGACAGTGGCACGGGCCATGTCACGGTGCAGATCGACACCACCAGTCTTGATCTGGGATCGGTCACCGATCAGGCGAAAGGTTCGGAATTCTTCAATGTCTCGCACTTCGCCACCGCGACATTCGAGGGCGATATCACCCGCAAGGGCACAGGCCCCGACCATATCGCCACGGGCAGCCTGACGCTGATCGGCACCACCGCCCCGCTGACCCTGCCCTTCACGCTCGATCTGCAGGGCGACACCGCGCATATGACCGCGCAGGTCACGATCGACCGCCGCGACTGGAAGATGGGGGCCGCCTATCCCGACGAGGGCACGGTGGGCTTTCCGATCACGGTCTCTGTCGATCTGCAGGCGCGCAAATCCTGAGGCCGCGCACAGGACCACGCACAGCATCACCACAGCATCACACAAACACAAAGGGGGCTTCGGCCCCCTTTTCTCTTGCACAGCGCCCTCTGCCCGAGGATATAGGGACAAACAGAAGGGGGTAAATCATGAACATGCTGGAAACCGGTCCGGACGGGCAGTGCCGCTGCGGCTGGTGCCTGCCCGATGCGCCAGAATTCTACCGCCGGTATCACGATGACGAATGGGGCTTCCCCGTGGGCTGCGATATCAGGCTGTTCGAAAAGATCTGCCTCGAAGGGTTCCAAAGCGGCCTGAGCTGGCGCACCATTCTGGCCAAGCGCGAGAATTTCCGCGCCGCCTTCGCGGGCTTCGAGATCGAACAGGTCGCGCGGTTCGGCGCGCAGGATGTCGAACGGCTTGTGCAGGATGCAGGCATTATCCGCCATCGCGGCAAGATCGAGGCCACCATCAACAATGCCCGCCGTGCCTTGGAACTGCAGGCCGAATTCGGATCCTTGGGGGCCTATTTCTGGTCCTACGAACCGCAACCGCAGGAACTGATGCCGCTGATGACGGCGGCCACCTCCCCCGTTTCGGAGCGGCTGTCAAAGGACCTGCGCAAACGCGGCTGGAAATTTGTAGGGCCGACAACGGTCTATGCCTTCATGCAGGCGATGGGATTGATCAACGACCACGCGCAGGGCTGCATCACCCGCGCGCGCGTCGCACAGGCTCGCGCCACCTTCTGCCGGCCCTGCAAGGCCTGAGCCGCCTTACAGCCTCGCGCGCAAAACGCGAAATGCCCGCCGCGAACGCGAAATGCCCGCCGCGAAATTGCGACGGGCATTCTGAGTGGTGGCCCATATACAGCATGGGCCAGGGGATATCGGGGTTATTCCGCTGTGCCCTTCATCGCTTCGATCGAAATCCGCACATTGACATCATCCGACACGTAGGGCGCATACATTCCCATATCGAAATCCGAACGCTTGATCGTGGTGGTTCCGTCGAAACCGACCCACGGCTTTTTCTGCATCGGATGCTCGCCCATCTGGGTCATGGTCGCGTCGATAGTGATCGGCTTGGTCACGCCATTGACCGTCAGATCGCCGGTGATCTTGCCGGTTTTCTCCCCCGTTACCTCGATCGAGGTCGATTTGAACGTGATTTCGGGGTTTTCGGCCGCGCCGAAGAAATCATCGGTCATGAAATGCTTCGTGCGCGCATCCCAGCCGGTGATCAGGCTTTCCGCCGGAAATTCGACGCTGACCGAGGATTTTGCCGGATCCTGCGCGTCAAACTCGATCGTGCCTTCAAAGCCCGAGAACATGCTGGTCGTGGTCGAGAAACCAAGGTGGTTGTAATCGAAGACGATCTGGCTGTGGCTGGGATCAAGCGTATAGGTTTCTGCCTCGGCATGGGCCATCGACGCGAAAGAGGCCATCAGACCGGCGGCAAGAACGAGCGATTTCATTGGGATCTCCAAAGCTTGGATGAGTACGTTGGATAGAAGGATAGCCCAAAGGTGGCCTTGCACAATTCAACAGAAGCAAACAAATTATGTGCGGAAAAAAACACAAGCATGCTTAAAACTGAATTCATCTCTTTTTTACTGTCATAGCTTAATTTAACCTTTGGTTAATAATGTTGCGCAACCTTGAACGCGTTTTCGGGTATTTTGTTGCGCATGGTGTTTGGATTTGAATTTTTTATGAGGGTCGCATGGACGGGCAGATTTACCAGAAAATTGCGCGCAATACCGCCGATGACTGCATCACCTGCCCCGAAGAACGTCACTGCCTGTGGCGGACAGACCCCCTCAGTGACAGCGCCGGGACGGAACCGGCCACGGGCTTCAAACATATGCGCTTCACCCCCGGTCAGGCAGTGGTGATGGCGGGCTATCATTTCCCCTATGCCGCAACGATCCGCGCGGGCACGGCCAGCCTGACCCGCAGCCTGTCCGACGGGCGCTCACAGATCGTGGGGGTTCTCTACCCGTCGGATATTTTCAATTCCCGCCCTGCGCTTGCCTCGAAATACACCATCACCGCAACCACCCCGCTAGAGCTGTGCTGCCTGTCCGAAGCCAGCTTGCAACACCGGCTGGAGACCGAAAAGGCCCTGTCCCGCCGCCTGCTGGAGCGCAAGCTGCATGACCTGCAGGAGGCGCGGGACTGGATGTTCGTGCTGGGGCGCAAGACCGCGCTCGAACGGCTGGCCAGCATGATCTACACCGTGGCCGAACGCTATAGCCATCGCCGCCAGCGTTCGCCCGTGGGGGTGGAACTGTCGCTGCCGCTCGCACGCCACGAGATCGCGGATTATCTGGGGCTGACCCCCGAAACCGTCAGCCGGAATTTCGCACGGCTGCGCGCGGCGGGCATTCTCAGCACCAATAGCGCACGGTTGATCACCATCTGGAACATGCGCGCGCTTATGGAGGCCACCGGCAATGATGAGGATGGCGGCCCGATCTTCTAGCCGCCGATCTGCTACCCTCCGAGCGCCCGCATCACGTGATAGGCGATGAAGCTGCAGATATAGGCCAGCCCGAACATATAGACGACCGAGACCCACATCCAGCGCGCCTGCCCCGTTTCACGCCGGATCACCGCCAGCGTCGACAGGCATTGCGGCGCAAAGATATACCACACCAGAAGCGACACTCCCGTGGCCAACGACCAATTCGCCGCAAGCTCGGCCCCGAGCGCCGTTTCCCCGCCCGAGACGGCATAAACGGTCGAGAGCCCCGCCACCGCCACCTCGCGGGCGGCCATACCGGGCACCAGAGCCACACAGATCTGCCAACTGAAGCCGATCGGCGACAGGATCGGTTCCAGCAGATGGCCGATCATGGCCGCAAAGCTGTAATTGATGGCGGGTTCCGTTGCCCCTTCGGGCGGGAACGGAAAGGTCGACAGCACCCAGACGACCACCGAAGCGTAAAAGATGATCGTGCCCGCGCGGCGCAGGAAGGCCCGCGCCCGTTGCCACAGGCCCAGCAGCACACCGCGCATCTGCGGGATCTTGTAATCGGGCAGATCCAGCATCAAAGGCGCGGCAATCTCGTTGCGGCGCAACAGCATCCGGCTGACAAAGGCCACCAGCAGCGCCGAGATCACACCGGCGGCAAAGAGGCCGAACATCACCAGCCCCTGCAACCCGATCCCCGGCCCGATGCTGCGGGCGGGCACGAAGGCCCCGATCAGCAGGGTGTAGACGGGAATACGCGCCGAACAGGTCATCAAAGGCGCAATCAGGATGGTTGTCAGGCGGTCACG
Organism: Thioclava sp. GXIMD4216; assembly: GCF_037949285.1. Classification (NCBI taxonomy): domain Bacteria; kingdom Pseudomonadati; phylum Pseudomonadota; class Alphaproteobacteria; order Rhodobacterales; family Paracoccaceae; genus Thioclava; species Thioclava sp. GXIMD4216. The sequence goes on from NZ_CP149926.1 coordinate 1,975,558, forward strand.
GCGATCATCGATCACGCGGGCCGACATGATGCCCGGCACCGCGCAGGCAAAGCTGGACAGAAGCGGAATGAACGCCCGCCCGTGCAGCCCCGCATGGCCCATGATACGGTCCATCAGGAAGGCTGCCCGCGCCATATAGCCCAGATCTTCGAGGATCAGGATAAAGCCGAAAAGGATCACGATCTGCGGCAGGAACACCACCACAGAGCCCACACCGGCAATCGCGCCATCCACGATCAGCCCGCGCAACAGGCCCTCCGGCAACAGCGCCGAGACCGCGCCCGAAAGCCAGTCGATCATCGCACCGATCGCCTCCATCAGCGGCGCGGCACCGGCAAAGACCGCCTGAAACATCGCAAACATCAGCACCAGCAGGATCATCGGCCCCGCAAACGGGTTGAGCACGACGGCATCCACCTTCTCGGTCAGGCTGCGGGGGGCTACGGGCTTGTGCACGGCATGGGCAATCAACTGGTCGGCCTGCCGCAGCGCCGCGCGCAACTGGGCGGCGCTCGGGGCCTCCCATGTCATCGCGCCGCGCGCGGGCAGCCCCTGCCCGATCAGCCCGTCAAGCCGTCCCCAAAGCGCGTCCATTCCCCCGCGGCGCACCGCGGTCGAGGCGGCAACCGGCAGACCAAGCGAACGCTCCAGCACCTCGAGATCGATCTCGATCCCGCGGTGGCGGGCGATATCGATCATGTTCAGCACCACGAGAATCGGAATACCGCAGGCGCGCAATTCCTGCGCCAGACGCAGGCCGGGGCGCAGATGGGTGGCATCGGCCACCACCATCAGCAGGTCGATCTGCCCCACATCCTTGCGCCGCCCCAGAATGACATCGCGCGTCACAACCTCGTCGGGACTGCGCGCGCGCAAGGAATAGGTTCCGGGAAGGTCGACCACCGTCAACGGCACACCCGCAGGTGTCACGGCCTGCCCGATCTTGCGTTCAACCGTGACGCCGGAATAGTTGCCAACCCGCTGGTTGGCGCCGGTCAGGGCATTGAATAATGAGGTCTTGCCACAATTCGGAGCCCCGATCAGGGCCACCCGCAAGGGGCTATCCGCTCTGGCTTGAGGCTCGAGCATATATGCACTCCGTCGGGAAACTTACTCCGTCAGGATTGCCATAGCATCTCGACGGCGCAGCGCAACCGTCGCCTCGCCCACGCGCACCGCAATCGGGTCGCGTCCGAACGGGCCTTCATGGATGACAGAGATCTCCACGCCCTCGATGAAGCCCATCTCGATCAGACGACGCTCCATCTCTTCGGGCGCAAGGCGGCCATTGCCCGGGATCGGCAGGATACAGGCCACCCGCCCGCGATAGCCCTTGCGGGTCAGCCCCAGAGCCACCGTGCGCTCGATTGCGTCAATCTGTCCAAGTTCCATCAGGCGAATCCTATACAGGTCACATCCTGATAGAATGACTCGGATACATTTCGCAACCATGCGCCAGATCAAATCGCCGGAAAGTGAGTGAAAAGATCAGGATTGCACGGTCCCTCCCCGCCACAGACCGCCCGTTTCCGCGCCCAGACGCCCGAAAAGCAGGCATCCACCGCGCAATTCCCGAAGCCTGCTTGCGATTTTCCGCAGGCCAGATGCCCCTGTCCCCGCGCCGCGCCTAGGCTGGGCCCATCAAGGATGCTCCATAAGACAACCATAAAGAGACGCCCCATGACCGATGCAAGCTTCGACCCCGAAAGGGTCCATCTGCCCTCCTCGCCGCATGACAGCGACCCGTTGGCCCCGACCGCCCCCTACGAACAGACCTGGGGGTGGTTTGCCATCTTCAACATCTGGGCCAATGATATCCAGTCGCTTTTCGGATATTCACTGGTGGCCTCGCTGTTCATCTCCTATGGGGTCAGCGGGTGGACGGCCTTTGCGGCACTGATCGTGGCGGGGCTTCTGGTAATGGGGCTGGTGACCTTGTCCGGCGTGGCAGGCCAGCGTTACGGCATTCCCTATCCGGTGCTGGCGCGCGCAAGCCAAGGACTTCAGGGCGCAAAACTTCCCGCCATCCTGCGCGCCATCGTGGCGGTGTTCTGGTACGGGGTGCAGGTCTATTTCGCCTCGACGGCACTGGCGCTGCTGATCCGCTCTGTCACGGGTCTGGGCGCGGGCGGCACCTTTCTTGGTCTGGGCACGATCGACTGGATCAGCTTCCTCCTTGTCTGGGCCTTCCATATCGTCATTTTCTGGCGTGGAATGAACTGGGTAGAGACCTTTCTTAATGTCGCGGGCCCGTTTGTCTATGCGGTGATGATCGGCCTGCTGATCGTGCTCTGGATCAAATCCGACGGGCAGCTCTGGACACAGGCGCAGACCATCTTCGCCAATCCCGAAGGCACGTTCTGGACCGAAACCTCGGGCTTTGTCGCGATTGTCGGCACGATGGTGTCCTATTTCGCCGCCGTGCTGATCAACTTCTCCGATTTCTCGCGCTATGCGAAATCGACACGCGCCATGATGCTGGGCAATCTGGCGGGGCTGCCGCTGAATATGGTGCTGTTTTCCGCGCTGGCGCTGCTGACCACCGCAGGGGCTGCCGTGGTCTATGGCGAGGCGCTCACCAACCCGACCGAGATCGTCGCGCGCACCGATAGCGTGATCCTTGGCATCATCGCCGCAATCACCTTCTTCGCCGCGACGGTGGGCATCAATCTGGTGGCGAATTTCATCCCTGCGGTCAATGGCATCGCCAATCTCGCGCCGCGCCATATCAGCTTTCGCATGGCAGGGGCGATCACCTCGGGCTTTGCGCTGGTGATCGGCGGGCTATGGGTGAGCTTCATCGCCGATGTCGGCATCTCGGGTTTTGTCAACACTTTGGGCGCGACACTGGCCCCGCTTTATGGCATCATGATCGCGGATTACTTCCTGCTGCGCAGAGGGCGGTTGGACAAGGCCGACCTCTACCGCGCCAAGGGCGGGCGCTACCAGTATAAAAACGGCTGGAACGATGCGGCGCTGATTGCCTTCGTCATTGCTGCGGTCTTCTCGGTGGCCACGGTCTGGGTGCCGGTGCTGGCCGTGCTATCCGGCTATGCATGGATCTTCGGCGCGCTTCTGGGCGGCCTCCTCTACCGCATTCTCGCCCCCTCGCGGATTGTGCTGTAAGCCCGACAGGCCAAGCCTCAGGGCTTGGCCACATGCACCGAGACCTTCGAGGCCTCCAGCATCTCGGCATAGGGTGCGGCAGGCAGCGCATCGATAAACAGACCGTCGAGATCGTTCAGATGGCCCAGCTTGACCATCGCGCGACGCCCGAATTTCGTGTGATCGGTCGCAAGGAAGGTCGTGCGCGAATTGGCAATGATTGCCTGCGCCACCTGCACCTCGCGGTAGTCGAAATCCAGAAGCGTGCCATCTTCGTCGATCCCCGAAATCCCGATGATCCCGAAATCCACCTTGAACTGGTTGATAAACCCGATCGTCGCCTCGCCCACCACCGCCAGATCGCGCTTGCGCACCTGACCGCCCGCGATGGTGATATCGAAATCCTCGCGGCTGGAAAGCAGCGTGACCACATTGATGTTATTGGTCACCACATGCAGATCCTTTTTGCCAAGGAGGGCCTGCGCGATGGCCTCGGTCGTGGTGCCGATATTCAGGAAAAGCGAGGCCCCATCGGGAATATGCGCGGCCACCATCTCGCCGATGCGGGCCTTCTCATGCGCCATGTCCTCGCGGCGGCGGGCATGATCGCGGTTGCGGGTATTGGTCATCAGGCTCGCCCCGCCATGATAGCGGTGCAAGATCCCCATATCGCAAAGCAGCTTGATGTCGCGCCGGATCGTCTGCGGCGTCACGTCAAGACGCACGGCAATATCCTCGATGCCTACGAACCCTTCGGAACGGGCGATTTCGGTAATCTGGTTCTGGCGTTGGGTAAGCGTGGACATCGCGACCTTGATCTCATGAAGCACCGGCAGGCCCTACTTGGCGAAGCAGAGCCAAATCTGTCAAGTGCTTAGGCCCCGAAAGGGCGTGCGCCGCGAGGCCGGACGGGCCCATTTCGTCCGGCCCCGCGCGCCCACCTTTCCGCCCCCCGCTCAAGGCCGGACACGGAAAGGGTTCGGGTTACAGGGCGATCTGCGTGCGCTGTTCGGCCAGCGCGATCTCTGCCGCAAGACGCGGAGCATCCCATCCGGCCTCGCGCGCCATCAGATCCGCCACACGGGCAATCGCGGCATCGGCGGCACGGCTGTCGACATGGGTCAGCGTCATGCGGCGGCATAGCACATCGGCCACCCGCAGCGCAGCCTCGTGGCGCATCGCATAAAGCACCTCTGCCTCGATATAGGGATGCGCCTCGGCCAGACGGGTCGCGCAGCCCTCGTCGCGCGCAATCCCCGCCACCACGGGCGCACGGTCACCATAGGAATGATGCAGGTGACGGGCCACATCCGGCGGCAGGCCAAACTCGCGGGCCAGAGCCTGCGCCCCCTCGGGCACGTAGTTTTCGGCCCCCAGAAGCTTCATGTCATGGGTCAGACAGGGCTTCAGCCCCGCAAATGCGCCGCCCGAGACGACCTTATCGACCGCCTCTTCCGCCATATGCCGGTAGGTGGTCCATTTGCCGCCCGAAATGGTGATCAGCCCCGAGCCATCCTCGATGATCACATGGTCACGCGCCAGCTCTGCGGTGTCCTTGGCCTCGGGATTGAAGACCAGAGGCCGGATGCCCGACCATGCCGATTTCACATCCGCGCGCGTTACATTGATGTCGAAATAGCGTTTCACATAATCCAGCAGATAGGCGATATCTTCCTCGGACACGGTGGGATGATCGACCACCTCGCAGGAGGTGTCGGTGGTGCCCACCAGCGCCTGCCCCTGCCACGGCAGAATAAAGACCACCCGCCCGTCATCGGTCTGCGGGATCAGCAGCCCCTCATCGGGCGGCACGAAAGAGCTGTCCAGCAGGATATGGATCCCCGAGCTGCCCTTCAGGATCGGCTTGGCATCGGCATGGTCCATCCGGCGGATGGTATCGGCAAAGGGGCCGGTCGCATTGACCACCTTCTTGGCGCGGATCGCGAAGGCCGCGCCGGTCATCGCATCCTCGACATTGGCGCCGATGATCTTGCCCGCCTCGTGGGTGAGGCTGGTCACCGCGATATGGTTGGCCATCACCGCCCCTGCCCGCTGCGCCGTCATGGCAAGGGTCACGCACATCCGGCAATCCACGAATTGCCCGTCGTAATATTGCACAACCGCCTTCAGCCCCTTGGAGCGCAGCATCGGAAACCGCGCCTTGGCCTTTTTCGCGCTGATGATCTTGGAATGGCCGATATTCATCTTGCCCGACAGAATATCATAGAGCTTCAGTCCGGCGTAAAGATAGGGCACCTGCAGCCAGCTATAGACCGGCGTGATCAGCGGCAGCGGGCGCGACAGATGCGGCGCATTGCGCAACAGTGCCCCGCGTTCGTGCAACGCATGGCGCACCAGATCATATTGCCCGCGGTCGAGCTTTTTGACCGCCGCCTCAAGGTAGCGCACGCCGCCATGCACCAGTTTGGTGGACCGGCTGGACGTGCCTTCCGCGAAATCGTAACGCTCGACAAGCGCCACCTTCAGCCCTCGCGTGGCCGCATCGACCGCAATCCCGCAGCCGGTTGCCCCGCCGCCAATGATCAGAAGATCGAAGAGTTCATTGCTTTGCAGCTTGGCAAGTGTCTCAGCGCGCATCGGATAGCCTCGTGCCGGATAGGAAACAGGTCGCGGAACGTCCGCTGTCCTTTCCAGATAGATTGATGTTCGATTTTTTTCAAGTGAAAGCGTCATGACAGGAAATGGCACCTCAATGCTCCTGATTTTCCGCTGAAACGGGCGCAAATCCGCCTTCGGACCCGTCAAGATCCGGATCGGTTTGCAGCTATCATCGCCAATGCAGGGCAACCTCCCTGCCCAGTCCTCAGAGAGAATCGCGAAAACATATCGAATATTCGCAATTTATCCACGAATGGTCTTTCCGCATCTCCGCTCACGGAACTGTCATCCGCTAACATTCAAAGAGATATTGACCAGATGTTCGAATGGGCCAAGTTTGAGTTCATAATTTTCGATTCCGAACATTTTGCCCTTGCTCGGATGGAGAATCGAAATTACCCGTGACCCGGTCACTATGGAGGAGACCGGAAAGCCGCGAGGAACGGCCTTTCCGATCCGGGTCACAGCGACAGTTTTCGAGGGCTTATTAGGGGGGAGGAAGTATGAACTTCTTTCTGAGTGAACTTGTCGGGACCGCCGTCCTGACACTTTTCGGCTGCGGCGTCGTGGCCAACGTATTGCTTGCAAAATCCAAGGGGTTCAACGGCGGCTGGATCGTGATCGCTCTTGGCTGGGGGATGGCGGTCACCTTCGGTGTCTATGTGGCGGGAAAATATTCCGGCGCGCATCTCAACCCCGCATTGACCATCGCCTTTGCCCTGACCGGCCAGCTGAGCTGGAGCTTGGTGCCCGTCTATATCGCGGGCCAGATGGCAGGCGGCATTCTGGGCGGCGTGCTGACCTATCTGATGTATCTGCCACATTGGGCCGAGACCGAGGATGCCGATCTGAAACTGGCCGTTTTCTGCACCCAGCCCGCCATCCGCAACACGCCCGCGAACTTCCTGTCCGAATTTCTGGGCACGGCGGTGCTGTCTTTCGGGCTGAGCTGCATCGGTGCCAACAGCTTTGCCGAGGGGCTGAACCCGCTGATCGTGGGCTTCTTCATTCTGGCCATCGGCCTGTCGCTGGGAGGCCCCACCGGCTATGCCATCAACCCCGCCCGCGACCTGGGCCCCCGCATCGCCCATGCCCTGATGCCGATCAAGGGCAAGCGCGACAGCGACTGGGGCTATGCATGGCTTCCGGTTGTCGCACCGATCTGTGGTGCCATCGCGGGGGTCTATCTGTATATGGCGCTTGTCTCTCCGGTGGCTGGCTAAATTCATGAGGATCGGGGATGGGGCCCAAGAAGGCGCATCCTCTCAAGGGAAGGAAAAGGACATGACCAAGAAATACGTTCTTGCCATTGATCAGGGCACGACCAGCTCGCGCGCCATCCTGTTCGACAAGGCTGGCCAGATCATCCACACCACCCAGAAGGAATTCGCGCAGATTTTCCCCAAGCCCGGCTGGGTCGAGCATAATGCGATGGAGATCTGGTCCTCGGTGCAATCCGTTGTGGCAGAGCTCTTGTCAAACGCCGAGGTGACCTCGGACGAGATCGCCTCGATCGGGATCACCAACCAGCGCGAAACCGCCGTGGTCTGGGACAAGAAAACGGGCCGCCCCGTCTATAATGCCATTGTCTGGCAGTCACGCCAGACACTTGATGTCTGCAAGGACCTGAAGGCCAAGGGGCTGGATGACACTTTCCGCGACAAGACCGGCCTGCTGATCGATGCCTATTTCTCGGGGACCAAGGTCAAATGGATCCTCGATAATGTCGAAGGGGCGCGTGAAAAGGCCGAGGCCGGCGATCTGCTGTTTGGCACCATCGACACATGGCTCGTCTGGAAACTGACCGGCGGCGAGGTCCATGTCACCGATTACACCAACGCCTCGCGCACGCTGATGTATAATATCTTCGAGCTGAAATGGGATGAGGAGCTGCTGGAGCATCTGACCATTCCGGCCTCGATGCTGCCCGAGGTGCGCCCCTCCTCCGAGGTGTATGGCACCACCCATCGCGACGCGTTCCAGGGCATCCAGCTACCGATCGCGGGCATGGCAGGCGACCAGCAGGCGGCGCAATTCGGCCAGCTCTGCTTTGAAAAAGGCATGGCAAAGAACACCTATGGCACCGGCTGCTTCATGCTGATGACCACGGGCGAGCGTCCGGTGAAATCCGAGAACGGCCTGTTGACCACCATCGCCTGGGGCGTCGACGGCCGCGTCGAATACGCGCTTGAAGGGTCGATCTTTGTGGCGGGCTCCGCCATCCAGTGGCTACGCGACGGGCTGCGCATGTTCCGCAATGCCAAGGAATCCGAGACCTATGCCGCCCGCGTTGAAGATAGCGACGGGGTCTATGTCGTGCCCGCCTTTGTGGGCCTTGGCGCGCCGTACTGGGATTCGGAAGTGCGCGGCGCGGTGTTCGGGTTGACCCGTGGCACCTCGAAAGAGCATTTCATCCGCGCGACGCTGGAATCGCTGTGCTACCAGACCAAGGACGTGCTGTCGGCGATGGAGGCCGATAGCGGCATCGAGCTTGCCAAACTGCGCGTGGATGGTGGCGCGGTGGCCAATGATCTTCTGTTGCAGATCCAGTCGGATATCCTGGGCAAGGAGGTCGAGCGCCCCACCGTGATCGAGACCACAGCCCTTGGGGCGGCCTATCTGGCAGGGCTGGCCGTGGGCTTCTGGTCCTCGAAAGAGGAGCTGGTGGAAATGGCCGCCGTGGACCGCGTGTTCGAACCGAAGATGCCCCCCGAACAATCGGCCAAACTTTACGCGGGCTGGCAGAAGGCGGTGAAGGCCACGATGGCCTTCAAATAACCCCATCAAGGCCGCCTTTCGGGGCGGCCTTTTTTTACGCGCCCCTCTGTGCGCCTTCCTGTGTGCCCCTTTTCGGGCGCCCCTCCTTGGGCCTCCCTCTCAGGCGCGGCGCAAAGCGGCTGTCGCGATGCCCATCGCCACAAGTGCCCCGCCGCCCAATCGGGTCAGGGCGGGTAGCACATTGGGGCGCGCGATGTTCCGGCGCAATCTGTCGGCCAGCAGGGCATAGGCCAGCGCGTTCAACGCCGCCAACCCCACAAAAGTTGCGATAAGCCCTGCGAATTGCGGTGCTAAAGCCCTGTCGGGCGCAAGGAACTGCGGCACGAAAGCGATGAAGAAGACAATGGATTTCGGATTAAGCGCCGTCACCGCGACCGCGTGAAAAAAGACGCGACGCGGCGATGCGGGCGCTGCCTGTGCCTGTGCCTGTGCCTGTGCCTGTGCCTGTGCCAGCGTCCCCAAGCGGGCCGCCGGTGCGCTGCAAAACAGTCGGACCCCGAGATAGACCAGATAGGCCGCCCCGATCCACTTCAGAGCCAGAAACACTCCCGAAGAGGCCAGCACCAGTGCTCCGAGACCGGCGAGCGAGGCGGACATTGCCACGAAATCGCCAAGCGCGACGCCTGCAACCGTCGCCAGCGCCACGCGACGCCCCTGGCTCAGGGCATAGGTCAGGACAAGCAGCACAGTCGGCCCCGGTATCAACAACAACGCAAGAGAGGCGGACGCGAAGGCCAGCCAGAGATGAAAGGTCATGATGATCCTCCCGAAGACATCTTGCATGAGCCAGCCACGGATCTCGGCCCACGTAAAGCGTTTTTCGAAAGCCACTGACCGAGGGCGCATGGGCGCGACATCTGCCGCCTGCCGAAAGACGTGATGCCAAAGCCCGACAGGATCGCGGCGAGCTTTGGTGTCAGCGTGGGGGACATGTGGAAGGAGGCCACAGATGATCCCCCTATCCCTTCGCGGCCCCATCCTTTCGCGCAGCCGTCCCTTCGGGCCGTCAATTCGGCGAGGAACTCCCCTGCGAACGGTCGGGCCAGAAGCGCACGCCCTCCTCTGCCAGACCACCGCCCAGCCCCAGCACCGTGCCATCCGCCCGCCAGCAGGCCGCGCCCTCCATCTGCCCGTCCGCATGGAAACGGATCGCGTTCAGCCCGCCGCCGATATGGGGCACATGCTTGACCGCAAGGCCCGCCGCCTCCAGCGCGGGAGCCAGCGCCGCAAAGCGCGGCTCCAGCTCGATCTCTGCGCCCTGGGTCCAGAGCCGCGGGGCCTCGACCGCCTCTTGCAGCGCCATGCCGTGATCGATGATATTCACCATCGCCTGCAGCACCGAAGGGAAAATCCGCGTGCCGCCGGGCTGCCCCAGCGCAAGAAAGGGCCGGCCCTCCCGCGCCACGATCATCGGAGCCATCGAGGTGGGCACCCGCTTGCCCGGCGCGACAGAAAGCGCCCGGCCCGGATTGGGGTCGAAATTGCACATATAATTATTGAGGATCATCCCCGTCCCCGGCACCATCACCCGCGCGCCAAAGAGCGAATTGATCGTGAAGGTTGCCGTGACAATCATCCCCTCGCCATCGGCGATGGTAATATGGGTCGTGTCGCGGCTTTCATAGCCTTGCGCGGCCGTGACCGGCGGCACGCCCTCCATCAGCGCGCGGGCATAGTCTTTCGAGGTCAGTCGCCCGACCGGAATATCCACAAAACGCGGATCCCCGCTATGACGGGCACGGTCGGCAAAGGCCGCGCGCATCACATTGGCCAGAAGCTGCGCCCGTAGGGGGCTGTCAAAACCCATCGCCGCCAGATCGCGGGTTTCCAGCATGTTAAGCATCTGCGTCACATGCACGCCGGAAGAGGCAGGCGGCGGCGGGCCGAAAATATCGAAGCCGCGATAGTGCCCCTGAACCGGCGCCAGCACCTGCGGGGCGTATCCGGCCAGATCCTGAAGCGTCAGCCGGGCCTGAGGCACAGGCCCCGTGGCCAGATAGTCCACCAGTTTCCGCCCCAGCGCGCCATGATACAGCGCATCCGGCCCCTGCAGGGCGATCTCTTCCAAGGTGGCGGCATAATCGGGCTGGAGCAGACGGTCCCCTTTGCGCAGCGGCGCGCCCTTTGGCAGGAACAGCGCCGCCATATCGGGGGTGCGTGCAAGGTCATGACGCGCCTCGGAAATCGAGCCTGCCAGATACGGGGTCACCACAAAGCCCTGACGTGCATGACGGATCGCAGCCCCGAACAGATCGGCAAAGGGCAAGCGCCCGTGACGCTCGTGCAAAAGCGCCCATGCCCGCAGACTTCCCGGCACGGCAACCGCCGAGGCCCCAAATTCGTTCTGGCGGTCCACCGTCTGCATCTGTAGCGGCGGCACATCGGAAAGCGGGCGATACATCGCGGGCTCCGAGGCCGCGCCTGCGCAGGACAGCCCGTCGATAATCTCGTGCTGGCCCTGCGCATCGCGCAGATGCACCAGCCCGCCACCGCAGATCCCCACCATCATCGGCTCGACCACCGAAAGCGTCAGCAGCGTGGCCACAGCCGCATCGGCGGCATTGCCGCCCGCCGCCAGCGCCTCGATGCCCGCAGCCGCCCCTAACGGATGGTTGGCCAGCACCATGCCACCACGGGCAAAGACCGGCGTTTTCGATGGAAAGGAGATTTTGGCAGACATCCGGGACCCTCGATCAAGGTTAACAAAACCTAACCTAAAACCTCAAAACAGCAGCGCAAGCCTTTAATTCAAAATGGAAAAGCGCCACCCGAAGGCAGCGCTTTCCTTTGTCACAAAGCAATCCGGAGATTAGCAGCTGTAATACATCTGGTACTCGATCGGGTGCGGGGTATGCTCGTAGGCATAGACCTCTTCCCATTTGAGCGCGATATAGCCTTCCAGCATGTCCTTGGTGAACACGTCACCTGCGGTCAGGAAGTCCATATCGGCTTCGAGGGCTTCCAGAGCCTCACGCAGCGAGCCGCAAACGGTCGGGATTTCTGCGAGCTCTTCCGGCGGAAGATCGTAGAGGTCCTTGTCCGATGCCGGGCCCGGATCGATCTTGTTCTTGATGCCGTCGAGGCCTGCCATCATCAGGGCTGCGAAGCACAGATAGGGGTTTGCCGACGGATCGGGGAAGCGGGCTTCGACGCGCTTTGCTTTGGGCGAGTTGGTCCACGGAATACGGACACAGCCCGAACGGTTGCTTGCCGAATAGGCGCGCAGAACCGGAGCCTCGAAGCCCGGGATCAGACGCTTGTAGGAGTTGGTCGAGGGGTTCGTCAGCGCGTTCAGAGCTTTCGCGTGCTTAAGGATACCACCGATGAAATACAGCGCCTCTTGCGACAGGTCTGCGTATTTGTCGCCAGCAAAGAGCGGCTTGCCGTCCTTCCAGATCGACATGTTCACGTGCATGCCCGAGCCGTTATCGCCTTTCATCGGCTTCGGCATGAAGGTCGCCGATTTGCCATAGGCGTGGGCCACGTTGTGGATCACGTATTTGTATTTCTGGATGTTATCGGCTTGCTCGGTGAGCTGGCCGAAGATCATGCCCAGTTCGTGCTGGCAGGTCGCCACTTCGTGGTGGTGCTTGTCGACCTTGATGCCCATGCGCTTCATGGTCGAGAGCATCTCGCCACGCAGGTCTTGGGCTTCGTCAACGGGGTTCACCGGGAAGTAGCCGCCCTTGTGGCCCGCACGGTGGCCGAGGTTGCCCATTTCCGACGGGGTGTCGGTGTTCCATGCCGCCGCTTCCGCGTCGATCTGGAAGGACACTTTGGCCGGCGTGACCGAGTAGCGCACGTCGTCAAAGAGGAAGAATTCGGCTTCGGGGCCGAAGAAGGCCGCATCGCCGATACCCGAGGATTTCAGATAGGCTTCGGCTTTGGCCGCAACCTGACGCGGGCAGCGGTCATAGGCTTCGCCGGTGTCGGGCTCGACCACAACGCAGTGCACGCACATGGTTTTTTCAGCGTAGAAGGGGTCGATATAAACCGAGGAAGCATCGGGGATGAGCTTCATGTCGGATTGGTCGATCGATTTCCAGCCCGCGATGGACGAGCCGTCGAACATGAAGCCTTCCTCGAAGAAGTCTTCGTCGACCAGATCAACGACCAGAGTCACGTGTTGGAGTTTACCGCGCGGATCGGTGAAGCGAACATCAACGTATTCGACTTCTTCGTCCTTCATCAGCTTGAGGGCGTCCTTAACAGAGCTCATTCGTAGCAACCCTTTCGTTGAGCAATAAGACACCGGACTTTAGGTCCGACATGCGTTTGGGCGGGACGCGATCAGATCGCGTCGTCGCCAGTTTCACCGGTCCGGATGCGGATCGCTTCCTCGACCGGCGAGATGAAGATCTTGCCGTCGCCGATTTTCTCGGTGCGGGCGGCAGAGGTGATCGCCTCGACGGCGGCCTCGACCATATCGTCGGAAATCACCATCTCGATTTTAACCTTGGGAAGGAAATCAACGACATATTCCGCGCCGCGATAGAGCTCTGTATGCCCTTTCTGACGCCCGAACCCTTTGACTTCAATCACCGACAGGCCTTGGATGCCAGCCTCTTGAAGAGCTTCTTTCACTTCATCCAGTTTGAACGGTTTGATGATCGCTTCGATCTTTTTCATTCCGTCGACTCCTTCGTCTTGGCCTTCTCGGCACTTCTCAGCACTTTCCTTCGGCCCCCGCAATCGACTAGGCTCATCTTGTCCCAGCTTGACTTGGGAATCCGGTTAGTGCGCCCAAATTTACGCCATGTTGCGTATTGAATGAGCGATTTGCAAACATAAAGGCTTACGATTGAGCGAAATTCTCACAACTGCCCAAATGCGCGCCGCAGAACAAAGCGCTTTGTCCAAGAAACTGTCAGATGAAGACAAACTGATGGCACGTGCCGGCGCGGGTGTGGCTGCGGCGATCCTGCGCAACTGGCCGCAATTTCTGGAGCTTGAAAGCAGCGCAGAGCCGCCCTGTGCCGTTATTTTGTGCGGTCCGGGCAATAATGGCGGGGACGGCTATGTTGTGGGCCAGCATCTGAGTGCACGCGGCTGGCGGGTCGAGGTGCTGCGCGAACTCAACCACAGCCATGAAGGGGCCGCCGCCCATGCGCTGGCCAATCTGCCCGCCGCCGTCGAGCAGCACGGCTTTGCGATGGCGGCCACCGGCCACCGCCCCGATATCATCGTCGATGCGCTCTTCGGGATCGGCTGCACCCGCCCGCTTGGCACCGAATATTTGGCCCTGTTCGGCGCGGTCGCGGCCCGTCCGCCCCGCCCCGCGACGGCGCGCTGGCGTCATATTCCGAAAGTGGTGGCCGTCGACTGCCCCTCCGGTTTCGATCTGGATCGCGGGGTTTTTCTGGCGCCCGAGCCTCCGCGCAGCCTTGATCAGGAAGCCCTGACGGAATGGAGCACGGACGAATCGCGTCGCCATATCGCCACGGATCTGTGCGTAACCTTCCATCTCCCGAAACCGGGGCATGTGCTGTCGGCACTTGCGGGGCAGCGGCTGGAAATCGTCGATATCGGCCTGCCGGGCGGGGCGGGCAAGGATGCGGCAGCCCTTGCGGATCTGCCCAAACAGCCCCATGCCCTGCGGCTCGTTGATCTGGTACGCGGCAATCGCCCCAAAGCGTTCCAGCGCTGGTTCCAAAGCGTCACGCATCTCGATAAGGCGGCGCATAAATACCAGCGCGGACATGCCATTGTGCTGTCCGGCGGTCTGGGTCAGGGCGGGGCGGCACGGATGGCCGCACGCGCGGCTCTGCGGATCGGCGCGGGGGCGGTGACCATTGCCGCGCCGCAATCGGCCGTGCCCGAAACCGCCGCCCAGATCAACGCCCTGATGCTGCGCCCCCTGCCCGACAGCTACACCCTGCGCGGCTGGATGGAGGACGACCGCCTGCGCGCGCTCTGTCTGGGGCCGGGTCTGGGCCATAAACGCGCGCAGGAAATGGTTCCTGCCGCCCTCTGGGGCAAGCGGGCCACGGTGCTGGATGCCGATGCGCTGTCCTGCTTCGGGGAAGACCCGCAGGTGCTGTTCAACCACCTGCATGAAGACTGCATCCTGACCCCGCATGAGGGTGAATTCCGTACCCTTTTCCCCGATCTGGCAGCCGAGCTACACCAGAGCGACCGTCTCACCCTCACCCGCCGCGCAGCCGAACGTGCAGGGGCGGTGGTGTTGCTGAAAGGTCCGGTCACAGTGATCGCGCGCCCCGATGGCTGCGCCTCGGTACATCCCGCCCTGCGCGAGCGCGCCGCCCCTTGGCTGGCAACGGCAGGGGCCGGTGACGTGCTGGCAGGGATGATCACCGGCCTTCTGGCGACGCAGGACCCGCATCACCGCGACATTCTGGGCGCCGCCGAACTGGCCGTCTGGATGCATGTCGAGGCCGCACGGCAATTCGGTCCGGGTCTCTTGGCCGAAGACCTCCCCGACGAACTGCCAGCGCTGATGCGCGCGCTCTTCGCATAACGCAAAACACAAAAACCGGGCCTCTGCCCGGTTTTTTCTATCTGATCTGCCGCCCCCTCAGACGATCTCAGGCTGTCGCGGGCACGACCTGCGCCTCGACCTCGATCCCCTCGGCAAAGAAGGTCTCGACCGTATCGAAATGCAGCGCATAAAGCCGCACGGGCCGCTCAAGTGCCACACGCACCACCTGCCCGTCGCATAGCTTCGATGCCGGCACAGAGGCGGTTTCGGCCTCGTAAAGCGTTTGCGCCCGCCAGCCTCCCAGCGGCATACGCGTCTGCGCGCCGAGATAGAGCACGGATTGCGGACGCCCCTGCCCGAGACTGCCCGCCGGAAACCGCAGCACATGGCGATCTGCATGCTGCACCGTCACCGCACGCAGCACACGCATTCCCGAACGGGTCACGATGCGATCACCCGGACACAGGTATTCCACCGGAAGATCGCCCTCCGAGGTCCGGATCTGCGCGCCCTGCGCCACGCCAACGGCCGAATACCGCGCCCGCGCCTCAAGCAGATCTTCTGCCGCGTAATGGCCATAAGACATTATAGAATCCTGCTTTTGCATGATGCGCCTGCCCGTTGGTAAATTCGCGATTTGCCGCGTTATTCATTTCTTTACCAACATTACGCAGTTTTTCCCGTCCCGCAGCAAAAAAATGGAAAATCCCTCTTGCATGCACCAGAGGCGTTGCTAAAAGGCACCTTGTTGCGGGTGTGGCGAAATTGGTAGACGCACCAGATTTAGGTTCTGGCGCCTAACGGCGTGGGGGTTCAAGTCCCTCCACCCGCACCACTCTGAAATTTTTGGGCTTTCCGACATTTTCAACCTTTCCTCCGATCAGCGTTTCGCCACAAGTTGGCACATTCACGTTCTGGGCTTGTTCTGTTCCCGTCGCTCTTGCGCGTATTGTGAGGCCCGTTTCTGGTTTGCCTGCGCCCGATATTTCCGGGCCATCGAGCGCGTTTCATGCCCTGTCCAGGCGTGGATCTTGGAATCGGGCGGCCCCATTTCGGCCATTTGCCACGCCGCACTGGCGCGCCACCCCTGCGGCACGACGCGCCCTGACAGGGGGTTGCCGCGACCTTCCCGCCAAGCCTTCTGCCGCAATCACCGCCCGGCAACGGCCAGCAACGGCCAGAACGCGCTCTTTTATGACATTCCTGCCCTGTAAACACAGAGTTTCACCTTGCTTCCACGTGTGCCGCCCCATAGAACGGCGCGTGAAATTGAGCTTGCCTGCCGCGCATTGACTCGCGGCATTCATCAAAGAAGGAAATCCACATGCAGGTCACCGAGACCCTCAACGAAGGCCTCAGCCGCGGCTACGAAATCACCATCACCGGCGCCGAGCTCGAAGAGAAAGTCACGACCAAGCTCAAGGAAGCGCAGCCCGAGATCGAGCTGAAGGGCTTCCGCAAGGGCAAGGTTCCGATGCCGATGTTGAAAAAGCAATTCGGTGCGCGCCTCATGGGCGAAACCATGCAGGAAGCCATCGACGGCGCAATGAACGAGCATTTCGAGAAATCGGGTGACCGTCCGGCGATGCAGCCGAAAGTCGAGATGAAAGACGGCGAGAACTGGAAAGAAGGCGACGACGTTGTTGTTACCGTTTCCTATGAAGCGCTGCCGGAAATTCCGGAATTCGACGCATCGGACATCAAACTCGAGCGCCTCGTCGTGACCCCCGCTGACGAAGCCGTGACCGAAGCCCTTGAAGGTCTGGCCAAAAATGCACAATCCTTCGAAAAGCGCCGCAAAGGCTCGAAAGCGAAAGACGGCGATCAGGTCGTGATCGATTTCGAAGGCTTCGTGGATGATGTCGCATTCGAGGGCGGCAAAGGCGAAGACTATCCGCTGGTGCTCGGCTCCAACTCCTTCATCCCCGGCTTCGAAGACCAGCTGGTCGGTGCCAAGGAAGAGGAAGAAGTCGAAGTCAAAGTGACCTTCCCCGAGGCCTATCAAGCCGAGCATCTGGCAGGCAAGGAAGCCCTGTTCAAATGCGCCGTCAAAGAAGTCCGCGGCCCGAAAGAAGCCGAGATCGATGACGAGCTGGCCAAGAAATTCGGTGCCGAAGACCTCAATGCGCTGAAAGAGCAGATCAAAGAGCGTCTGGGTCAGGAATACAAAGGCGCTTCGCGTCAGATCCTGAAACGCGGCCTGCTGGACGCGCTGGATGGCAAAGTGTCCTTCGAACTGCCGCCGACGCTGGTTGATGCGGAAGCCAACCAGATCGCGCATCAGCTCTATCACGAAGAGCACCCCGAAGATCACGGCCATAATCATGGCGCGATCGAGCCGACCGACGAGCACAAGAAACTTGCCGAGCGTCGCGTGCGTCTGGGCCTGCTGCTGGCAGAAATCGGCCGCAAGCAAGAAATCGAAGTGACCGATGCCGAAATGACCCAAGCGGTGATGATGCAAGCGCGTCAATATCCGGGCCAAGAGCGTCAGTTCTTCGAGTTCATCCAGCAGAACCCGCAGATGCAACAACAGCTGCGCGCGCCGATCTTCGAGGACAAGGTTGTCGATTTCATCGTCGAGAAAGCCGAAGTCACCGATAAGGACGTGTCGAAAGAAGACCTGCAGAAAGCCATCGAAGCGCTCGACGAGCTCTAAGCTTTCCAGACTTTCGATCATTCGGAAAACGGGCGGGTCCAAAACCTGCCCGTTTTTCTTGGCCGATGCGTAAGGCCGACGCTCTCTCTCCGATCACAGGTCCGCCCGTCAAAGCGGTGCTCTGCCCTTCCTCTGGCCCGCCTGTCCATTTCGTGACGGCTCCGCCCTTGACTTCGTAGCGGCGCGGCTGATCTTCCAGCCATACCCAATTTCCGAGGTAGCATGTCCTCTTCCCGCCTGATCTGGCCCGACCTTCTCCGCAGCCTGTCGCTGATCGCTATGGCCAGTTTCCATCTGGGCTATGATCTGGAGGCGCTCGGCTTCCATCCGGACCTTCCGCTCTGGTGGCCCGATTATGCGCGCGCCATTGCAGGCAGTTTCCTGCTTCTGGTGGGGGTCAGCCTCTGGCTGGCACATGGGCGCAGCATAGGCTGGCGCGGGTTCTGGCGGCGCGAGGCCGCGATTGTTGCAGGGGCGATAGCGGTATCTGGGGTGACCTATCTCGCCATGCCGGGCTTCTATGTCTATTTCGGCATCCTGCATTCCATCGCCATCTGTTCGCTGCTGGCGCTGGCCTGCCTTAGACTGCCCGCGCTTGTGACAATTCTGTTGGGGGGACTGGCGCTGTTCATGCCTTATCTCTTCGCGATGCCACAGATGAATGCCCCGTGGCTCTGGTGGATCGGCCTGTCAACACGCTGGGGGGCGGCGATGGATTTCGTCCCGGTCTTTCCTTGGCTGGGCATGGTGCTGCTGGGGCTGGGCGGTGCGAAGCTGGCAGACGGGTTAGGCCTGTTGCGACGCGATCTGCCCCATAACAGGGGCTTGCGACGGCTTGGCTTTCTGGGGCGGCACAGCCTTGCCGTCTATCTGATCCACCAACCGGTGATCTTCGGCAGCCTGTGGCTTGTGGCCGCGATGCGCTAGCGCCGCAAGCGCTGGCTGCGCGTCCATGTGCCCCCTTCGACCCGCAAATAGGCCGGTCTGGCCTGCGTCGGGACAGGCGTCATGCGCGTAGGCAGAAGAACGGGACGATCTCCACGGGCAGCAGGCCCAAAGAGAACAGGCGCGGAAACGTCCGGCCTCGCAGCCAGCCGCCGTGGATGCGCGACAGGCCGCGGTGAGGCCGCCAACCGCCCTTCCGGTTCACGCGGGCCAATGGCCGCTGCCCCTTGCTGGTAGACCGCCAGAAGCCCCAGCGTCAAAGCCACCGTCGGCACGATGACCGCTGTCAGAAAGCGTAGCCAAGCCACAGTAGTCTCCCCTGCCTCGACAGACCCGTGCCGATACAGCAGGCCTGTGCCGATACGGCAGGTCAACCGCCGATCCTACGCAGGGTGCGCGAAAACTGGGGCAAAACTTGGCCGCTTATCGGCCAATAGAATGATCACCGCGCCCAAAATGACATTTCCTCTCAGGAGGAGATATCCGCCACGCTATCCGCCACATCGGCCTCGCGCTGCCCCAATGGCTGGCGGGGGCCCACGGTGCTATCCCGCGCGGTCTGGCGCTCGGCCTCTGAATTCAGCTCGGCCCCCAGCATCACGGCAATGGTCGCGATCCAGATCCACATCATCAGCACGACCACCGCGCCGATAGAGCCATAAGTGGCCGAATAATTACCGAAATTCGAGGTATAGAAGGAAAACCCCCAGCTCGAGAGCAACAGCAGCACCGATCCGGCCAGAGCCCCCGGCAAGACCCAGACCAGACGCGGCGCGCGGCGGTTGGGGGCAATGCGATAGAGCATGGACAGGGCCAGCACCAGAACGCCCGCCATCAGGGGCCAGCGCGCCACCAGCACCACAAACCCCCAGCCGGGAATCTGCGGCAGGAAGGCCAGCGCCACCGGCAAGACAGCCGCTGCAAGGATCAGCACACAAAGAAAGACGATCGCGCCGAGCGTCATGCCCAGCCCGACGATATTCATCCAGAAAAAGTTGCGGTTTTCACGTTCGTTATAGGCGACATTCAGCGCCTCGATCAGCGCCTTCATCCCGCCATTCGCCGTCCAGAGCGCCAGCGCAATACTGACGATCGATGTCCAGCCAAGCGCACTCTGATCCGCCCCGATCAGCGCCTCCAACTGGCCACGGATCAGCGTCAACGCTTCGGGCGGCACAAAGCGCGACACCTCGTCAAGCATCGACAGAACCTCGCCACGGTCCGCGAAAAAGCCGAAAATCGAGACCAGCGCAGTCAAGGCCGGAAAAAGCGCGAGGATGGAATAGAACGTCACGCCGGCGGCCACCGCCATCACGCGGTCTTCGGTGATCTGTCCTTTGGTCCGCAAGAGCACGCACCACCACGCTTCCAGCCCCATATGGAACGGGCCCGCTGCCTGCCGTCCCCAACTCCGATCCGCCGGATCACCATAGGCTGCCGCATCCTCGGGCGGGTCAGAGGCACGACGCCCCGGTTGCGGCTTGGATCTGTCGGACATGGCGGCTGTCTCCTTCGGGGGGGCGACCTTAGCAAAGGCCTGCCAGAGCGCAAGCCCTGCGACAAAAAGCCGTGCGAGGGTCCGTCTGGAGGGCGTTGCGGGCATGGGGCACTTTCTGTCTTTGCCTTCAAACGGATCAGGCAGGCTATGGTTCCATTTCCGATAAGCTCTTGCCGGAAATAAAAAAACCGCGCCCCGAAAGGCGCGGTTTCAAAACGTCGCGAAAAGAGAACTTACTTCTCTTCTGCCTCTGCGGCAGGAGCTCCGTCTTCGTCGTCACGACCAGCCGAACCGATATCGTCAAACAGGTTCGAGATTTCGAATTCTGCAGCGGCTTCTTCTTCAGCAGCCAGCTCTTGGATCGATTTACCCGAAGCTTGCAGTTCTGCTTCTTCCACCGAACGTGCAACGTTGATCGAGATCACAGCCGAAACTTCCGGGTGCAGGTGGACTTCCACTTCGTGCAGACCAAGAACCTTGATCGGCAGGCGGATGACGACTTGCTTGCGGTCGACAGTGAAGCCTTCTTCGGTTGCCACAGCCGCGATATCGCGGGTGGTGACCGAACCGTAGAGGTTGCCGCCGTCCGAAGCCGAACGAATCACGACAAACTGCTGACCGTCGAGTTTTTCGGAAAGGGCGGCTGCCTCTTTCTTGGTCTCGAGGTTACGGGCTTCCAGTTGCGCTTTCTGGGCTTCGAACGCCTGGATATTGGCGGCCGAGGCGCGGAGAGCCTTGCCTTGCGGCAGAAGGTAGTTGCGGCCGTAGCCCGGCTTCACGGTGACAACGTCACCCATCTGGCCCAGCTTTGCGACGCGCTCGAGAAGGATAACTTCCATAGTGATGTTCTCCTTACTTCACAGCGTAGGGCAGCAGAGCGAGGAAGCGGGCGCGTTTGATTGCACGGGCCAGTTCACGCTGCTTCTTGGCCGACACTGCGGTGATGCGTGCCGGAACGATCTTGCCGCGCTCAGAGATGTAGCGCTGCAGGAGGCGGGTGTCTTTGTAGTCGATCTTCGGTGCGTTCTCGCCGGAGAACGGGCACACTTTACGACGACGGAAAAACGGTTTTGCCATGGTTTTCAGTCCCCTACTCTATCAACGACGCTCACGACGGCCGCCTTCGCGGTCATCACGTTTTTGCATCTGAACCGACGGGCCTTCTTCGTGCGCGTCAACCTTGATGGTCAGCACGCGCATGACGTCGTCATGCAGACGGCACAGGCGCTCCATTTCCTGAACGGCAGCCGAGGGGGCATCCGTTTTCAGGAAGGCATAGTGGCCTTTGCGGTTTTTGTTGATCTTGTAGGCCATGGTCTTCACGCCCCAGTATTCGGATTCGACGACTTTGCCGCCGTTGTCCGACAGGACCGTGGAGAAATGTTCGACAAGGCCTTCGGCCTGCGCGTTGGACAGATCCTGACGCGCGATGAGGACATGCTCGTAAAGGGGCATGGCTTCTCCTGTTTCATAAGGCGGCTTCATAGGCAGGCACCACTTTCCGCACCCTGCCACGAGAGGCTACGCCGGTTCGATTGAACTGCGGAAGTCCGCGCGCTATACGCGATGGGAGGGTATTTGGCAAGGCTTTTGGTCCTGCCCGCCCTCCACTTACATTTCCAATATGAGATTTCTTCTAATGCGACTTTGGTTCAGACGCCCACCATCTATCCCTCAGCCTTTACACGTTGCGGTAGACAGCTGCCCGCCAAAACCTGAAAGCGCTGATAGCCTCTACAAAGCAACAAGCGACAAAATAAATTGCTTCTCAGATGGGTTTACTCTCGCGTCAAAAACAATCGCAGGCTGCGGCGCGCTCCTAACCGGACTTTCTGTATTTCTGGTATTACAGCATTCTCACTATAAACAGTTTGAATTCCCCATTCCTTCGCCAAGCGAAAGTTTAGCGTTGTTGGCGGCTGGTTTTTTCGCCTCGGTCGTTCTGATTTTTGTTTTTCTTGTCTCAATGTTAGGCATGACTGCTATATGCCTCACTATCAGCTTAATTTACTGGCTATGGAAAGACCGCGGCATACGCCGCATAAAATTTGAGCATCTCTTTCTGCTTCCAACCTCAGGCTACTTTTTATTCCTATTGGGAGTAGCCGGTTGGGGGAATATTTCTGCATCCATCAGTATCTCGATTTACGCTCTAGGTGCTTTTATTAGTGCCGTCGGTTTCACAGGCTTATTCTGGGAGCAGCGCGAGTATCACGCAAAATTTGTGCTAACAATCGTCTTAGGTTTTGTCGTTTTCCTATTTTCCTTATGTTTTTCGCCGTCAGACGAAAGTTCCTCTGTCCGAAATTCTCTATTTCAAGGCTTAGGCTTTACTTCAAAAACTGGCGACAAAATTTTAATTAACAACGACGTTCTGGCACAGCTTCAAGCAGTAGGAGCACACCCTCCTCTAATCGATAAAAAAAATGAATGGGCCGAAGTAGAAGGTGAGATCCTCTGGCAGCTCCCTCAAGGAACGGCAGTGTTTCGCTACACAGAAAAGAAAGCAGAAGAAGTAGGCGACAAAATCGTAACGAAAACCGCTGAATACACGTTATCAGTGCCGGCGGAGGCAATTCGCAAGTTACACGTCAGCGAGCAGGTGGAAGAAACTACGTCTCCCCTAAGCAGCGATCTTTGCCAAATTCTGCATGGCCTTCGCGCCGATCTCGAAGCTTTTTAGCCGCGCGTTGTGGTCGAAGATCTGGCCGTTGAGGATGACCTCATCGGGGCGGTAGCGCGCGATATAGGCGGCAAGCTGGCGCTCGACCGTCTCGGGGCTGCCGACAACCGACATGGACAGCTGGTGCGAGGCTTGGCGCAGCTCGGGCTCGGAGGCCACGGTCGACAGATCGGCCACGGGCGCGGGCAGCGGGCCGGTCTGGCCTCGGCGCAGGTTCACAAAGCCCTGCATCATCGACGAGCGCATCAGATGCGCCTCTGCATCGGTCTCGGCGGCAAAGAGATTCAGCGCCAGCATGAAATGCGGCTTTTCCGTCAGGCCGGGCTGAAAACGCTCGCGGTAGATCTGCGCCGCCTGATCCAAAGCATCGGGGGCGAAATGGCTGGCAAAGGCATAGGGCAGCCCCAGATGGGCCGCCAACTGCGCGCCGTAAAGAGACGAGCCCAGAATCCAGACCGGAATATTGGACCCCGCCCCCGGCACCGCCATCACCGGCTGGCCCTCCTGCACCGGCCCCAGAAAGCCGATCAGCTCGACCACATCTTCGGGGAAGCGATCCGCCTCCAGCCCGCGCCGCAGCGCCTGCATGGTGCGCGGGTCGGTACCGGGCGCGCGCCCCACCCCCAGATCGATCCGGTCGCCATAAAGCGCGTGCAGCGTGCCGAAGGCTTCGGCCACCATCAGCGGCGCATGGTTGGGCAGCATGATCCCGCCAGAGCCCACGCGGATGGTCGAGGTCTTCGACGCCACATGGCCGATCACCAGCGCCGTTGCCGCCGAGGCGATGCCGCGCGAATTGTGATGTTCGGCCAGCCAGTAGCGCGTATAGCCCAGGCGCTCGGCATGGGCGGCCAGCTCGCCCGAATGGCGCAGCGCATCCGAGGCCGTCTGCCCCTGCGCAATGGGCGACAGATCAAGAACGGAATAAGGGATCATCGGCTATCTCCTACAGTGCTCTTTAATCTGTGCAGGCAGGGCCCGCGCGAAAACCACCCGTACTGCGGAGAGATCACGAGTTCTGCGCAATTCCGCACAAAACACCTGTCGCGCCTATTTCGCCCCCTGCACCATCGGCTGTGCCGGTTTGGGACTGCGGGCGGCCAGCATAATACCGCCAAGGATCAGCGCAAATCCCGCCAGATGGTAAAGATGCAGGCTCTCGCCCAGAAACAGCGTTGAAAGGATCACCCCGTAAAGCGGGATCAGGTGGATCGCCTGCGAGGCCCGCCCCGATCCGGCCAGCTTGACGGCCTGCATATACAGCAAGAACGCCCCGAGCGAGGGCACGATCCCTACAAACAGCACGGCAAAGGCCGCTTGCGGCACCAGAACCGGCTGATGGCCCAGCAACAGATCCCAAAGCCAGAACGGCGTCAGCACGACAAGCCCGATCACGATCTGCACCGCAAGAAGCCCGACGCGGCTGATCTCGGCGGGCAGGCGCGTCAGCCAGAGGGTATAGAACGCCCATGCCACCATCGCCGCGAAAATCAGCAGGTCGCCCTTGTTGAAGGCCAGTTGCGCCAGACGCTGCGGGTCGCCGCCCATGATCACCACAGCCACCCCGACAAGCGACAGCGCCAGCCCCGCCGCCTGCCACAGCCGCAACCGTTGCCGGAAGACCAGCGCCCCGATCAGCATGACCAGCACGGGGATGGTCGAGTTCAGCAACATGCCATTGGTGGCCTGCGTGTAATGCAGCCCCCAATAGATCAGCGTATTGAAGGCAATGACCGAGGTTACACTGGTGCCCAGCACCAGCCACGGATAGCGCCAGTAGCTTTGCCAGTCACGCCGGACATGCCGCGCGGCAAAAGGGGCCAGCACGATCAGCGCAATCAGCCAGCGCCCCCAGACCAGCGATAGCGGCGGCACCAGATCACGGGCCGCGCGCGCCACAATGAAATTGCCCGCCCAGAACAGCGGCGGCAAGGCAAGCACCGCGATCATCTGCCATTTCTGCGTTTGGGGCTGCTGGGACATGGTTCCTCCGACCTGATATCTTGGCCTGTTCTGCAGCGCACAAAGAAACAGCAAATCCGCGCGACAACAAGATATCAGATGCTTATTCTAAGCCCGCTGAGCAAAATAATCGCGCGACAGGTGCTGCTGCATGATCGGGTCGGGCCTGTCGGCCCCATTCCGGCGCACGCTCATGCCGCCGTCACCGCAAGGATCCGGCCCAGATCCAGCCAGCCATAGGCACGGTCCTGCAAGGTGGCCTCGGGGCGGATCTCGATCTGCGTACCGCAGATCTCGCCGCCCATCGCCTGATAGAACCCGCAAGCGGACTGATTGGCCTCCAGCACCCACAGGGCGGCGGCGGCAATATTGGCCCGCATCAAGCCCTCGGCCGCCATCTGCAAAAGCCGTCTCCCCAGCCCGCGGCCTTGCACCGAGCGGTCGAGATAGAGCGCCTCGATCTCGCCCGCATAGCCCTTGCCGCGCAGATCGGATTCACGTTGGGGGCCATAGGACACAAAGCCCAGAAGCCGCGCCCCGTGACGCGCCAGAACAACCGCGCCTTCCGCCTGTCCGGCCTTGACCGCAATCACCCGTGTCCACAGATCGGTGCGCTGCCCGTGATCGAGACTGTCCAGCATATCCTGTGGCAGGATACCGCGATAGGTGTCATGCCATGCCGCAATGTGAAGGGCCGCGATCTCGGGCGCATCCTGCGGCGCGGCTTCGTGAAAACGGATATCGGCGTCGCGCATCTCTCTCCTCCCTCGCGCTTCTCGCAAGCGCGCTCCCTGCTGCGGCTGACAGAACGGGCGGGGGCTGGCCCGCCCGCAAGCGTCAGCACGCGGTCAAAGGGCCACAACCTCGTGGCGTTGCCGGCCCAGCCCCTCGATGTCCAGCTCCACCACATCGCCTGCCCTGAGGAATTGCGGCGGCTTCATACCGGCCCCGACCCCCGGAGGTGTGCCCGTCAGGATGACATCGCCCGGTTCCAGTGTGACGAACTGGCTGAGATATTCGACCAGAAACACCACCTTATGGATCATCGTGGCGGTGCTGCCGGACTGCCGTGTCTCACCGTTCACGCTCAGATGCATCGACAGGTCCTGCGGGTCGGCGATCTCGTCACGGGTCACAAGCCACGGCCCCAGCGGACAGAAGCTGTCATGGCTTTTGCCTTTGACAAACTGCCCCGCGCGATCTTTCTGCCATTCGCGTTCCGAATAGTCATTGGCCAGCACGTAACCGGCAATATGCGCCAGCCCCGTCCCCGCCGCGATTGCCTTGGCGCGTGTACCGATCACGAAGCCCAGTTCGACCTCCCAATCAAGCCGCGTCGAGGACGGCGGCAATTCGGTCACGTCATTCGGACCGCAGATCGAGGTGACGGCTTTCGAAAACAGCATCGGTTCTTTCGGCGCCACAGCCCCCGTTTCGGCAGCATGATCGGCGTAATTCAACCCGATGGCCAGCACCTTGCGCGTGCCCGCGACCGGCGCACCCAGACGGGTCTGCGCCGGAACCAGCGGCAGGGCGGCTGGATCAAGTGCCGCCAGACGCGCCAGCGCCTCCGCGCCAAGCTGCTCGGGCGTCAGATCGGGGATTACCCCGCTCAGGTCGCGGATCTGTCCGTCCTGATCCAAAAGCCCGGGTTTTTCCTGCCCGTCGGGCCCGTGTCGTAGCAGCTTCATGGTCTTTTCCTCATATGCGGCCAGCGCCTGAGGCTACGAAACCCCTGCGGGGGCAAAATGGCAAGAGCCGCTCCCGAAAGAAACCCCGCGTCACTGCGCGGGGTTTTGCCAAAATCTCCTCGGGCCGGAGGCAAACCGCCCATCGGAGGGGGGGCCGGTTGAAACCCTCAGGGTGTTTTCCGAAGATGCCGACTTTCGACAAACGTGTTCCGGCAGCTGCCGGAAAGGGACCGTTCCTACGGCAGCGGCTCTGTCGTGGCGGGGGCCGCCAGACCGGATATCCACGCCCCCAGCCAGTCGCGCAGATCAAGATCAAGCGGCAGGATCGCCGATTGCGGCGGCAGGCTCTGGTCCCAATGCTCGGGGCACCATCGATGCAGGCTCTCGTCGAAACAATCGATACAGATATACTGCCCGCCATCCTCCTCGCAAATCGGCAACAGCCCTACCGGCCAGTCACGGGCGGGATTGCCGTCGTCGGGATCGGCGTAAATCTGGTGCAGACGATCGGCAGTATGGCCCGCCCTGTCGGTCGCGCCGCCCCCCAGCCCAAGAAGGCCCAGAAACGGCCCGAAGCCCCCATTGGAAATCCCGCGATAGAGCTTGAGCAACAGCATCGGCGGCACCATACCAATGCGCGCCTCGGCCTCGGCCAACTGGCTGTCACACAGCTTCAGAACCTCGGGCGCAGGCTGTTTGCCCGCCGCAAGGAGGATCTCGCCGATCCTCGTGATGAAATCGTCATCCGTCATGGCTTCCCCTCGGTTGCCCCGATAGCGTCCAACGCCCGGGCCAACATCCCGGACAGGATCGCACGCCTGCCCGCAGCAGGCTATGTCTTTTCACGTAAAAACCCGCAAACATTCCGCTGCCGCTATTCCGCAGCGCGGGCGAAAAGCTGCCGCATCATCGCCTCGGCCTCGCGTAGGTGATCGGTCAGCGCCGCCGCCGCTCCTTCGGGGTCGGCGGCAATCACACGGGTCAGGATATGTTCATGCGAGGCGGCAATCCGGCGCGGACCATCCTCGACACGTCCGGTCTGGTTGATGCACAGCTTCACCTCATTGGCGATCTGCTCGAACACCTCTGCCAGCCGCGGATTACCCGAGAGCCGACAGATCAGACGATGGAATTCCAGATCGGCATCGACAGAGCGCGACCGTGCCACCCCCGTGCCCGACAGACCATATAGAAGATCAAGCTGGTGGCGTAGCTGATCGGCCAGATCGGGGTCCTCGCGCGCCACAAGCCGCCGGATCGCCGCCGTCTCGATGACGATCCGCAGATCATAAAGCGCCGCGATCTCGGCAAGATCCATCTGGTGCACGATAAATCCGCGATTGGCGCGGTAATCCACCAGACGCGACCGTTCCAGAAGGCGCAGCGCCTCGCGCACCGGCGCACGCGAGAGCGACATCCGGCGGGCGATGGCCGATTCCGCCAGCCTCTCGCCCGGTTTCAACGCGCCCGACAGGATCGCGGCGCTCAGTTCGCGGGCGATTTTCTCGACCAGATGATCGCCCGCCTCGGCTTTCGTGACAGGCGTTCCGCCCTTGACAGACGAGGCCGCGACACCGGACGGAAGGGCCTGTTTTTTCTTGTCGTTCATTCCTACCCCTATAAGGCCGGCCCCAAGACCGGACATTCCGGCGCTGGCCTGCGGATAGGGCAAATCTAGGGGGAAGGCGAGACAGGCAAATAGAAACCGCCGATTTTCATGCGGTTTCGGAATTTTTCATGACGATAGCGGGCCTTGCGGACCAAAACTGCCGAAAAGCCGTGCAGAATACGGACAGACCCGCTTGCTAGATGTGGTGCAGCACCAAGGGGCGGTCCGCATAGCGCAGAACCTGCACATCGGTCTCGTAAAGAGCCGCCAGCGTCTGCGGCGTGATCACCTCGTCCGCATCGCCTTCGGCCACGATCCGGCCGTTCTTCATTGCGATCAGATGATCGGCCCAGGCGGCAGCATGGTTGAGATCATGCAGCACGATCACCACCGACCGCCCCGCATCGCGCAGATCCGACAGCCGCCTCATCAGCGCGCGCGCATGCGCCATGTCGAGATTGTTCAACGGCTCGTCCAGCAGCATCCAGGGCGTGTCCTGTGCGAAGGTCATCGCCAGATGCGCCCGCTGCGCCTGCCCGCCCGACAGCTCGTCCAGAAAACGGTCGGCCAACCCCAGAAGGTCGAAATTGCGCAGCGCCGTCTCGCAGATCTCGAGATCTTTCGGACCGGGACGCCCATGACAATGCGGCCAGCGCCCGAAGGCCACAAGCTCGCGCACCCGCAG
The DNA here is from genome assembly GCF_037949285.1 of Thioclava sp. GXIMD4216. Taxonomy (NCBI): domain Bacteria; kingdom Pseudomonadati; phylum Pseudomonadota; class Alphaproteobacteria; order Rhodobacterales; family Paracoccaceae; genus Thioclava; species Thioclava sp. GXIMD4216. The sequence goes on from NZ_CP149926.1 coordinate 2,004,231, forward strand.
CCGCGAGGCCACGGCAAGGTTCTGGCTCATAAAAGACAGCTCGCGCGCAAGCCGCCCCGAATGCGTCTGCGCCAGATCGAGACCGTTGATCTGCACCCGCCCCGTCTGCAATGTCTCGATCCGGCCCAACAGCTTGAGCAGGCTGGACTTGCCCGCCCCGTTCGGCCCGATCAGCGCCGTCACCTGCCCCGAAGGAATGGTGCAGCAGACATCGCTCAGGATCGCGTTTCCATCGATCTGATAGGAGAGGTTTTCCACACGGATCATCGGATTTTGCCTTTCAGCAGAAGATAGAGGAAGAAGAGGCCGCCCAGAAATTCGACCACCACAGACAGCGTGGCCTGTTGCCCGGCCACCCTCTCGAACAGGGTCTGGCCAACCACCAGAATAGTCATGGCCACCAGCATCGACACGGGGATCAGATAGCGATGGCGCGCGCCCCCCGCATGGCGTTGCGCGATGGCATGGGTCAGCCCCGCCACGATCAGCCCGAAAAAGGCCACCGGCCCGACCAGCGCGGTCGAGACCGCCACCAGAACCGCCACCAGCACAAGCGCCCCGATCACCACGCGCCCGTGGCGCAGCCCCAGCGCGATGGCGCGGTCACGCCCCAGACCCAGAATGTCAAGCCGCGGCCCGATCCACCATGCCGCAAGGCAGGCCAGCACCGTTATGGCGCCGCCCAGCCCCAGAACATCGGTCTGCGCGCGCGAGAAATTGGCAAATGTCACAGATTGCACAGTGGCATAGGCATTGGGGTCCAGAAGCCGCCCCACAAGGCTTGCCCCCGCGCGAAACAGCGTGCCAAGGATCACCCCCGTCAGGATCATTCGCGCGATGTCACGTGCCCCGCGCCGCAGCAAGGTGCCAAACAGCATCAGCGCCAGCAGCGTCATCAGCAGCGTCTCGGTCAGAAATTTCGGCGTCGCCCCCAGCATGGCAAAGCCTGTTACCCCGAGCCCCGCCACCAGAAGCGACTGGATCAGCGCGTAGAGGCTGTCGAACCCCATGATCGAGGGGGTCAGGATGCGGTTGGCCGACACCGTCTGGAACACGATCGTGGAGACCGCCACCGCCGCGCCCACCGCCAGAAGCGCGCAAAGCTTCTTGAGACGCAGCATGAGGATAAACTGGTAATTTCCTGTTAACCCTTGAAAAAGCCAGATCGCGCAAGCCCCCAGCAACAGCAGCGACAGCCACAGGACAGGCGCGCGCAGGATCTGCCATCGGGTCAGGGACCTGCGCGGATCGGAGAGAGCCAGATCAGACATTCGCGTTCTCCGGCACAGGTTTACGCCGCTTGGGACGCTGCGGTTTCCAGAGCAGCCACAGGAAGACCAGTGCCCCGACCACCCCCAAAATCGTGCCCGCCGGAATTTCGTAAGGGGCCACGATCAGGCGTCCCAGAATATCGCAGGCCAGCACAAGCCCCGCCCCGCCAAGGGCCACAACCGGCAGGGATTTGCGCAGATTATCGCCCATCAGACGCGCCGCGATATTGGGCACGACCAGCCCGACAAAGGGGATCATACCGACAGAGACCACCACCATCGCGGTGACCACGGCCACCACCACCAGCCCCAGCCGCATGACCGCGCGCGGGCTCAGCCCCAAGGCGGTGGCCGCTTCGGGGCCAAGACCCAGAATGGCGAAACGGTCCGCGGCGAAAAAGGCCACCACAGCGGCAGCACCGGCAATCCAGAGCAATTCGTAGCGCCCCGCAATCACGCCGGAAAATTCGCCCGTCATCAGCCATGCCGCGATATATTGCATCATATCGGCTTCCCAGCCGACCCAAATCACCGCCGCCCCGATCACGCCCGAAAGCACGATCCCCGCCAGCGGCACCAGAAGCACCTCGCGCGGCGGCAGCCTGCGGATCATCTTCACAAAGAGCCATGTCCCCAGCAACGCCGCCACCGCAGCGGCCAGCATCTTGGCCCAGATCGGGCTGTCGGGCCAGAAGATCGAGGTCAGCAAGATCCCCAGCGCGGCGCTTTCGGCAGTTCCGGCTGTGCCCGGCTCGACAAAGCGGTTGCGCACGATCTGCTGCATCACCACCCCCGCCACCGCCAGCGCGGCGCCGGTCAGCAAAGCCGCCAGCGTGCGCGGGATGCGTGACACGGTCAGCACAAGCATCCCCGACGGATCGGCCAGATCCATGCGGGCCGCCCCGATACATACGGAGAGGCCCGACAGCACCACAATCGCCATCACACAGGCCAGAAGTGTCTTCGTGCGGGACATGGTGCCGTTACCGCCTTAGTTTGCGGAGGTTTTCGCCGAAGACGCCTCGAAGGCCTTGTCGACCTCGGTCAGCATCTCCATCATCGCCTGATAACCACCACCGGCGATATAGGCATCGGAAGCATTCAGATAGACGATATGGCCCTCTTTGGCCGCCGAGGTCTGTGCCACAAGCGGATTGTCCAGCGTGTCGGAGGCTTTCTGTTCATCCGCGCCGATCGCCTGACCGCGATCCACCACGAAGATCCATTCGGGATTGGTTTCGGCAATGAATTCGAAGCTGATCGCATCACCATGCGGCGCCACCGAAAGATCCTTGGCCGCAGGAGCCATGCCGATTGCCTGATGGATCCAGCCGAACCGCGAGCCCGGACCGAAGGCCGAGATTTTCGGACCATTGGTCATCACGACCAGCGCATCGCCCTGCCCCTTGGCATCGGCCTGCACTTTCTCCAGCTTGGTCTCCAGCGCCGCATCCAGCGCCTTGGCTTTATCCTGCAGGCCGAAGATCTCGCCATAGGCTTTCAGCCGTGCACGGCTTTCATTGACGATATCGGTGCCGATGGTCATATCGATGGTCGGTGCAACCTGCGCAACCTCGTCATATTTCGTCGAGGACCGCCCGCCCACAATGATCAGATCGGGGTTGAGACCGGCCAGCGCCTCCAGATCGGGCTCGAACAGCGTGCCCACAGGGGTGGCGCTTTGCAGATGCGAGAGGCGCTTGAGATAGGTCTTGTCGGGACGTCCGGCGGGGGTGACACCCAAGGCATCCAGCGTATCCATCGCCGCCATGTCAAAAACCGCAACCGTCTTGGGCTTGGCCGCAACCGTGGCCTCCCCGCGGGCGGTCTCTACCGACACATCGGCGGCAAAGGCCTGTGCCAAGGGGGCCAGCGCCAAAGGCAGGGCAAGGCCCAGAACAGATAGGGACTTCGTGAATGTCATCTCAGGCTCCTGATTGTCCAACCGCCCCCGCGCGTCGGGAGGTCGGGCAAAGTACGGACCTCACTCCCGCGCCGTTACCGGCGGTTCGCCCCTCACTTAAGCGAGCTTGGCAGGTCCGTCCAGACCAATGCCGATAAAAATAGTCGGATAACGGAATTAAGGGCGTGGCGTCGGGCGGATTTCACGCTATTGTGCGTTTATCCGCAGACCCCTCTGTCAGAATTCCCAATACAAACTGTCGGGTTCTATATTGTAGGTTAATTCATGCAGCATCGATCTGCCCAGTTTGCTCACATTTTCTCTTTCCGGGGCCGCGCGGCCATATCTGCCCGTCTCCGGCATGCTCCGTGCCCCCCAGCCCATAAGAAACGAAAGACAGGACCCGTGCCGAACGTCATTTCTTCCCCCACCTTTTCGATGACCGCACTCGCTCTTGTGCTCGGGCTTGTCTGCGCCCCCTCCGCAGTGCTGGTCTCGGCGGTCCCCGCTGCGGCACAGGCCGCCCCCGCACAAGGCCCCCAGAAGGTCGGCGTGATCACCGTCGCCGAAAGCGACGTGCCTTTCGTCGTCACCCTGCCGGGGCGCGCCGTGGCCTATGAGCAGGCCGATATCCGCCCGCGCGTCGAGGGGGTGATCACCTCGATCCCCTATCAGCGCGGCGCGTTCGTCCCCAAGGGCACCGTCCTTTTTACCATCGAACCAGATACTTACGAGGCAGAATTTGCCGCAGCCGAAGCCTCTGTCGCATCCGCACAGGCCGCTGTCGAAACGGCACAATCCACCTATGACCGTTATAACCGCATCCGCGATGTCGGGGTGACGCAGACCACGCTGGAAGATTCCGCCTCGACGCTGGCTTCGGCCAAGGCCACGCTGAAATCGGCACAGGCCAGCCTGCAGACGGCGCAGCTCAATCTGGACCGCACCTCGATCGAAAGTCCGATTGACGGCATCGTAGAGGTGCCCGAAACCTCGATCGGCACCTTGGTCACCGCCAACCAGACAGATGCGCTGACCACCGTCACGCGGCTGGATCCGATCTATGTGGATGTGTCCGAAAGCTCGGCCCAGATGCAGCGCACGCGGGATCTGGTCGAGGCGGGCATCCTGAAGCTGAATTCCGACGTGCAGACGACGGTCACGCTGGAGACCGGCGAACCCTATCCCCGTGACGGCAAGCTGATCACCCCGTCTTCGGTGGTGTCCGACACAACCGGCACCATTGATTACCGTGTGCAATTCGACAATCCCGATGCCAAGATCCTGCCCGGCCAGTTCCTGCGCGTGACCATGACGCTGGGCACCTCCAAGGCGATCCTGATCCCGCAAAACGCCACCTCGCGCGCCAGCGACGGCACATTGACCGCCTATATCGTCGGCGACACCTCCACCGCAGAGCAGGTCACGCTGACCACGCATGGCTCCTACCAGAACCAGTGGATCGTCACCAACGGGCTCAAGGATGGTGACAAGCTGGTCGTGGACGGGCTGATGAAGCTGCAAAACGGCGCCGAGGTCAGCACCGTTGCTGTCACCATCGACAAGGAAGGCGTGGTGCAGGAGACCCCTGCCACGGGGACCCCTACCACAGAAACACCGGCAGAGAGCGCAGCCTCCGGCGCGGCAAGCGAGTAAGGGCTGATGGTCAATTTCTTCATTCACCGCCCCATTTTCGCATGGGTCATCGCCATCACGATCATGCTGGCGGGGGCGCTTGGCCTGAGCCAGCTTCCGGTGGCACAATATCCCGAGATCGCGCCGACGACCGTGCGCATTCAGGCCACCTATACCGGTGCGACGGCGGAAACCGTGCAGAACTCGGTCACCGAAACGCTGGAAGATGCGCTGACGGGGCTGGACGGGCTTCTGTATATGGTCTCGCAAAGCTCCGAAGGCCGGTCGAGCATCACGCTGACCTATGATGAATCCATCGACCCGATCGATGCGCAGAACGATGTGCAGAACAAGATCAGTCAGGTGGAAAGCCAGCTGCCGGATTCGGTCACCCAGCAGGGCCTGACGGTGCGTCGGTCCTCGACCTCGATCCTGATGGTTGCGGCGCTGGTCTCGACGGATAACCGCTACACCCAGATCCAGCTCGGCGATATGGTTGCCAACCGGATCGAAAGCCCCGTGCAGCGGGTGCAGGGGGTCGGCTCGATCAACTCCTTCGGGTCGGGCTATGCGATGCGGATCTGGCTCGATCCGCTGAAACTGCGCCAGTACAACCTCACCGCCACCGATGTGACCGACGCGGTTCAGGCGCAGAACACCAATGTCTCGGTCGGCTCTCTGGGGTCGCAACCGACCACCGAAGGCCAGACCTTCACCGCCACAATCACCGCCCAGAGCCAACTGAGCACGGTCGAACAGTTCGAGAATATCCTGCTGAAGACCGATAGCAGCGGCGGCACCGTTTTTCTGGGCGATGTGGCGCGCGTGGTTCTGGGGCAGGAAGATTACGGCACCCGCTCGCGCTTCAGCGGGCAGAACGCTTCGGGTTTCGCGGTCAATCTGGCGACCGGCGCGAATGCCGTGGATACCGCAACCCTCGTGCGGGCGCAGATCGACCAGATCGCCAAAAGCCTGCCCGCCGGTGTCGAGGTGCGCTATGCCTATGATACCACGCCCTTTGTCGAGGCCTCCATCGGCAAGGTGGAGCATACGCTGTTTGAAGCCATCGGTCTGGTATTGCTGGTCATTCTGGTCTTCTTGCAGAAATGGCGCGCCACCCTGATCCCGATCATCGCGGTGCCGGTGGTGCTTCTGGGGGCGTTCGGGATTCTGTCGCTCTTTGGCTATTCGATCAACACGCTGACCATGTTTGCTATGGTGCTGGCCATCGGCCTGCTGGTCGATGACGCCATCGTGGTGGTGGAAAACGTCGAACGTGTGATGGAAGAGGACGATCTCTCGCCTCTGGAGGCGACCATCAAATCGATGGGGCAGATCGTGGGCGCCTTGGTGGGCATCGCGCTGGTACTGTCGGCGGTGTTTCTGCCAATGGCCTTCTTCGGGGGCTCGACGGGGGTGATCTACCGGCAGTTCTCGGTGACGATCATCTCGGCCATGATCCTGTCGGCTGTGGTGGCCATCATCATCACGCCCGCGCTTTGCGCCACCATGCTGAAGAAAAGCCACGGCGCGGCCCGCTTTGCTCCGGCGCGCTGGTTCAACCGCAATTTCGACCGCATGAACCATTTCTATACCGGTGCGGTCACCAAGCTCCTGAAAGCGCCGGTGATTGCGCTGGCGCTGCTGGCGGCGGCGATTGCCGGTGTGGTGGTGCTTTACAAGACCCTGCCCAGCTCGTTCCTGCCGACAGAGGATCAGGGGGCGGTGATGGTGATGATCACCCTGCAGGAAGGCGCCACGCAGGCCCAGACGCGCGATGTCATGGAACAGGTCGAGAGCTACCTGCTGAATGACGAGAAAGACATCGTGGTCTCGACCTTCGGGGTGCTGGGCTTTTCCTTCACCGGCACGGGGCAGAACAATGCGCTGCTTTTTGCCAAGCTGAAGGATTTCGACCAGCGCACCGACGCCAATGCCGCCGCATCCGCGCTGGCCGGTCGGGCGATGGGCAAATTCGGTGCCAGCCGCGCCGGACAGATCATCTTCCTGCTGCCGCCCGCCATTCAGGGGCTTGGCAACTCGAACGGGTTCTCGATGTATCTTGTCGATCAGGGCAATACCGGCATCGACACGCTGCGCAAGGCGGCCAACACCCTTGTGGAAACCGCCAATAAAGACCCGCGCCTGACGGCGGTACGCGTCAATAACAACGATGACGAAGCGGCGCTGAAGATCAATGTGGACCAGCAGAAGGCGGAAAGCTTCGGGCTGACCATCTCGGCGATCAACTCCATGCTCTCGACAATCTTCGCCTCCAGTCAGGTCAATGACTTCAATCAGGATGGCAACCTCAATCCGGTGATCGTGCAGGGCGATGCGCAATGGCGGATGCAGCCCGAAGACATCGGCAAATGGTATGCACGCAATACCGATGGGGACATGGTGCCGTTTTCGGCCTTCATGACCACCAGCTGGCAAAGCGTGGCCCCGTCGCTGTCGCGCTATGGCGGCACTCAGGCCATCGAAGTGCAGGGCAGCGCCGCCGAGGGCTATTCCTCGGGCGAGGCCATGATCGCGATGGAGGAGCTGGTGGCCGATATGGATGGCGGCTATGCCACCGCATGGACCGGCATGTCCTATCAGGAACGCCAGTCAGGAAATCAGGCCCCCATGCTTTACGCCTTGTCGGTTCTGGTGGTCTTCCTGTTCCTTGCGGCACTTTATGAAAGCTGGTCGATCCCCTTCTCGGTCATGCTATCGGTGCCGATCGGGGTGCTGGGCGCGCTGGCGGCGGCCAAGTTCTTCGGCCAGTCGAATGACGTCTACTTCAAGGTGGGCCTGCTGACTACAGTGGGGCTTGCCGCGAAGAACGCGATCCTGATCGTGGAATTCGCCAAGGATCTCGAAGCCGAGGGCAAGGGACTCTATGAAGCCACGATCGAGGCCGCGAAGATGCGTCTGCGTCCGATCCTGATGACCTCCGTGGCCTTCATGCTGGGCGTGTTACCGCTGGCGCGGGCGTCCGGAGCGGGGGCTGCGGCCCAGAATGCCATCGGCATCGGCGTGCTGGGCGGGATGATCGCCGCCACCTTTATCGGCGTGTTCCTTGTGCCAAGCTTCTATGTGCTGATCCGCAAACTGGCGGACCGGAGCGCGCGTAAGGAACGGCTCTAGGCCCGCCCGGCCCGAACGAGATCAAGGCTCCGGCATGTCCGGAGCCTTTTTCATGGCGCGACCCGAAGATGGCGCCGCTATAAACGAATTCTGAAGATCTCGCTGCCAAAGAGGAAGGGACATCCAGAGCTTCGGGATCTCTTCATGCGCCAGAACGGCCCCTTGCCTATCGTCCTGTCCCTGCTTCTTGCTGCGGGGGGTGCGGCCTCGTCCGCCACAGCGCAGCCGGTTTCGCTTCTGGCCGCGCAGGGGGCTTTTGTCGAACGCTCGCAGGCCCTGATCCCCGCCTTGCAAACACGCAAGCAAGCCGCCCAGCCTCTGGTGCAACTGGCCAGCCTGCCACGCGAGGACAGCGCCCCCGCCCCGACCGGTGCCAGCAGCAGCGGCAGCCTGTTTACCGGCGCGCAGGGCAGCAGCTTCTTTGCACCAAGCCCCGCCCGCCCCCGCGCCCTGTCCCCACGGGGTCTTTCTCCGCAGGCCCTGCCCGACCCTATGGCCCCGATCGCTTCTATGGCCCCCTTCCTGCGGCAGGGCTCGTCCGAGGCCGAATGGATCCGCCATCTGATTGCACAGGCCGAGGCGGGCCCGATGGGCTATGATGCGGTGCAATACGGGGCCAAACGCCGCCCCGCCCGCGTGCCCAGCCAGATGACGCTGGGCGAAATCTACGCATGGATCGAAGCCACGCCGGGACAGCCGCATGCCATCGGGCGCTACCAGTTCATTCCCACCACGCTGCGGCGTCTGGCCGCCAGCCTGCAACTGGGGCCAGAGGTGCGTTTCAGCCCCAATGTGCAGGACAGGCTTGCCGATCTGTTGCTGGAAGAGGCGGGGCTGAGCCAGCTTCTGGCAGGGGATCTGACGCGCAGACGCTTCATGAACAATCTTGCCAAAATCTGGGCGGGGCTGCCAACCTCGAATGGGCAGTCGCATTATGATGGCTATGCGGGCAATAAGGCGACGATGAGCTGGGCCAAATTCGACCGCGAGATGGCGCGCATCTTCCCGGGGTAACGCCCCGCGGACCGCCCCTACACCGACATAGCCATATGAAAAAAACGCGCAAGGTCAGGGGACCTGCGCGAAGAAACATGACGCTGACCTGATGTCTGGAAAAAAACGGACCGTATCGCGCCGCGCCTGTCCTCCCCGATCAGGGGCACGATACGGTCCTTAATGACCTGCCTTGCAGATCCACAGCAATCACACCGAAGGTCCTAGAACCACGCACCAACTCCCCTCCCCGAGAGCCAGCACAAATCCGGCATCATTGTCGTTCCTCCCACTCGATCCGGACCCAAGCACGACAGGTCCGAACCGTGTATCAACTTTGAAACAGATGCCGAGGGGCACGTCCAGAGATGTTCGTCACTTAATCTGATTTACCTAGCGGAAAGAAAAGCCGGTTTTTGCGCCCGAAACCTTGCGTCACAACACAAAGCGCGCCCGTGATGCGCGGGTCGCGTTCTGCAAATATTCCGATACAAGCCGCACCCTTGCCAGATCTTCCGTCGACTGGTGCGACAAGATCCACATGGTCCGTTTGAGCACATGGCGCGGTGCAAGGATCGGCACCAGATCGGGGTCGTCATGGATGACATAGGCGGGCAGAACCCCGATCCCCGCGCCTTCGCGGATCGCCTCGCGCTGCGCCAGAATGGAGTTCGACCCGAAGAGCACGGGATTGGTGATGCCCAGCTCGACCTGATAGCGCATGGCATCGGTGGGCAGCAGCTCGTCGACATAGCCCACATAGTTATGGTCCTTCACATCCTCCAGTGTCTTGGGGGTACCATGCTGCGCGAGATAATCGCGCGAGGCATAAAACCCCAAGTGGTATTCCGTCATCCGCCGTGCCAGAAGCCGCCCCGATGTTGGCAAAGCCATTGAAAACGTTAGATGCGCTTCCTGCCGCGACAACCGGAATGTCCGCGAACGCACCAGAAGCTCGATCTGGATATCGGGATAGTCTTCCTGAAACCGCGTCAGCACCGGCGCCACGAAGTGGATGCCCAGACCGTCAGGTGCCCCGACCCGTACTGTCCCCGAAAGCTGCCCCGCCTCGCCGCCGATCTCTTCGCGCGCACGGCCCGTGGCACGCTCGACCTCCAGCGCCAAGGGCAGGATACGCTCGCCCGCAGGGGTGATCTCGTAGCCCTCGGGGGTCTTGGTGAAAAGCTGCGCGCCAATGGATTTCTCCAGCTGGCGCACACGCCGTGCGATTGTGGTCTGGTCGATGCCGAGCGTATGCGCGGCCATCACCATGCGTTTGGATCTGTAAAGCGCCAAAAAGAACTTCAGATCATTCCAGTCGAATTCATGCTGCATATCTGCAAGATAGCTCTGCATATATATGCATGTCAATTTGTCGCAGGCAGGTCTTTTCCTGTCCGGCGAACGGGTGTTGACTGCGACTCAAGGGGCAAGTCGGGACAGGCCTGCCCCGCTCTTGCCGCGTCCAGCCCCTCTTCGACGGAGACAAAGATGTCCATTTTGCCACAGATTCCCGTATTTGACGGCCATAATGATTTTCTACTGCGCCTCCTGAACCACCCCCTCAGGCGGGAGGAGATATGGAACGGGCAGGACGGAACGGGGCATATCGACCTGCGGCGCGCGCGGGCCGGCAATTTTGCAGGTGGCTTCTTCGCGATCTACACGCCCTCGCCCATGTCCGGCGATCTGGGCCAGATGTTTGCCGCGATGGATACCCCGCCCTATTGCCTTGATCTGCCGCCGATGATGCCGATGAGTGAGGCGGTAGATGTGGCCTTGGCCGAGGCAGGTCATTTGATGCGGCTAGAACGCAAGGGCGATCTGCAAATTTGCAGGACATCCGCCCAGATTCGCGCCGCCATGGCCGCCGGAAAGATCGCGGCGATTCTGCATATGGAGGGCGCCGAGGCGATTGGTCCCGATCTGGATGCGCTGCATGTCTGGCATGCGGCGGGCTTGCGGTCTTTGGGGCCGGTCTGGTCGCGGCCTACGGTCTTCGGCCATGGGGTGCCCTTTGCCTATCCCTCCTCGCCCGATACCGGCGACGGGCTGACCAAGGCGGGCAAGGATCTGATCCGCGAGTGTAATGCGCTGAAGATCATGATCGACCTGAGCCACCTGAACGAGAAGGGCTTTGACGATGTGGCCCGCCTGAGTGACGCGCCTTTGGTCGCCACCCATTCCAACGCCCATGCCGTCACCCCTTCGGCGCGTAATCTGACCGACCGCCAGTTGCATCAGATCAGGGACACCGGCGGCATGGTCGGGTTGAATTATGCCACGCAATTCCTGCGCCCCGACGGGATGCGCGGCGATTGCGGCTGGGACGAGATGCTGCGCCATATGGACCACCTTTTGTCGATCCTGGGCGAGGATCACGTGGGGCTGGGGTCGGATTTCGACGGGGCGGATATTCCCTCCTGTCTGGGCGATGTCTCGGGGCTGCCGAAGCTGTTGCAGGCGATGCTGGATCATGGCTACGGGCAGGATCTGGTGGTGAAGATCGCTCATGAGAACTGGCTGGCGCTTCTGGAGCGCAGTTGGGGGATGTAAATTCCGGCCCCCGCGAAACTTATCGTCCAGCCGCAACGTTGCTGAGAGGATAGCAAAGGAACCCCCATGATCCAGATCCTCTCGGCCTATGTCGCCACAACTATCGTGTTTCTTGGCCTCGATATTCTGGGGCTGAAGTTCATCGTGAAGCCGGTCTTCGACCGCCATATCTCGGATCTTTATGCCGATCCTTTCCGGATGGGTCCGGCGGCGATCTTCTATCTGGCCTATGTCGCGGGGGCGATCTATCTGGTCAGCCTGCCCGCGCTGCGCAATGACGCGCCGCTTCAGGCGCTGGTGAATGGGGCGGTGCTGGGGGCGCTGGCCTATGGCACCTATGAGTTCACCTCGCTTGCGGTGATGCGCGACTGGTCGTGGGAGCAGGTGATCACCGACACGCTTTGGGGCACTGTGTTGACCGGTGTCTCGGTCTGGGCAGGCGTCATGATCGCCCGCTGGATCGGCTGAGGCCCGACGGCCCCAGCCATTGTTCAAGCCATCGCCATCGCGCGCTGCGTTTGCGGCAGCCGCCGCCCCGTCAGGGGCTCAAACAGATGCAACCCGCCCGCCTGAAGGGTGACCTGCATCTGCGGCGCGATCTCGGTATCGGGGGCGACTTGGGCGGCAAAGGGCTGGCCGCCCAGCATCCCATGGACAAGGCGGCTATTGCCCAGATCCTCGACATAGGAGGTCCTGAACCCTGCACCCGCACGCAAGCCGATGGTCTCAGGGCGCAGGCCCGCCACCACCTCGCCTCGGCCCGCCACATCGGGCAGCAGCATAAGATCATCCACCATCAGCGCGCCATTCTCGATCCGCGCATCGATCAGGTTCATCCCCGGCGAGCCGATAAAGCCCGCCACGAAGACCGTCTGCGGGTTGCGGTACAGCTCCAGCGGCGTGCCCACCTGTTCGATCTGCCCGCCATTCAGCACCACCAGCTTATCGGCCAGAGTCATCGCCTCCATCTGGTCATGGGTGACATAGACCGAGGTCGTGCCAAGGCGCTTTTGCAGCTGCTTGATCTCGCCGCGCATGGACACCCGCAGCTTGGCATCAAGGTTCGACAGAGGCTCGTCGAACAGAAAGACCGAAGGCTCGCGCACGATAGCTCGGCCCATAGCCACCCGCTGGCGCTGCCCGCCCGAAAGCGCGCGCGGCTTGCGGTCGAGGAACGAGCCGATCTGCAGGATGCGGGCGACCTCTTCGACGCGGGACGCGATCTCGGGCTTGGGCATGCGGCGGTTCTTCAGACCGTAGGACAGGTTCTGGCGCACCGTCATATGCGGGTAAAGCGCGTAATTCTGGAACACCATGGCGATATCGCGGTCCATGGGTTCAAGGTCATTCACGACGCGCCCGCCAATGGCAATCTCGCCCCCTGTCACCGTCTCAAGCCCTGCGATCATCCGCAACAGCGTGGATTTCCCGCAGCCCGAAGGCCCGACCAGCACGCAGAACTCGCCATCCTCAATGCTTAGATCAACGCCCTTCACCGTCGGGTCCGTGGCGCCCGCATAGGTCTTTACGACCTTGGATAAAGTAATTCCGGCCATCTTATTTCTCCGTCTCGACAAGCCCTTTGACAAAGAGCTTCTGCATTGCGACCACCACCAGCACCGGCGGCAGCATCGCCATCACCACCACGGCCATGATCTCGTTCCAGCGCGGCATATCATCGACCACCGAGGCCATCCGCTTGATCCCCATGACGATGGTGTAATGAGCCTCATCCGTGGTCACGATCAGCGGCCAGAGATATTGGTTCCAGCCATAGATAAACAGGATCACCGAAAGCGCCGCGATATTGGTGCGCGACAAGGGCAGCGCGTGATCCCAGAAGAATTTCAAAGGCCCCGCCCCGTCAATCCTTGCGGCCTCGGTCAGCTCGTCTGGCAGCGTCAGGAACACCTGCCGGAAGAGGAAGGTCGCCGTGGCCGAGGCAATCAGCGGCACCGACAGCCCCGCGTAAGAGTTCAAGAGCCCCAGATTGGCCACCACCTCGAAGGTGGGGACAATGCGCACCTCGACGGGCAGCATCAGCGTGATGAAGATCATCCAGAAAGCCAGTTGCCTGCCCGGAAAGCGGAAATAGCAGATGGCAAAGGCCGAGGAGATCGAGATGGCGATTTTGCCGATGGTGATCGTCATCGCCATGATGAGGCTGTTCCAGAGCATCAACCCGATGGGCGGCGTCCCCGAGGTTGACACCCCCTCGCCCAGCATCCGCGCGTAAGACGACAGCCCCTCGGGGCCGAACCACAAGGGCACGGTGCCGGACACGAAGGCGGATGTAGGATGGGTCGAAGCCACAAGTGCCAGCCAGACAGGCAAGGCCACAGCGGCCACGCCAAGGATCAGGATGACATGCGACAGCACGGTCAGAAGCGGTCTGTTCTCAACCATCTTAATACTCCACCCGACGTTCGATATAGCGGAACTGGATCACGGTCAGCGCGATCACGATGCCCATCAACACCACCGATTGCGCGGCAGAGGCCCCCATATTCATCCCCACGAAACCGTCCTGATAGACCTTATAGACAAGGATATTCGTGGCCTGCGCCGGACCGCCTGCGGTTGCGGCATCAATCACCGCGAATGTGTCGAACATCGTATAGGTGATATTGATCACCAGCAGGAAGAACGTGGTGGGAGACAGAAGCGGGAAAACCACGCTCCAGAAGCGCTTCATGGGGCCTGCGCCGTCAATGGCCGCCGCCTCGCGCAGGCTGGCCGGAATGGCCTGCAGCCCCGCCACGAAGAACAGGAAGTTATAGCTGATCTGTTTCCAGCTGGCCGCCAGCACCACGAGGATCATCGCATCTGTGGCATGGGTAGCATGGTTCCAGTCATAGCCCAGCTGACGCAGCGCATAGGACACAATGCCGATGGTGGGGTTGAACATGAACCACCACAGCACGCCCGCCACCGCCGGTGCCACCGCATAGGGCCAAACCAGAAGCGTGGTATAGGCGCGATTGGCCCGCAGCACGCGATCGACGCAGGCGGCAAACAACAGCCCCGCCCCCATCGACACCGCCGCCACCGAGACCGAAAACACCGCTGTCACTTTGAAGGAGTTCAGATAGCTCGGGTCCTGAAACAGCGCGAGGTAATTCTCCAGCCCCACGAATTGCGTCGAAAACCCGAAGGCATCCTGACGCAGGAAACTTTGCCACATCGCCTGACCCGCAGGCCAGAGAAAGAAGACAATGGTAATCGCCAGCTGCGGCGCCAGCAGAAGATAGGGCAGCCCGCGTGACCGGAAGAGGGTCTTTTTGCTTTGCATATCGGATCCTTATCCCCCCGAAACACCAGAAGGCCCGCACGCGCGCGGGCCTTCTGCCAAGGGGGACGCCGTTACTGGTTGGCTTTCTCGAATTCGCGGATCAGCGCATTGCCGCGGCTATCCACCGATTGCAGAGCCTCCATCGCGGTTTTCTTGCCGCCCAGAAGCGCCTCGAATTCCTCGTCGATGATGCCGCGGATCTGCACGTAATTGCCAAAGCGCAGACCTTTGGAATTCTCGGTGGGGGTGTTCAGCGAGACCTGTTTGATCGCCACATCCGCGCCGGGGTTCTTGTCGTAATAGCCCTGCTCTTGGCTGAGCGCATAGGCTGCTTTGGTGATCGGCAGATAGCCCGAGAACTGGTGCCAATCGGCCTGCACTTCCGGCGAGGACAGATAGGTGAAGAAATCGGCCACGCCCTTATATTCGGCCTCGTCATGGCCTTGCAGCACCCAAAGCGTCGCGCCACCGATGATCGAGTTCTGCGGAGCACCTTCAACATCGGCGTAGTAAGGCAACATGCCCACACCCACCTCGAAGTCCGAATTCGCCATCAGACCCGCGCGCGAGCCCGAGGAATTCATCACCATCGCGCAGGTGCCCGACTGGAAGGCGGGGTTGGCATCATCGCCACCACCCGGACCCGCATAGCGGAAGAGGCCCGCTTTCTGCCATTCGGCCAGATTGCCCCAGTGACGGGCGCGCAGGTCATCAGCCAAGGTCAGCTCGGTCGAAAGGCCACCAAAGCCGTTTTCCAGCGTGCCGATCGCGCGGTTATGCCATGCCGAGAAATTCTCGGTCTGCGCCCAAGAGATCCAAGCCGAGGTAAAGCCGCAATCTGCCGCGCCGGACTCGACGATCTTTTTGGAAAACGCCTCCATATCGGCCCAAGTTTTGGGCGGCGTATTCGGGTCCAGCCCCGCCTTGGCGAAAACGTCCTTGTTGTAATAGAGAACGGGGGTCGAGGAGTTGAAGGGCATCGACAGCATATTGCCCTGCGTGTCGGTGTAATAGCCCGCGACCGCCGGAAGATAGGCATCGGGGTCGAAATCGGCGCCTGCGTCCTTCATCAGTTGATAGACCGGATAGACCGCGCCTTTGGCCGCCATCATGGTGCCGGTGCCCACCTCGAAGACCTGCACGATATCGGGCTGCTGCTTGGCACGGAAGGCCGCAATCGCCGCCGTCATGGTCTCGGTGTAATTGCCTTTATAGGTCGGGATGACCTCATATTCATCCTGGCTGGCGTTATAATCGGCCACGATCTCTTCAAGCTTCTGGCCCAGCTCGCCACCCATCGCATGCCACCATGTCACCTGCGTCTTGGCGGCAGCCATACTGGCGGAGGCTGCCACAAGTGCGGTGCCCATCAACAGCGTCTTCAACATCTTCTATCCCCTTCGTGAGGCTATCGTGATCTGTTGAGGGCAGCGCTAATGCAGTTTTGTGACAGCTTCTTGCAGGTTCCGTTAAGCTTTTTTGACAAGCCGGCTTATTATGTCCTGCGCAGTCTGTGCAAGAAACAGGGCCCGCGCATGAAAAAGGGGCCCCGAAAGGCCCCTTTCCCGTTCGTTCCAGCTAGATCAGCCGATGATCGCATTCAGCGTGGCCGAGGGGCGCATCACTTTTGCGACCTTCTCGGGGTCGGCATGGTAATAGCCCCCCAGATCGGCAGGCTTGCCCTCGGCGGCCTTCAGCTCGCCAAGGATCGCCTCTTCGCCTTCGGCCAGCGCCTTGGCGATGGGGGCGAAATGCGCCTTCAGCTCGGCATCCGCATCTTGCGCGGCCATCGCTTCGGCCCAGTAGCGCGCGAACCAGTAATGCGAAGAACGGTTATCGGGCTGGCCGACCTTACGCTCGGGCGAGCGGTTGTCTTCCAGCACCTTCTGCGTCGCATCTTCCACAGCCGCGGCCATGACGCCCGCTTTGGCATTGCCCTTCTCGGCGAGGAACTTGAAGCTCTCGCCAAGCGCACAGAACTCGCCAAGGCTGTCCCAACGCAGGTGGTTTTCTTCAACCAGCTGCTGCACGTGTTTGGGAGCCGAGCCGCCGGCACCGGTCTCGAACAGACCACCGCCCTGCATCAGCGACACGATCGACAGCATCTTGGCCGAGGTGCCCAGTTCGAGGATCGGGAAGAGGTCGGTCAGATAGTCGCGCAGCACGTTGCCGGTGATGGTGACCACGTCATTGCCCTTGCGCATCTCGACGAAGGTGAAGCGGGTGGCTTCGCGCGGGGCCATGATCGGGATCTCGATACCGGCCTCTTTCAGCGCGGGCTCGACATATTTGATCAGCTCTGCGTCATGGGCGCGGTTGGCATCGAGCCAGAAGGCCGCAAGGCCGGTGGCCTTGGTGCGGCGGATCGCGAGACGGATCCAGTCCTCGATCGGGGCTTTCTTGACCGTGGCCGAACGCCAGATATCGCCCGCTTCGACATTATGCGAATGCAGCACGGTGCCATTGTCCAGAACGATCTCGACCTTACCCTTACCCGCGATCTCGAAGGTGGTCGGGTGCGAGCCGTATTCTTCCGCCTTCTGCGCCATCAGACCAACGTTGGACACGGCACCACAGGTGGTGACATCCAGCTTGCCGGTCTCTTTGAAGTAGTTGATCGTCTCGTCATAGACGCCTGCATAGGAATTGTCCGGAATGCAGCATTTGGTGTCTGCGGCCTTGCCATCCGGACCCCAGCCGATACCGCCTGCGCGGATAACGGCGGGCATGGAGGCGTCGATGATCACATCCGAGGGCACGTGCAGGTTGGTGATGCCCTTGTCGGAATTCACCATATACATCGGCGGCTTGGCGGCGAGGGCGGCCTTCAGGTCGGCCTCCAGCTCGGCATTGCCTTTGATGCGGGCTTCCAGATCACCGATACCGCCATTGGGGTTGAAGCCCAGTGCCTTCACGGTCTCGCCATGCTTGGCAAGGAAGTCTTCCAGATAGACGGAGACGAAATGACCGAAGATGATCGGGTCCGAGACCTTCATCATCGTGGCTTTCAGGTGCACCGAGAACAGCACGCCCGGCTCCATGCTCTCGACTTCTTTCTTCACGAAGTCGCGCAGCGCCTTTGCCGACAGGAAGGTCGCATCGACGATCTCGCCCGCCTGATATTTCAGGCCCGATTTGAGAACGGTCTCGGTGCCATCTTCTGCGGTAAAGACGATCTTCGCGCCGGTGGACTCCGACAGGGTGGCCGATTTTTCATTGGCAAAGAAGTCATTGCCCGACATGGAGGCGACGGTGGTCTTGCTGTCGGATTTCCACTCGCCCATCGAATGGGGGTGCTTCATCGCGTAGTTCTTGACCGCCTTGGCCGAACGACGGTCCGAGTTGCCTTCGCGCAGCACAGGGTTCACGGCAGACCCCTTGATGCTGTCATAACGCGCGCGGACGTCCTTTTCGGCGTCGGTTGCGGGCTCTGCCGGATAGTCGGGCAGCTTGTAGCCCTGCGATTGCAGTTCCTTGATCGCGGCGGTCAGCTGCGGCACCGAGGCCGAGATATTCGGCAGCTTGATGACATTGGCCTCGGGGGTTTTCACCAGCTCGCCCAGTTCGGCCAGATCATCCGAGATTTTCTGGTCGTCGGTCAGGTAATCGGGGAAGGTCGCCAGAATGCGCCCTGCGAGTGAAATATCCCGCGTTTCCACACCCAGACCTGCCGCACCGGCGAAGGCGCTGATAATCGGCAGAAGCGAGCCGGATGCCAGCTGCGGCGCTTCGTCAACGATGGTGTAGATGATATCGGGGGTCTTATTTGCCATGAAGAACGGTCTCCGATCTGGACTTGGGCAAATGCCCGTTTTGAAATAGATATGCGCAGACTGTACCCGTTGCGCAGGTTTTGCAAACGGGTAACCTGCACCACGTTGCAAGTCAATGTGTGCGAACGTATACCAAAGATCGGTGGGCAATCCACGTGTGACGGAGCGGCACAAGAAAACTCTGACAGGCACGGCCTGATAGACAAAATGTCGCGGCGCCGTTATCCTTGGCATGCCCCCGAAGGATTTAGAATTTCAAGCTTTTCTTCTGCACAGCCCTTTCATTGCCCGCAGACCCAAGACGTGGCCAAGGCGTGCATCTATCGTAAGGCACATATGGATAACACGACAGACCCACGCCGCATTTCAACCCGGGAGCGCATGCTGGAGGTGGCGCATGACCATTTTTCCGCCCGCAGCTTCGATGCCTGCAACCTGCGCGATATCGCGGCGGATGTCGGCATTGATGTGGCCTATCTGCATCGCTCCTATGGCGGCAAGCTGAAGCTTTTCCAAGCCGTGATCGACCGCGCCATCGACATGTGTTTCGAGGATGCGCGCCGCTGCCCCTCCTTCACGCGCTTCATCATCGAACGGATACGCAATGGCGATCTGCGCGGGCTCAATTACGGGCCGCTGCCGATCATCAGCCATTCGCTGGCCTGCCAGTCGGTGCAGGCGGAAATCCAGAGCGCCATCAAACGGCTTTTCATCGATCCGCTGATCGCCGAACATGGCGAGAAATTCCGCGTCGAGATCCTGATGGTGGCGATGCTGTTCATGGGCATGAAGATCGCCTCGCCCGTGGTGCCTGCCGTGCTGCTAACGACCAAAGAGGAAGAGCTGCTGGATGAAATGGCGGTGGGCATTCTGGTTGCATTGCTTGGCGATACGCCCTCGCAGCCCTCCAATTTCGGGGAGAGCCCCCAAGTCTAGCGGCTCTGTCGGCGGTTTCTGGCGGAATGTTGACAGATTCCCTCGACCATCCCGACGGATCGAATTATAAAATTTGGCCAGAGAGAGCAAAATTCTGGTGCAGTGATCACCGGAGGCCTGCGCAGGCGTAAATCCGGAGAGCACGGAATGGGGGACCTCATGGAGGCTGGCGACTTTATCGGGCAACGCCTCGGCGTGAACCATACCGGTGTGCGCGCGCATAATGAACGGCTGGTGCTCAGCCTGATCCATCGCGACGGGGCCCTGCCCGGGGCCGAGATCGCCAAGAGAATCGACCTCTCCGCCCAGACCGTCTCGACCATTCTGCGCAAGCTGGAAACCGACGGGTTCCTGCTGCGCGGCACACCGCAGCGCGGGCGTGTCGGCAAGCCGTCGCTGCCAATGGGCATCAATCCCGACGGGGCCATCAGCTTTGGCCTGAAAATCGGCCACCGCACTTCGGATCTGGTGATGATGGCGCTGGACGGGCAGGTTCTGGCGCAGGGCCAGTCCACCTATGCCGCCCCGACGCCGCAGCTGATCCTGCAATTCCTGCGCGACGGCATCGCGAAGATGTCCCAGCAACTGTCCCCCGCACAACGCCAGCGTCTTTGTGGCATCGGCATCACCGCGCCGCTGGATCTGTGGCGCGCCGTCGACAACCAGCCGCTGGCGGCGGCACGGTTTCCCGAATGGGTCGGCTGCCAGCTTATTGACGATGTTGCGCGGTTCAGCCCCCTGCCCGTCAGCCTGATCAATGACGGCACCGCCGCCTGCTGCGCCGAGCAGAATTACGGGCGCGGGCGCGAGGTCGCCGATTTTGCCTATGTCTTTCTCGGGTCGTTCCTGACCGGAGGCATTTCCCTTAACGGCACCGTGGTCGAGGGCAACCGCCACAATGCCGGCATGCTGGGAGCGCTGCGCATTCTTTCGACACAGGGCACATTGGCGACGCTGCGCGATGAAGCATCGATCTTCCTGCTGGAGGCGGCCATCCGCAGCAACGGGATGGATGCGGGCGCCATGTGGCAGATGCCGCAGGACTGGACCCCCTATGACACGCTTTTGGGCCCTTGGCTGGACCGCAGCGCCCATGCCATTGCGCAGGCGGCCCGCGAATCCTGCGCGGTGGTGGATTTTCAGGCCATCGTCATTGACGGCGCCTTCCCCGAAGAGGTCCGCGCAGAGCTGGTGCGGCAGGTTCGCGAAAAGCTGGCGGCGCTCGATATGAACGGCCTGCTGCCGCCCGATGTGCTGGAAGCCAGAACCGGACATAACGCGCGCGCCATCGGGGCCGCCGCCGCGCCTATTTTCTCGCGCTTCTTCCTGAACTGAGCCCTACCGGCGCCATAGGCGGAACAGCAGGAAAGGATGTGTTCGTCTGCGCACTTTACGAAGCCGTTGCCAATCCTTATATCATCACTCAACTATTCGCATCCATATCGGGGAAACGCCAATGACGTCCGAAACCACGCAAGACGCACCGATGGAAGGCACCCCTCTGATCAAGCCTTCGACCATTGACCACCCCATGTATGATTCGGTCGTGGCGGCCTGCCGGACCGTATTCGACCCCGAAATTCCGGTGAATATCTATGATCTGGGCCTGATCTACACGATCGAGATCACCGACGAGGATGACGTGAAGATCATCATGACCCTCACCGCACCCGGCTGCCCGGTGGCAGGCGAGATGCCCGGTTGGGTGCAGGATGCCATTTCCTGCGTCGAGGGGATCAAATCGGTCGATGTGGAAATGACCTTCGATCCGCAATGGGGCATGGATATGATGTCGGACGAGGCGCGCCTCGAACTGGGCTTCATGTAACCCGATACGCAAGCAAAATCACTTGCACAAAGCCAAAAGCAAGCGATAATGCTTGCAGATGGATTATGCGGTTCTCACAGGTGATATTGTCGGCTCTTCCGACCTGCCCCCCGCCTTGATCGAGACGGGGCTTGCTGCTTTGGAATGCGTGGCCGAGGCGGTTCCCGAAGCGGTCTGGATCAGCCGTCACCGAGGGGATGGCTGGCAGATGGCCTGTGAGGCCGCGCTTCTGGACCTGCGCTTGGCGCTTTTGGTCCGCGCCAGCCTGCGCGCGGTGAACCCGATGCTGGACACCCGTATCGCGATGGCGCGGGGCGCGGGCGTGATCCCCGAAAATGGCGATCTGAATGCCGCACAGGGGGCGGGTTTTGTGGCCTCGGGGCGGTTGCTGGACGCGATAACGGGGGCCGAACTCCACCATGCTGCGGGGGGCGCATGGTCGGCTGCGGTGCGGCTGGCCGATGCGCTCAGCAAGAGCTGGACGCAGAAACAGGCCGAGACCCTGCGCGAGATGCTGGCCCTGCCCGCGCCCTCGCAACAGGCCACGGCGGAGGCCTTGGGCAAATCCCGTCAGGCGGTGGCGCAAGCCCTGCAAGGCGCGGGGTTCGGCCCGATATCCGAGGCCTTGGCCCAATGGGAGGCCGCATGATCGCCGCCAGTCTCGCAGCACTTCTCCTTGCCCATCTGCTGGGGGATTTCGTCTTTCAAAGCGCAAAGATGGCCGAAAAGAAAGCGTCTGGCCCGCTGGCCCGCCGCCTGCCCGCATTGGCGCGCCACATGGGCGGTTCATGCGCTTTTGCTCGCCCTGCTCTTGCCCGCGCCTGACGCGCAGGGCGCGCTGGCCTTCGTCGCCATCTTGGCCAGCCATTTTCTGATCGACGCCCTCAAGCCCAGGCTGCGCGGCACGGCACTGCGGGTCTTCTTGGCCGATCAGGCCGCGCATTGGCTGGTGATCTGCGCCTTGGCACTAACCCTGCCCGATCTTTGGGCACACACGCTTTGGATGAAAACCCAAAGCGGTTTGGCACCCTATTTGCCGACGGTTTTCGCGCTTGTGGCGGGGGCGGTGCTGACCGTGCGCATGGGCGGCTTCGTGATTGGCGCGCTGATTCAGCCGCTCGCCGAACGTGCACCCCAAGGGGGGCTGCCGAAAGGCGGTCAACTGATCGGCCTTCTGGAACGCGCTCTGATTTTCGTGCTGATATTGACCGGCCAGCCACAGGGGATCGGCTTTCTGATCGCCGCCAAATCCATATTGCGCTTCGAGGCCAAGGGCGGGCCGGACCATAATGCTGCCAATGAATATGTGATCATCGGCACGCTGGCCTCGTTCGGCTGGGCGATTGCCTGTGCATATCTGACGCTGGGCCTGTTGGCGCATCTGCCCCCTATCGGCATTCCGGCCCTTGGAATCCCGCAGCATAGCCCTTAAATTACAGCTTCATCGAAGGAGCATCCCATGTTTGGTATTCCCGGGCAGCCCGCTGTCACTATGACCCCCGCCGCCGTCAAGCACATCGCCAAGCTCATGAGCCGCGAGAATGCCGCCGGTTTCCGCATCGGCGTGAAGAAAGGCGGCTGTGCAGGCATGGAATATACGATGGAAATCGCACAGGAAGCGGGACCGATGGATATGGTCATCGAGGAAGGTGCGGCCCGTGTGCTGATCGCGCCCACCGCACAGATGTTCATGATCGGCACCGAAATCGATTACGAAGCGGGCCTTCTCGAATCGGGGTTCAAATTCCGCAATCCGAATGTGGCGGAAAGCTGCGGCTGCGGAGAATCCATCAAATTCAAGGACATTGGCGAACTTAGCGCCGAGACACAGCCCGAGGATGGCGTGCCGCGCCTGAAAGGCTGACGCTTCTAGCGCTAACCGCGCCGATCCTGCCGCATGGCCCCTTTCCCCTGCCCGCGCCCTGACCTAGTCTGGGCGCGACTTGCGTTATCGAGGAGGACAGCATGCGGAAACTAGCCGCCGGAAACTGGAAGATGAACGGGCTGAAGGCCGATCTGGCCGAGATTGCCGCGCTGGTGGAGGCGCATTCGGGCGCGGACTGCGATGTGCTGATCTGCCCGCCTGCGACGCTTCTGGCGCCGATGGCCGAGGCGGCTGCGGGCCGGATCGCGATGGGCGGTCAGGATTGCCATGCGAAGACCTCGGGGGCGCATACGGGCGATATCTCGGCACAGATGCTGAAAGACGCCGGCGCCTCGGCCGTTATTCTGGGCCATTCCGAGCGCCGCGCCGATCATGGTGAAAGCGATGCGGATGTGGCGGCGAAATCTCTGGCGGCCTATGCGGCGGGTCTGACGGCGGTGATCTGCGTGGGCGAGACCGAGGCCGAGCGCGATGCGGGTAGCACGCTGGAGGTGATTGGCTCGCAGCTTGCGGGATCGGTCCCCGAGGGCGCGACGGCTTTGAACACGGTCATCGCCTATGAGCCTGTCTGGGCCATTGGCACCGGTCGCACGCCGACGCTGGAGCAGATTGCCGAGGTGCATGATTTCATCCGCGAGACGCTGGGCAAAGCCTTTGGCGAAGAGGCCAAGGGCATGCGCTTGCTTTATGGCGGCTCGGTGAAGCCGTCGAATGCCGAGGAGATTTTTGCGGTGTCCAATGTGGATGGGGCGCTGGTTGGCGGCGCGAGCCTGAAGGCCCGTGACTTCGGCGCGATCATTGCGGCTTTGGAGACGGCGGGCATTGAGGCCTGATCGGGGGCGCTGAAAATGGGGGCTCTGCCCCCTTGGCCTGCGGCCAATTCCCCCGGGATATTTTCAGCAGCTGGAAAGCGAAAATGTGAGAGCCGCCCCGAGGGGCGGCTTTCTTCGTTGGGTGGAGGCTCTATTTGATGACCGTTTCAGGCCCCATGAAGGTGGTGGGCAGATAGGTCGAGAGCCACGGGATATAGGTGATCATGATCAGGAAGATGAAGAGCACGCCAAGGAATGGCAGGGCCGCCTTCACCACCCGCATCATCGACATGCCCGCCACGCCCGAAGTGACGAAGAGGTTGAGGCCGACCGGCGGGGTGATCATGCCGATTTCCATATTTACCACCATGATGATGCCCAGATGGATCGGGTCGACGCCCAGTTCCATTGCGATCGGGAAGACCAGCGGTGCGACAATCACGATGAGCCCCGAGGGTTCCATGAACTGGCCACCGATCAGCAGGATCAGGTTGACGATCACGAGGAACATGATCTTGCCGAAGCCTGCCGAGAGCATCGCATTGGCGATTTTCTGCGGGATCTGCTCATCGGTGAGGACGTGTTTGAGGATCAGCGCATTGGCGATGATGAACATCAGCGTGATGGTCAGCTTGCCTGCCTCGAAGAGAGTTTTGCGGGTGTCCTTGTGCCACAGAGCCGTGACCAGCGCATAGGGGCGGTGCAGGAGGTCGGCTTTCTTGGTCTCGCCGTCATTGAGCGGGCCCATGTCCTTATAGATGAAGTTCGCGACGATCCATGCGTAGATAGAGGCGACGGCTGCGGCCTCGGTCGGCGTGAAGATCGCGCCGGTCACGCCGGGGATACCGTAGATACCGACCATGATGATGACGATCAGCATCAGGCCCCAGAAGGCGTCTTTAAAGGCCGAGCCGATCTCGCCCCAGCCGGCGAATTCGCCTTTGGGCATTTTGCGGATACGGGCGAAGATATAGATCGCGACCATCAGCATCAGGCCCGCGAGGATACCGGGGATGACGCCTGCAAGGAACATGCGCCCGACCGAGACTTCGACGGTGGAGGCATAGACCACCATCACGATCGACGGCGGGATCAGGATGCCCAGCGTGCCCGCGTTACAGATGACACCTGCGGCGAAGTCCTTGGTATAGCCCATCTGGTGCATCGCCGCGATCACGATCGAGCCGATGGCCACAACGGTTGCGGGCGACGAGCCCGACAGGGCCGCGAAGATCATGCAGGCAAAGACCCCCGCGATTGCCAGACCACCGTGGAAGTGGCCCACACAGGCGATGGCAAAGCGCACGATCCGTTTGGCAACGCCGCCGGTGGACATGAAGCTGGAGGCGAGGATGAAGAAGGGGATTGCCAGCAGCGTGTAGTGACCGGCCATCGCCTGATAGAGCGATTGTGCGACCGAGGCCAGCGAAGTTTCCGAAAAGGCCAGCAGGAACAGGATCGAGCTGAGGCCCAGCGAGACCGCAATCGGCACGCCCAGCAAAAGCAGGCCCACGATGACCGCAAAGAGCAGAATGACTTCCATTGGGGTTACTCCTTACCGGCAGCGGTGGCGTTCATCTGTGCCACGCGGTCGACGTCGTCTTCGGCTTCATGGCTGACGATCAGGCTGTCTTGGGTGCCTTTGATCACGCGGATCAGGGCTTGAAGGATGCGCAGGGTGATCAGCGCCACACCGAAGGGAAGGATGAAATAGGGGATGACGCGGGGCAGCTTGTCATAGGCTTCGCCCTGATTGATCAGCGGCTCGAGCCAGCGGAAAATCTCCAGCATCGGCACTTGATCGGTTTCATACCACGCGCGGTCACGGGTTTTCTCGAAGCCGGTGGGGAACCAATGGCCCGAGGTCTGGTCAAGGCCCGCATAGGGAGCCCAGTAATCCCACGCGCCTTTCAGCAGGAAAATCGCGTAAAGCAGGCAGCACAGCGCCGAGACCACCGCCAGCAGGCGTTTGCCGCGCGCAGGCAGCATATTGGTGATCACATCCACCCCCAGATGCGCGGTTTTCTTGAAGGCATAGGACACCCCCAGAATAACCAGCCATGCAAAGAGGATCAGCACCACTTCAAGCCCCCAGATCAACGAGGCGTTGAAGACATAGCGCAGCACGACATTGACGAAAGTGATCAAGGTCATCGCGCCCAGAATAAAGGCGATCGCGTTTTCTTCCAGCGCGTCGATAAAGGCGCCAAACGGGCCTTTTGGCGTGGTGTCATGGGAAGACATATCCCTGCCCCCTGTTGAATTGGTGATGATCGGGTGATCGGGCATGGCCCGAGAAAGGCCCCGCACATGGCGCGCGGAGCCTTCGCTGGAACCCGTGAGTGATGGCCGCTCGGGCCGTTCCAGCTTAGTGCTTGGCGTTGATTTCCTGCGCCAGCGCGATGTTATCGGCGCCGACATCGCCCTCGAACTGCGCCCAGACGGGTTTCATCGCATCCACCCATGCCTGACGCTGCTCGTCGGTCAGTTCGCGCACCACGGCCCCTGCATCGATGACCGCCTGACGGTTATCGGCATCGACCTGCGCGATGGCGGCATTGCGGTCTGCCGAGACTTCGGCCATGATGGTGGCCAGCTGGTCGCGGATATCGCCATCGAGGCTGTCCCACCAGTCGGTCGAGACGACAACCATATAGTCAAGCAGACCGTGGTTGGTTTCGGTCGTGCCATCCTGCACTTCGTAGAACTTCTGGCCGTAGATGTTCGACCAGGTGTTTTCCTGCCCGTCCACAACGCCGGTCTGCAGCGCGCCATACACTTCCTTGAAGGCCATCGGCTGCGGGCTGGCATCCAGCGCCTTCATCTGTGCCACCAGCACGTCCGAGGGCTGCACACGGAATTTCAGACCCTTCGCATCGCTCGGCAGCAGAAGCGGCTTGTTGGCCGAGAACTGCTTCAGACCGTTATGCCAGAAGGCCAGTCCCATCAGGCCGCGGCGTTCCATCGACGCCAGCATATCCTGACCGGCTTGCGATTGCTGGAACTCTTCCACGGCATCCATATTCTTGAACATGAAGGGCAGATCGAAAATGCGGAACACCTTGGTGAAGGTCTCGAATTTCGAGAGCGACGGTGCCGCCATCTGCACATCGCCCTGCAGCATCGCCTCTAGCACCTGATCGTCGTTATACAGCGTCGAGTTCGGGTAGACCTCGACACAGACCTTCCCGTTCATTTCCGTGTTCACGCGCTCGGCAAAGGCCGCCGCCGCGATCCCCTTGGGGTGTTTGTCGGCATTGGTCACATGGCTGAACTTGATGACCATCTCGCCGTCATCACAGGCAGCATTAGCCAGACCTGCGGTGGCGATAATGGCAGTCGATGCCAGCGCGAAGGCCTTGACGGCTTTGGTAACTTTCATGGGGGCTCCTCCCAGATCCATATGGCGCGATGTCGCGCCCCTCTCCATGAGACACAGAATGGAGATTGCCATGCACCCTTCGCAATACAGATATGCATAAAACAATAAATCACATAAATACAGATACTTGCGGCAAATATCCCCAAGCATGCCCATGAAGTTGTGCGACAAATCGCACAGCCTCGTTTCAGAGTGGTGCGAAATTCCGCACATCCGCGTGATCTGTCACAGCCGATAATCCTCGGGCTTTAGGCCGTGGCGCGCGAGCTTGTCATAGAAGGTCTTGCGCGGCAGTTTCAGGGCCTTGGCCGCATCCGAGGCCCGCCCATTATGGCGCTCCAGCGCATTGACCAGAATGCCGCGCTCCAGTTGGGCCATCTGCTCGGTCAGGCCCGGCTCGGCCTCGGCCTGCTCGGTGCCGCTCAGCCCCATGGCAAAGCGCATCGCCTCCGACATCAGCGCGCGGGCATTGCCCGGCCAATCGCGCGCGGCAAGCCCTTGCAGATAGAGCTGCGGGATATCGGGCATGGCCAGCGACGAATTCTCGCAGGCCAGTCGCACATAATGGCGAAACAGCACCGGAATATCCTCGGGCCGCTCGGCCAGCGCGGGCACCCGCACCCGCAGCACATCCAGCTTCCAGTAGAGATCGGGGTGGAAACGCCCCGCATCGCGTTCGGCCTCGAGGTCGCGATAGGTGCCCGCAATCAGCCGCGTGGCGGGCTGGGTTTCCAGAAGCTGTAGCAATGTGAACTGCACCGGCTGCGGCAGATCCGCGATCTCGTCGAGATAGAGCGTGCCGCCATCGGCTGTGGCAAAGGCCTGTTCCAGCGTCTCGGGGGCAAGCCCCGCCGCCGAACGTTTCTCGAAGGGGCGCTGTGCCGCAGCCGAGAGCAGGTGGATCACCTCGGCAGCCTTGGAATTTCCGGCCCCCGGCGCGCCCGTCACCAGCACCTCCGCGCCCGAACGCGCAGCCAGACGGCAGGCGTCGCGCAGGCGTTCGGCCACCTCGGAATGGCCCACCAGCATCCTTGCGGCCGCATCGCCCTTGCGGGCCTCGCGGTGCAAGGCGCGGTTTTCCATGACAAAGGCACGGGTTTTCATCGCCTTCTCGACCACCGCCAGCAGGTCGCGCGGCGCACAGGGCTTTTCCAGAAAGTCGAACGCCCCCCCCGTCATACCGCGCACAGCCGAGGGCACATCGCCCTCGCCCGTCAGCAAGATCACCGGCAATTCGGGGTCGAGCCCGCGCACATATTCCAGCAGGAAGAACCCGTCGCGCCCCGGCATGCGGATATCGCTGACCACGATCCCCGCGAACTCTGGCGTCAGATGGTCTTTCGCCTCGATAAAACTGCCCGCCGCGACCGGCTCCAGATCGGCCAGTTCGATGGTCTGAGACAGAGCCTCGCGTACGGCACGGTCATCATCGACCAGAAGCACCTTATTGACCGTTCCCATTTCCGTCCTCCCTATCGGTCTCCGTATCAGGCTGTCGCAGGGTCAGCGTAAACATCGCGCCCCGCGCCGGATCCGGCAGATTGGTCCCTGTAAGCGTGCCCCCGAAACTCTGCACGATGCGGTAAGAGATCGACAGCCCCAACCCCATTCCTTCATTCGTCCCCACCTCTTTGGTGGAATAGAACGGGTCGAACATCCGCTCGGGATCGGCAATGCCCGGCCCGTTATCCTGCACTTCCAGCCTGACCAGACCGCCTTGCGCGCACAGTCTCATGCGAATCTGCGGCCGGTCCTGCCCCGCACAGGCATCGACGGCATTCGACAGCAGATTGACCACCACCTGTGCCAGCCGCGTCTCGCCCCCCATCACCCAGACCGGCTGATCAAGCCCCGCCCAGTCCAGCGGCACCCCCGCCAGCCGCGACGCCGCAATCTCGAGCGCCGTCTCGATCACACGCGCCATATCGACGGGCGAGGCAGGCTCGGTCTCGGGGCGGGCAAAGGCCCGCAGATTGCGGATGATGCGCCCCATCCGGTCCGACATCTCGCCGATGCGGCGCAGGTTGTCGCACGCCCGATCCTGTTGCCCGCGCGCCAGAAAAATCCCGGCATTCTCGGCAAAAGAGCCAATCGCCATCAAAGGCTGGTTCAGCTCGTGACTGATCCCTGCCGACATCTGGCCCAAGGCCGACAGTTTTCCGGCCTGAACAAGTTCGGCCTGTGTGCGCAGCAGCGCAGCATTGGCCTCGCGCAGCTCTGTCGTGCGCAGGGCCACACGGCTTTCCAGCGCGGCATTCAGCGCGGCCTCGCTGGCCAGACGGTCGGCCAGCGCCTGCCTGCGCGCCCAAAGCGTGACAAACAGCGCCCCGATCGCCAGCATGGCCAGCGCCACGACAAACATCTGCACCCGCGCCTCATGCAGGATCGGGTCCACCGGCACCTCGGCATGCCCCGTCAGCCCGATCACCGGCAGATCCAGCACCACTGGCAAGGCGCATTGCGGGGTGCAAAGAATGGTCTGCCCCGCAATCACCCGCTCGCGGACAGGCACCGTCACGAAAGGCACATTGGCAGGATAGATCCGCGGATCGGCGGGCCCCGCATCTGCCGCCCTCCGGAAAATCAGCCCCGCACGGTTGGCCGTGAACACCACCCCCTGATCATCGCTGAACCAGACCGGCAGCGGATCGCCCCGCCCCGTCGCCTCGACCGTTTCGGCATCAAGCGTCAGCCGGACGATGCCCACCACCTGCCGCCCCCGCGCGGGGCGGGTGGCAAAAACCGGTGCGGCAAAGGCGAAGATGCGATGTGTGCCGCGCCCCTCCACGCCGTGGAACCGCCCCAAAGCCCCCTGCGCCGCCCGCGCGACATCTTCCGTCATCGGCAGACGGTCAGGGGTGCCTTCGGGCGCGGCCAGCACCCGCCCGTCGGGACGCAAAAGCACCAGATGCTCGGCCCCCGCCAGATCGGCAAACCGTTGCAGGGTCTGCGCCACTTCCTGCGCCGACCAGACCCCGTCCCCCGCCGCCAAGGCCCGCACATAGGGATGATCCGCCGCCAGCACCGCATCCTCGCGATATTGCGACAGCGCGGCCACCAGCCGGTCGGAGGCCAGCCGCAGATCGGCCTGCCCACGGGCGCGGGCCTGCGCCATGCCCCGATCCGCCGCGTGATACCAGACCGAGACGGATGCCCAGATCAGGGCCGTCACCGCCAGCAACAGCCCTGCCCCCCGACGCAGGTGTTTCTTCGACAAAAAAGGCGCGACTGTGTTTTGCATGAATCTGTCATCCGGCGCAGAAGGGCATGTGTCAACCGTTTGCATGGCTTGCCATTTCCCCGAAGCCCGCGCTTAATGGCCCGATGACAGCGCCCAGCTCCCTGCCCAGCTCTCTGCCCCGCCTCCAGCAATCGCCGCGCGATCCCGCCTTCGTGCAGGCGCCCTACCTGTTTTACGACCGTGTCAGGCAGGCCGGACGGGTGGTCTTCTGGGAGGATTGGGGCCTGCCGGTCACCGCGCATTCCACCGTGGTCGGTGGCTGTTTGCGCGACCGACGTCTGGGCCGCGCGGCCCCTGCCGGTTTCGGCACCACGCCCGCCGCCCATCTTGCGCCCTTCTATGATCTCGAAGCGCATAGCATGCTGGAACTTGACGGCCCGCCCCATGCCAAATTGCGCGCGCAGGTGCTACGGGCCTTCACCTCACGGCGGATCGCGGCCTTGGCCCCCGAAATCGAGGCGCTGTGCCATCAGCTGATCGACGCGCTGCCCGAAGGCGGGTGCGACCTGCTGCCCCATTATGCCCAGCATGTGCCCGCCATCATCATCGCCCGCCTTCTGGGGCTGGACGACGCCACCGCCCCCGACCTGCTGCGCTGGTCGCATGCGATGGTGGGGATGTATCAGGCGCGCCGTAGCCCCGAGGTCGAAACCGCCGCCGTCGCGGCCAGTCTGGAATTTGGCGCCTTCCTGCGCGGGCAGATGGCCAAACGCCGCCTCAGCCCCGCCGATGACCTGCTTTCGGCGCTACTGGCAACGGAAACCGATGAGGATCGCGGGCTGAGCGAGGCCGAAATCCTGTCGACCGCGATCCTGCTGCTGAATGCCGGACACGAGGCGACGGTGCACTCGCTGGGCAATGCGCTGGCACAGCTTTTGCGCCAGCCCCAGCTTTGGGCCGCCTCACAGGAGGCCGCAGACAACGCGCCCGCCCTTGCCGCGCTTGTGGAAGAGGCCCTGCGGTTCGACCCGCCGCTGCATCTGTTCCTGCGCTGGGTGAAAGAGGATATGGAAATCGGCACGCAGGTCTTTGCCCGCGGGGAGCGGATCGGGCTTTTGCTGGCAGGGGCCAATCGTGATCCCGCCATCTGGTATGACCCCGACCGCTTCGACCCACAGCGTCCGGGCAAGCCGCATCATGCCTTCGGTGCGGGCGCCCATTTCTGTCTGGGAGCCCCCTTGGCACGGATGGAGATGCAGATTGCGCTGAAAGTGCTGATCCAACGTCTGCCCCGCCTGACGCTGACCGAGCCGCCTGCCTATGCCGACCTCTATCCCTTCCACGGGCTGAATACGCTGAAGGTGCATTACTAGCGCCAGAACCGGCAAATGCGGGATCGCTTTGCCGCAGGAAAAAATCCGGCGCAGGAAACCTCCCCGCGGGCCGGCACCTATGTAACGGCCCCCTGATTATAAAGGCAGCATGGTGGTATTCTTGATCTCTTCCATCGACAGGAGGGCGGTGACATTATGCACCTTCACCTCGGAGATCAGCGCCTGATAGAAGGCGTCATAGGCACGGGCGTTCTGCACGCGCACCTTCAGGATATAGTCGATATCGCCCGCCAGCCGGTGGGCCTCCATCACCTCGGGGCGCGCCCGCAGGGCGGCCAGAAACTTCTGCTGCCAGTCGGCCTCGTGTTCCGAGGTGCGGATCAATACGAAGAAACAGGCATCGAAACCAAGGGCTTCGGGGTCCAGAATGGCAGTCTGCTGGCCGATGATCCCCGCCTCGCGCATCTTGCGGATACGATTCCACACGGGCGTCTTCGACGAGCCGACCTTGCGCGCGATATCATCCAGCGATTGGCTCGCATCCAGCTGGAGCTGAGAAAGAATTTTCCGATCCATGTCGTCAATACGGACTGACATTCGCCCAACCTCCGGTGAACGGAACATACGTTCCAAGTTTATTTGGCTTACGAACATACATCCTTATTCGCAAGACCCCATAGCGCCACAGGGGAATAATTTCCTATATTACAGCCTGAAAGCCAGAGGTCTATGCAAATGTCTCACAGCCCGTCAAACGCCCAGATGCCCCCCCTTGTCACCTTTGCCGGTGCGGGTCCGGGGTCTGCCGAGCATGTGACGCTGGCGGTGGCGCGGGCACTGGCCGAGGCGGATGTTGTCTTGCATGATGCGCTGGTCGGGCCGGAGGTGCTGGCGCTGATCGGCCCGCAGGCCACGCGGATCGAGACCGGCAAACGCGGCTTCGGCCCCAGTATGGATCAGACCGATATCACCAGCCTGCTGCTGGGGTTTGCCCTTCAGGGACGCAGGGTCCTGCGGCTGAAATCCGGCGATCCGTCGATTTTTGGCCGTATGAACGAGGAAATCACCGCGCTCGAACTGGCCGGCATCGGCTTCAGGGTTCTGCCCGGCATCACCTCGGCCTCTGCCGCGACGGCGGCGATCGGCCAGAGCCTGACAGAGCGGGGCCGCAATTCCGAGCTGAACTTCCTGACCGGCCATGACACCAAAGGCTATACGGATTCCGATTGGGCGCGTCTGGCCCTTCCCGGCGCGGTCGCAGCCATCTATATGGGCAAGAAAGCCGCCCGATTCATTCAGGGCCGCCTGATGATGCACGGGGCCTCGGCCCGAACGCCCGTGACACTGGTCGAGAATGTCGCCCAGACCGAACAGAAAATCTGGGCCGCGACCCTTGCAACCCTGCCCGAGGTGGCCGGGTGTTGTGTGGGGCCCGCCATTATCCTTCTGGGCCTTGCGCCCCGCCTTTCGACAAAGACCCACACCCTTACCGATCTTCACCAGCCAGATCATCACGCCCGAGAGCAAGCCCGTGAGGAGGCATTCTGATGGCACGTAAATTCACGCCGAAAGTCCTGACCGCCAATGATCTGATGGAAGGCGATGTGATCTATCTCGCCGCCGACGGGTCTTGGGTGCGCGACCATGCGCAGGCCGAATTCATCGAGGACGAGACCATCGCCGAAATGCGGATGCTGGTGGCCCAAGGCCAGCCGGAGATCGCCGTCGGCCCCTATCTGGCCGATGCGAAGATGGGGGAGAACGGCCCCGAGCCCACCCATTTCCGCGAAGCCTTCCGGACCCGCGGTCCGTCGAACTACTTCCACGGCAAGCAAGCCGAAACAGCCAGCCAGTAACAGGAGCGCGCGATGTATACCTATTCCGATTTCGACGAAGCTTTCGTGCGCGAGCGTTGCAAGCAGTTCCGTGCTCAGGTGGCCCGCCGCATCGACGGCTCGCTGACCGAGGATGAATTCAAGCCGCTGCGCCTGATGAATGGCGTCTACCTGCAGTTGCATGCCTATATGCTGCGGATTGCGATCCCCTATGGCACGCTGCGCTCGGACCAGATGCGCCAGCTGGGCATGATTGCCGATCGCTTCGACAAGGGCTATGGCCATTTCACCACCCGTCAGAACATCCAGTTCAACTGGCCCAAGCTGAAGGATATCCCCGATATCCTTGACGCGCTGGCCGATGTGCAGATGCATGCGATCCAAACCTCGGGCAATACGATCCGCAACACCACTGTGGACCATTTCGCCGGTGCTGCCACCGACGAGATCGCCGACCCGCGCCCCACAGCCGAGCTGATCCGCCAGTGGTCCACCGACCACCCCGAGTTCCAGTTCATGCCGCGCAAGTTCAAGATTGCCGTTGGTGCCTCGACCCATGACCGCGCGGCGCTGAAGGTGCATGACTTGGCGGTGGAGCTGGTCGAACAGGACGGCCAACAGGGCTACCGCATTCTTGTGGGCGGCGGTTTGGGCCGTACGCCGATGATCGGTCAGGTGATCACCGATTTCATCCCCAAGGCCGATCTGCTGCCCTATCTGGAGGCAGTGGTCTCCACTTGGAACATCATCGGTCGCCGCGACAATAAATATAAGGCCCGCATCAAGATCACCGTTTTCGAGAACGGGATCGAGAAGATGCGGGAGCTGGTCAATGAGGAATTCGCCAAGATTCGCGCGAAATTCTCGGGCTATGACCAGAAGGTTCTGGCCGATCTCGAACGCCAGTTCGCCCCGCCCGCCTTCAAGAACACCGACCCTTCCTCACTGGAGGCGGCTGTGGCGGTTGATCCGGCGCTGGCGCGTTGGGTCAACCGCAATACCAATGCCCATAAGGTCGAGAACCATCTCTCGGTGGTGATCTCGCTCAAAGAGCACGGCAAGACGCCGGGCGATGCGACGGGCGAGCAGATGCGCCTGATGGCCGATCTGGCCGATCAATATGGCTATGGCGAGCTGCGCATCAGCCACGAGCAGAATGTGATCCTGCCGCATGTCGCCAAGGGCGATATTCCGGCGCTGTTTACCGCGCTTGCCAAGGCGGGTCTGGCGACGGCCAATGCGGGGCTGACCTCGGATATCATCGCCTGCCCCGGCATGGATTACTGCGCGCTTGCGACAGCCCGCTCGATCCCCGTGGCCGAGCAGATCGCGCTGCGCGTCAAAGAGCTGGATCTGGAAGACGAGATCGGTCTGATGAAGATCAAGATCTCGGGCTGCATCAATGCCTGCGGTCACCACCATGTGGGCCATATCGGCATCCTCGGGCTCGACCGTGCGGGCGTCGAGAACTACCAGATCACGCTGGGCGGCGATGCGACCGAAACCGCCGCTATCGGCGAGCGCACCGGCCCCGGTTTCGCCTATGACGAGGTGGTGCCTGCGGTCGAGCGTCTGTTGAAGACCTATCTGGAGAAACGCAACTCCACGGACGAGACCTTCCTCGCGGCCTATCGGCGCCTTGGTGCCGAACCTTTCAAGGAGGCGCTGTATGGAGACGCAGCTAAAAAGAATGCCGCGTGACGGCTGGGCCTCGATCGAGGACCGCGTTGCAGGGCTGAACAGCCGCTACAAGCACCATGCCGCCATCACCGTGATGGAAAAAGCGCTGGATGACCATGACACGGGCGATGTGGCGATGGTTTCGTCTTTCGGGGCGGAATCGGTGGTGCTGTTGCATATGGTGTCGCTGATCCGTCCGGCGACGCCTGTGCTGTTCATCGACACGCATATGCTGTTTCAGGAAACGCTCGACTACCAGAAAGAGGTGGCCGAGAAGTTGGGTCTGACCGGTGTGCAGGTGATCACGGCCGACCAGAAGGACCTCGATTTCGAGGACCCCGATGGCACGTTGCATCAGTTCAACACCGATGCCTGCTGCACCTTACGCAAAACGGTGCCGCTGGAACGCGCACTCAGCAAGTTTGACGCATGGATCACGGGGCGCAAGCGCTACCAGTCGGGGACCCGTGCGGCGATCGACTTCTTCGAGGTAGAGACCCCTACCCGCATGAAGATCAATCCGCTGGCGCATTGGACGCGCGAGGATCTGCAGGAATATATGATCCAGAACCGCCTGCCGAAACATCCGCTGGTGGCCAAGGGCTATCCCAGCATCGGCTGCGCCCCCTGCACCAGCCCCGTGAAACCGGGCGAAGACCCCCGCGCTGGCCGCTGGCGCGGGCAATCCAAAACCGAATGCGGGATCCATTTCATCGGCGGCAAGGCCGTGCGTGTGGGCCCCGATGGCAAGGTAATTGACGAAACCTCCAAAGGAGAAACCGTCGCATGAGCAAGATTGTACGCGATGACGGCTTTCATGCCGATGATTTCACGGGCGCGCCGGTGGTGCTGCCCTCGGATACCGATCCGGCGCAGCTTGCGGCCCTGACCCAAGGGGCCGAGCTGGTGATCTGCGAGTTCCCGTCCTTTGCAGATGGGCGCGGCTTTACCCTTGGCCGCCGGTTGCGCGATCTTGGCTTTGCGGGGCGGCTGCGCGCCCGTGGCCATGTGATCGCCGACCAATACGCCATGGCGCGTCGGTCCGGTTTTGACGAGGTCGAGATCTCGGACGAGCTGGCCACCCGCCAACCGCAAGACCAATGGATCTTCCGCGCCGACTGGCAGGAGCATTCCTACCGCCGCCGTCTGATGGGCTAAGATCAGGCTTTGCCATAGGCGCGGCTCTGCGCTATGGCAGGCCCCAGCACGCTAACGCCATCTTTTTCGGGTTCAGCCTTTCGCCATACCCGTTCGATATGTTCTTTCCGGACGCCTCCTTGATGCCCTCCGGACCAAACACGAGACCGCCATGACCGAATCTGCAACCAAAACCCCGCCCGTCAAAACCCTTCCCGATGCGCAGACCGTGACCTCGGTCAAACATTGGACCGACAGCCTGTTCTCCTTCCGCGTGACGCGCCCGCAATCTTTGCGCTTCCGCTCGGGGGAATTCGTGATGATCGGCCTGATGCAGACCGACGAGAAAACCGGCAAGGAAAAGCCTCTGCTGCGCGCCTATTCCATTGCCTCGCCGAATTGGGACGAAGAGCTGGAATTCTACTCGATCAAGGTTCCGGATGGCCCGCTGACCTCGCGTCTGCAGCACATCAAGGAAGGCGACGAGATCATCCTGCGCCCCAAACCCGTCGGCACGCTGGTCCATGATGCGCTGCTTCCGGGCAAGCGCGTGTGGTTCTTGGCCACCGGCACCGGCCTTGCGCCTTTTGCGTCCTTGATGCGCGACCCCGAGACCTACGAGAAATTCGACGAGGTCATCATGATGCACACCTGCCGCACGGTTGAAGAGCTGGAATACGGCAAGCAGCTGGTCGAGGGTCTGCAAAATGACGAGCTGATCGGCGAGATGGTCGAGGGCAAGCTGAAATACTACCCGACCGCGACCCGCGAGGAATTCCACCATATGGGCCGCATCACCGACAACCTGAAGTCGGGCAAGGTCTTTGAGGATCTGGGCCTTGCGCCGATGAACCCCGAAACCGACCGCGCGATGGTCTGCGGGTCTCTGGCGTTCAACAAGGACGTGATGGAGGTGCTCGAAAGCTTCGGCCTGCGCGAAGGTGCCAATTCCGAGCCGCGTGAATATGTGGTCGAGAAAGCCTTCGTCGGCGAAGGCGTCTGATCCCGCTGACGGTCTTTCAGGGCCCTCCGCGCTGCGGGGGGCCTTTTTCATTTCCCATCGTCGTCCCGCCCCCTACATCTCGACACCATAGGGCGCGATCTTGGAGCCCCCGGCACGGAGGGCGGTCTGCGCGTGGAAAGAGCCGGTCCCGGCGGCTATATGGCGCATAGACCCCTATGGGCCTGCAAAACGCAAGAGCGGGTGACGATCCGCCCCGCGCGCCCTAGATGTGAAAAACCAGAAAGGATTTCCCAATGGCACATATTTTTCTCATCGGTGCGACGGGCGGTATTGGGGCGCGCCTTCTGCCCATGCTGATCGCGGCCGGACACGAGGTCACGGCCCTGCATCGTACCCCCGAACAGGCCGCAAAACTGACCGCCCAGGGGGCCAGCCCCGTTTTGGGCGATATGATGGAGCTTACCGCACAGGATCTGACCCCGATGATCGAGGGCCATGACATCGTCATATTCTCGGCGGGGGCCGCAGGATCGGGGCTGGATCGCACCTCGCGTATCGATGGCGAGGGCCCGCGCGAGGTGATGGCGGCAATGGGACGTGCGGGGGTGGACCGGTTCTACCTTGTCTCCGCCTTTCCCGAAGCAGGGCGGTGGAAAGAGCCGAACCCGAATTTCGAACATTATATGCGCGTCAAGAAAGAGGCCGATGCCGCCGTGGTGCGCAGCGCGCTGTCTTGGGTCATCCTGCGCCCCGGCACGCTGGTGACGGAAGACGAGGACGGCAGGATCGCGGCAGGACTGGCCCTGCCCTATGGCACCGTCAAACGCGGCAATGTCGCCCGCGCACTGGCCACATTGGTCGATATGCCCGACATCCGCCATGAGCTGATCGAGCTGACTGATGGTGAGTCTCCCCCCCTTGAGGCCCTGCAGGCCCTGCGCCGCAGCGCCTAGGCACAGGGACCGCCCAGAAAAAGCGCATCCGTCACAGGATGCGCCCCGGTCCGCCGCCAACCCCCCGATCCGGCTTCCCGCCTTGGCAGAATCTGGGGTTTCTTGGACCGGCGGGTGCGTTTGCGGTTGAAACCGGTCGCGCGCGGTCCTATTTTATGCGCCAACTGATTTTAGGCTACAGAAGGATTAACGCCATAGCCCGCAGACCCCATAATGCCCCGCCGACCCGCGACACTGGTCCTCGCGTGAACGGACGGATCCGCGCCCCTGAAATTCGTCTGATCGGCGCGGAAGGTGAAAATGTTGGTGTAGTGACCCCGTCGAAGGCGCTTGCTATGGCCGAGGAAGCCGGGCTTGACCTCGTCGAGATCTCCCCCAATGCCAAACCTCCGGTCTGCAAGATCATGGATTTCGGCAAGTTCAAATACGAACAGCAGAAACGCGAAGCCGAAGCCCGCAAGAAGCAGAAGATCATCGAGGTCAAAGAGGTCAAGTTCCGTCCGGGGACCGATGTCCATGACTACGAGGTCAAGCTGCGCTCGGTGAAGAAATTCCTTGAAGGCGGCGACAAGGTGAAAGTCACCCTGCGGTTCCGCGGTCGGGAGATGGCACACCAGAATCTGGGTCTCGAACTTCTGAACCGCGTCAAGGATGACGTGGGCGAGCTGGGCAAGATCGAGAACATGCCCAAGCTGGAAGGCCGCCAGATGGTGATGATGATCGGGCCGAAATAAGGTCCGACACGATCAAGGCTGTGCATTGGCCATAGCCAGCAGGGTTGCCCTCCTCGTGTTTCGGGGAGGGTTTTTCGTGGAAGGTAGATGTAGGAGTTGCATTTACATCACCTCTGCGAAGATCGCATCTGCGTGAGCAGGCGTGAGTTGAGCGAGCGGGGTCTTTCATGCGACTTTGCTCATATTCAGAATTCTGAACGGGAGTTCACACCATGTCTCAAGACCGTTCCGGTCACCTTTCGCGGCGCAGCGCCCTGCTTTTGGGTGGTGCGGCGCTTTGCGCCCCCGCGATTGCACGTGCCGCGACGCAAGACATTCCTATGGCGCAGCAACCGGCCATCGTGGCCGCGCCGTCGCGCCACAATATCTCGGCGTTCCGCGAGATCCATTGGCAGGACCATTTCGACCGGCTCGATCGCGTGACGCTGATCGCCGACACCCATTCGAAAGCCCTGCACTACTGGGCCGTCGACGGTGCCGATTACCGCCTCTATCCGACCTCCGTGCCGATGACCGATGCGCTGACCAAGCGCGGCTATACCGAGATCGTGCGCAAGAAAGTCGGCCCCGACTGGACGCCGACCAAATCGATGCTCGAAAAGGATCCCTCGCTGCATTACATGCCGCCCGGTCCCGACAACCCCTTGGGCACCCGCGCGATGTATCTCAGCTGGCCCGCCTATATCATCCACGGCACCCATGACACCCGCAAGATCGGGCGTCGCAGCTCGTCGGGCTGTATCGGGCTTTATAACGAACAGGTCGAGCAACTCTTCGAGCTGTGCCCCGTGGGATCGCAGGTCAAGATCCTCTGATCCCACCATAGCCTACCGGTTCTACCAGCGCCCCCCCAGACGGGGGCGCTTTTTTATTGGCGCAGGGGGGGGCATTAACCAAGAGTTAGGGCCGGATATGCGAACACAAGGAACTTCAAGAGGATAGATTTAGCTGAAAGGTTCATTATGGCCCTTCCCGACACACTTTGCGCCCGTTTGATCGAGACAGTGAAGACCCATCGCCTTTCCGGCAATTTCGTAATGCTCGGTCGCCAGCGATGGATCGGCTCGCGCAAGGGGGCTTCGGCCCAGCTATTGACCGACACGATTGCCAGATATCTTCCCGGCCTGAGCGAGGCCGATCTGAAAGACCCGCAATCGATCTATTCCGAGCATTTCATCCGCAAGCTCGGCTTCGATACCGTTGACTCGATGGATATGTCGGATTTCGAAGGGGCCTCGCTGGTGCAGGATCTCAGCAAGCCCCTGCCCGAGGCGCTGCACCACCATTTCGACGTGGTCTATGATGGCGGCACCTGCGAGCATATCTTCGATCTGCCGACCGCGTTCCGCAATCTCAATACCATGCTGCGCCCGGGCGGCACGCTGATCGGGCATTCTCCCTGCAATGGCTGGATCAACCACGGCTTCTACCAGATCACGCCGGAAATGGTGTTCGGCTTCTGGCAGAGGACATTGGGCTATGAGGTGCTTGATCTGAAATTGCAGCCGATGCTGCCCAATTTCGCCAATGCCTTTGCCACCACCACCAACCCCAATGACACCGGCAAGCGCCCGCGCCTGAGCCGCCAGCTTCCGCTGAATTCGCCGGTCATGCTGCTCTATGTGGTGCGCAAGCCGCTGGAAGGGTCGCTGGGCGATGGCAGCGTCTACCAGACCGACTACATGCGCAAATGGGATGACGCGCAGCCTGCCCCCGATGCAGATACGGGCACAGGCGCAGGCATGGGCACCGAATAAGCGGCGCTCCCTCCCCGACAGGTATGTTGTAGAGCGGGCCTGCTGCAAGACCGGCGCGCGGCCAGACGGGGCACGCCGCCGAGCGATGCGCGACCGGCCTTTGACTGCCGCCCGAGCAAGAGCCGCCCTTGTGCCGCAAACCTTGTGCCGCAAAGCCGGAGCACCGCCGCCGACCATCGTCCCTCGGACCACAGACACGCCGCACAACCACCACCGCGTCCGAAATTTGAAGCGCCACGAAAATTTAAAGCGCCGCAGGAGGGAGACCCGCGGCGCTTTCTTCGGATCGGGCAAGGGAGAATGCCCGTTGACCCGCAATGGGTGGATCTTGCCGGAACCCGGCTAGAGGGAGATAGATCCACCTGACCTTTGTCTAGTCCCACAGGAGACGGAGGACTTTGACACATATCAATCTGCACGCGGGGCGCGAAAACTCAAATCAGGTTTTCGGGAGATCGCGCAGAGCTTTCCTCACCGCCGCGTTATCATTACGTTTGAGAACCCACGCGCCCAGCCGTCGCGCCAGCGAGAGATGGCCCTTGGCCACGCAGCGGTTGAAAAGCTCCTTCTGGTAGCGCGGGAAATTCCGCCGCGCCCGCAGCGCCATATGGAAGTCATTGGGGCTGAGTTGCCCTTCCAGCGCCTTGAGGATGATCGGCTGCAAGATCCCCATCTGGCTGAGTGACGACCCCAGCCTGTGCCCCATCAGCGGCGCGCGCAGCTTCACCACATTCTCGCCGGTGAAGCGCGCCACATGGCCCGCATCCAGCGGCTCATAGGGGTCATAAAGAATGCTCACACGGTTTGCCGTCAGGCTCGCCTGCGCCGCATCGCCATATTTGCCGGAAAAATCCTGCCCCCAAACGGTTTTATAGCGCGTCTCCCACGGCACAACGGTTTTATCCAGCGTGGATTGCGGCGAGATCGCCACCACATCCGCCCCCGGACAGGCCGCCGCAAAGACACAGGCCGCATAGCCGCCCATCGAAGCACCGTAAAACACCACGCGGTCGAATTGGGCAAAGAACCCCTCGGCGGCCAGCCGGTCGAATTCGGCCATCACCCAAGGGTCGCGATACCATGTCCAGCCGCCCGCCATAGCCCCCAGCATCGACCAGCCCTGTTTCTCGATAAAACTATAGCCCCAAGGGCGGCGGTCCTCGCGCTTGCCCATCGCGATATCAAGATTGTCGAAGGTCACCACAAGGGTGCGCCCGCGCGGCACGTAGAGAAAGCTATGCTGGCCGTTATCGGTATAGAACCCCTCGGGGCCTGCCAGTTCGCGCGCGATCTTTGCCCAGGCCGGATCGCTTTCGGCCTTAGGGGCAAAAGGGCTGAAGAGCACCCGGCTGATCTTGCCCTTGCCCCTTCCCGCCTGTTCCTCGATCAGCTCGTTCTCGCCATAGGGCTTGAGGAAAGGAAAGGCCCCGCTACCGGCGCGGATATCCATCAGCATCCGGCTATCGGCATGGAACAGGCGCCCCATCAGCGGCTCTAGATGTTTGACCTTGGACAGATCGCCAAAGCTTGCCAGTGACAGCACCAGATCGGCGGGCTTCACCTCTGCCGCTTGGGTCACGATACGGATGCGCGCGCCATCAATACCGCCGGCCACCAGCTGCGCCTTCACCCCCTGCGCGTGGGGCGTCGCCAGAGCGGGCCAGCTTCCATCGGGGGCAAGGTCGATCAGGTCGATATCGCAATCGAAACGGCTCTGGGCGGCCTGCAGCAGATCGGGGGCGGTGGCCCCCAGATCGGCAATCCGTTCCACGCGCGTCTGTCCGGTTTTCGCAAGCAGCGCCTCTGCTGCCGCACCGCTGGCGCCTTCGGGGGCCGGAACCGGCGCGGGGGCCGCAGCTGTCAGGATCGACCCGTCGGGCAGCACGCCATGTTTGGTCATCAGCATGCCGACACAGCTGCGCGGCTTCGGGATGCCGCCATGCTTGTCATTAATCCGTGCCCGCAAACGGCGGCCATAGAAATGGATCGAATAGGTTTTCTCGGTGATATGCTTTTGCCAGTCATAGCCCGGCTGGGTCATCTTGGCGCGCCATTTGTAGTCGATGGGATAAAGCGCCTCTTGCGGCATCGCATGTTTGATCTCGCCCGTTTCCTTCAGGAAATGGGTCAGGCCATGCGGGCCCCAGACGCCCCAAGGCTGGTCACCGGCATGGACCGGCTCGCCACGGTCGCGGGCCGCTTCCAGCTCGCGGGTGTAGTCATCGCCATACCATGTGGGGATCGCATATTCGTCATTGGTGAACTCGATCAGCCGCCCAAGCGCCTCGCTGTCCTGCGGCAGACCCAGCACGCCGCCATTCACCCCTTCCTTGCTTTCCCACGCAAAGAAATGCCCCGTGGGGGTGGTGAAGGGTTTGACGCAATAGGCATCGGTATCGGCCCAGATCATATGGTCATGCTTGGCCAGCAGGTGATAGCGGAAGCGGTCCGAATGCAGCGCCGGCGAATTGGTGCGGCCATGACGCAGGAACTGGTCCGCCGAGAGGATCTCGTTGGCATCGGCAATCGCCACCCCTTCGGGGACATTGGGGATCGGCTCGTAGGAATACAGCGTGATATGCTGGCCCGCATCGACAAAGCTTTTCAGGCACAGCACCTCCAGAAAGCTCATCTTGCCGCCGATCCAAAGCGCCGCAACCTGATAGTCTTTGCTCATCTTTCCTACACTTTCCTGGCCACCGGATGCCGGTCTTGTTAATGCATATTAACGCAAAGGCAGCTGCCTTGGTAAATGCGGTCATCATGCGAAGCACGTGCGACATTTCCAAGGCATTTCTGCCCCAACGCCCCGTCAGAACGTAAAAAATTTCCTAAATCTCATGAAGTTGGCGCTTGCGGCGTGAAAATGGCCCGCGTGATGGCGGCGTCCGGCTCCGGCTCTGCCGCCTCCAGCCGCCGCAAAGCCCCCTGCTTGCGCAGATAGGGAAACCCGCCCGATCCGCGCCGGATGTCGATGACCAGCACCCCATCGGGGCGCAACAGACGCGGCAGAAGCGGCCCTAGCGCGGTCACCGGCCATTGGTCGCCATAACTGCCGGTGGCAAGGGCCAACCCGTCCGGCTCCAGAAAGAACGGGTCAAGAACGACGCGCACCAGATCCCGCCGCACCCCCTGCGAGACAAGCCATTCCACATAGGGCGCAACCCAGGGCGATGGCGTGGTTTGCGCGGTCCCTTCGGGGGTCAGATCCACCAGTACCA
Source organism: Thioclava sp. GXIMD4216 (assembly GCF_037949285.1). Lineage (NCBI taxonomy): Bacteria > Pseudomonadati > Pseudomonadota > Alphaproteobacteria > Rhodobacterales > Paracoccaceae > Thioclava > Thioclava sp. GXIMD4216. The sequence continues at coordinate 2,048,428 of NZ_CP149926.1, forward strand.
CATCGCAATTATGCCGCCGATGCGCGGCCAGCGCGAGGCCCGGTGCCATGCCGCCCAGATCATAGCAGGCCCGCACCACCCCGACCCCCATTTCGGCCAGCACTTGCGCTGCGATCCCTGTTTCCTCGAAGGTCAGCTTGGCGCGTTCTGTGATCGGGGCAAATTCGGGACGCAGCCCGTGCTTGCGGCACAGATGTTCAAGATAGCTGCCGTTCGCAGGGGCGCTATGGGGATTGCGCCCGAGGCTGCGCTTGTTCGAGGCCCAGAGATGCAGCCCCGTGGTCTGCGCGGAAAGACGCGCCTGCATCGCCGTTTCGCTGCCCAGCAGCTTGGCCCGCTCGGGGAACGGCACAGGGTAGAACGCCTCCATCGGCTGCACCTGCCCGCCAAGGCCCAGAGCATGGGTGAAATAGGTCACCATCAACGGCCCCCAGATCCCCCAAGGCTGCTGGCTGACATGCACAGGCGTGCCCCGCGCAGCCGCCTCGTGATAGCTGCTGGCAAGATGGGGCGGCAGGAACGGCGCGATGGAAAACCGGTCCTTGGTGAAATCGAGCATGGTCTGCAAAAGAAGAGACCCCGCCGGCAGCGCCAGCACCGCATTATTGACCCGCGGGCTGTCGGGCAGCTCGTAGCCCAGCACATAGGGGCTGTCGTATGTGAGCGGGCGGTGGCAATACACATCGGTATCCACCCAGATCATGCCCGGACATTTGGCCAGCATATGCAGCCGGAACAGATCGGCAAACAGTGCGAAACTGTCCTTGCGCTCGTATTTCAGAAACCCTTCCTGCGGGTCTGGGGCAAGGATCTCGCGCCCGTCGCGCAAGATGACCCCGTCAGGGACATTCTCGATCGGCCCGTAGGAAAACAGCGTGATTTTCTGTCCCTGATCGACAAAGCTTTTGAGACACAGGATTTCAAGCCAGCTCAGCCGGCCGCCGATCCACAGCGTTCCTATCTCGCGCATGATCCCCCCACACACCACAGGCCAGTCATTCTACGGGCCATATCACACCCGAAGGCCAAGTCCGGCGGGGCCTTGCCCCAATTTGGCGCCCCAATTTGGCCTCAACTTGCCCGAAATCGTGACATTTTCCAACGGAATACGAAAAAAAACCGAAATGGCCTTAACCAAATCTGCGGCTTGTGCTTTCACAAAGACAACAGACTGCCCCGAAGACAGGGCGGGCCGCGGAAACCTCCGCCGGAGACGCAGGATAACGACGACATGGCATCAGTGATCAGACGCAGCCTTCTGGCAGAAGACCCGTGCGAAGAGGCGGGCACCGGCCCCGTCCTTCTGGATGCGGTGACGTGGGAGGCACAGGGCTGCCGCCATCTGCGCGCGATGTTTGCCAACCCCTCACAGGCCGCGCAGATCACCCATCTGGACGGCGGCACGATCACCGAAACGCGCGATGTGGCTGGCGGGGCGATGCTCTGCGCCACGCTCGACGGCCCCCTGCCGGTGCAGATCACGACCCAGACCGATGCGACCACCCCGCCCCATATGCGCCCGCTTGCAATGGCCGAGGCGGAATGGGATCTGCTGCGCGATCGCAACTGCCTGTTCGGCCAACGTTTCGAGGAAAGCGCCGAGACGGTGCTGGACTGGCTCAGCTGGCATGCCGACCAGCATGCCGCCACCGGCGCGGTGATCCTCAACCGGTTTTCCGATGCGCCTTTCGTGGCGCAGCTGGCCAAGGGGCTGGATGACCGCGATCTGGAGATGGTGGTGATCGTCCTGGACTGCCCCGTCGCGATGGGCAAGCCCGGCATGGGCCCCGAAAGCCACCCCTTCCTTGCCCCCGACGCCCCCGGCAAGGACCGGATGGAGCCTCCCGCCCCCGATCCGTGGCGCGCGCCCCTCGGGCAGGGTCTGGTCTTCGAAATTGCGAAATGGCGGTTTCTGGCCGAAGCCCGCGCCGTACTGACGCTGGATGTCACGGACCTTCTGGCCCCCGTGGCCGATGGCAGGATGGGCGCCTTCGATGCCTGCCTCGAGGCCCCTTCCGGGGTGATCATGCTGGTCGGGCGGCGGATCTATCCGTGGCGGGTGCGCAATGGTGCCGCGGAATGTTTCGCCGACCATATCTGCCGCCAGTTCGATGCGCGGCGCGGCACCGCACGCTGGGGATGTGCGCCCGCAAAGGCGGGGCTGGAGGCGACATGGCGCATGGTGCGTGTGGCCTATGCCAAGCCCGATCCTGCGCATGTCTTCCCCTTCTGGCGGGCAATGGCGCTGCGCGTGCCGGGGCGCAAGGCGGCAGAGCTGGCCCCCAAGACCTCGCTGGTAGAGGACGAACAGCTTCTGGCGCTATCGCTGGATGTCTGGGGGCACAAGCCCGTGCGGCCTCCGGTCTCCAAGGTCAAACCCGCCCTCAAAGCGGCCCTGCGCGCCGGTCGCACCGCGATTGTCACCACGATGAAAAACGAAGGCCCGTTCATTCTGGAATGGCTGGCCTATCACCGTGCGATCGGGGTGGATGATTTCCTGATCTATACCAATGACTGCACCGATGGCACCGATACGATGCTGGACATGCTGATGGCCAAGGGGCTGGTCCAGCACCGCGAGAACCCGTGGCGTCCGGGGGGCGAGCTGAAGCCCCAGCATGCCGCCCTTCAGGCCGCCGAATCCGAACCCGTCATCCAGCAGGCAGGTTGGGCGATCTGTATGGATGTGGACGAGTTCATCAATATCAAGATCGGCGATGGCACCCTGACCGACCTTTATAAGGCGATGGGCGAGGCGAATATGATCTCGCTGACATGGCGGCTGTTCGGTAATTGCGATGTGCATGACTATGAGGACCGCTTCCTTCTGGACCAGTTCACCACCTGCGCGCCGGAAGTCGTGCGCAAGCCGCATCAGGCCTGGGGGTTCAAGACCCTGTTCCGCAATATGGATATCTACAAGAAGATGGGGGTGCACCGCCCCAAAGGTCTGGTGCCGGACCTGTGGGATCAGGTGAAATGGCTCAATGGGTCGGGCCAGCCCATGCCGCGCGAGATGTTCCGCAATGGCTGGCGCTCGACGCTGGAAACCTATGGCTATGACTGGGTGCAGCTCAACCATTATGCTGTGCGCTCTGCCGAGAGCTTTCTGGTCAAGCGTGACCGCGGGCGGGTGAACCATGTCGACCGCGATCAGGGGCTGAACTACTGGTTCCGGATGAACCATAATTTCGAGGAGGAACGCTCGATCCAGCGGATGATCCCCGCGCTACAGGCCGAATATGACCGCCTGATGGCCGATCCCGAGATCCGTGCCGCCCATGAAGCCGCCGTGGCCGCGCATCGCACCAAGATTGCCGAGCTGCGCGCCACCGAGAATTACGAGAACTTCTATGGCGACCTGACCAGTGCCAAATACGAACGGCTCTCGCGCATGCTCCAGCATTTCGGCTCTGCGGTGTTCAATGCCGGCCCCGACTGCCTGCCCGAAGACATGCATCTGCGCGACGTGGCCCCCGATTTTTTCTTCACGGTCGAACATGAGGGCGAGGCGGAGCACTAATGGCAAACCGCTGGAAGAACACGCCAGTTAGGGTCGCGAGGATCCGCAGGCACGCGCGCAAAGCGGTCAACAGCCAGACAGACGGGCTGCCCCCCCCCCTCCGCGCCCAAGGCCGCGCCTGCCGGAGCCCCCTCGCAGGGACAGTGCAGGAGGCGGCCCCATGAATATCCTCGGCATCAGCTGCATGAAGAACGAGGGCGCTTTCCTGCTGGAATGGATCGCCCATCACCGTGCCATCGGCATGGACCATTTCCTGATCTATTCCAACGATTGCGAAGATGGCACCGATCTGATGCTGGACCGGTTGGCACAGATGGGCTGGCTCAGCCATGAACGCAATCCCGGCCCGTGGCGGCGTGGCCCGCAATGGGAAGCCCTGCTGCGCGCCGACGAGCATCCGGCACAGCAGCGCGCCGATTGGGTGCTGGTCTTCGACGTGGATGAATTCGTGAATATCCATCTGGGGGCGGGACGGTTTTCGGACCTGATCGCCGCCCTGCCCGACGCCGATGCCATCGCCCTGACATGGCGGCTTTTCGGCAATAACGGCGTGATCGACTATACCGACACCCCCGTAACGGACTGTTTCGACAAGGCCGCCCCCCCTGCCATGCTCTGGCCGTGGCGGGCCTCGCTGTTCAAGACGCTCCTGCGCAGAACCGGAGATTACCGCAAACTGGGGGTGCATCGCCCCCGTGGCCTGACACAGGGCGCGGCGCCGCGCTGGTTTGACGGCGCGGGCACTCCGCTCCCCGATCTCTACCAGAAAAACCGCCTTTTCACGCCACCCGATCGAAACTGCTGGGGCATGGTGCAGCTGAACCATTATGCGCTTGGGGCAATGGAAAACTATGTTGTCAAATGCGACCGCGGACGGGCCAATCGCGATGTCGGAGGGTTCGACCTGTCCTACTGGGTGGAGCGCAATTTCTGCCAGGACGAGGACCGGAGCATCCAGCGCACAGCCCCGCTACGCGGACCGCTGTACCAGAGCCTGCTGGACGATCCCGTGCTCGGTGTCTTGCACGCGCAGGCCGTGCGCTGGCGTCACGAGAAGATCCGGTCCCTGCTGCGCGAAGAGGCCCCGCGCGCCATGTTCGGGCGGCTTCTGCTGACCCCGCCGACGCGCCCCTTGTCAAAGGCCGATGCCCAGCGCATGCTGCGGCTGGCACATTTGGCACAGACCAGCCAGACCAAGCCGGATTTGTAAACAATACCGTATCAATCACAGCATTGTTTACGCAATACCTTGTGGCCATTGCATTTTCTTGCGTTCACCATGATTTTGTCATTTTAAAATAGTGATAGGTTAACTGAAAATCGCAGATACTCTCTGCGCCGGTCCGGCACTGTGTCCGGCCATTACCGAATTTGAAGGGGCCTCGCCATGCAGGATATGAGCGTGAACAACTGGCAGACGCGGATGAGCGCGCTCGGGCAGGAATTCGGCCATTTCGAACAGTTGGGCCCAGCGCATGTGGCCCTGTTCAGCGAGGACGGGCCTGTCCTTCTGGTCAGTTTCGAACTGCGCGATGATCTGCTTGATACGGATCAGGACGGTTTGCCCCTTGGCTACCGCATCGCGCAGGAGGGTGGCTGGTCCAGCCTGACACTCATTGCCGAGGATGCGACATGGTTCCGCGCGCCCGAGGTCTATGCCTATTTCGACCGGCTCGTCGATGACGGGGTCTTCGAAGACTATGACCGCGTCGTGTTTTACGGGGCGGGCTCTTGCGGCTATGCGGCGGCGGCTTTCTCTGTGGTGGCCCCCGATGCCACGGTGATCGCGATACAGCCGCAGGCCACGCTCGACCCGCGTCTGGCCGGTTGGGATAACCGTTATCCGGAAATGCGGCGTATCAGTTTCTCGGACCGCTATGGTTTCGCGCCCGAAATGCTGGATGGCGCGAAACAGGCCTTCGTGGTCTACGATCCTTTGCAGCGGCTTGATGCCATGCATGCCGCCCTTTTCCACCGTCCCAATGTCACGCTCCTGCCCTGCATTCTGGCGGGCGAGAATATCGAGGCAATGCTGGCGGGCTGCAACGTGCTGGAGCTGATGATCGCACGTGCCTGCGAGGGCAAGCTGACGGCGACAGAGTTCCGCAAGCTGTATCGCAACTGCCGTCAGAACATTGCCTATCTGCATACCCTGCTGCGCAGCATCCGCCCGCAGGAACGGCTTTATCTCGAGGCGCTGATCTGCCGCGACGGGGCGCGCCGCTTTGATGCACCGCGTTTCCGCCGTCGCTATAACAAACTGGTCGAACTGCTTGCCCCGAACGGGATCGAACTGGAACCCGAGCCTGTCTGAGCGGGCGATCACGGGCCCGATGCGATAAAGCAGGCACAAAAAGGGCGATCCGTCATACCGACCGGATCGCCTGAACTTTTTACGCCTTTGGCCTGACGGGCAAGGCAAGGCTGCCCTGCATCCCCGCCCTGAACCACAAGTCAGAGATAGAACTTGTCGCGGAAGACATAGGTCACGATCTGGTCCCGACGGATCCCCTTGGCGGCAAGAGCCGCATCCGAAAGCCCGTTGAGGCGAACGATCTCGGACTGACGCGAACGCGCCTCTCCAAAGGCGACGAAAGCCCGACCGATCGCTTGGAAGAACCGCAGAACCGATGAGGTTGCCGCCGGTTTACGCGGCATTTGTGCGATATGCGTCATTTGGAAAACTCCTGTATGCGTGCTTGCAGGACTTTCCCCCCCTATGGTCGGGTTTATGACAAAGCGTCGCAAGGGACCATGTGTAATGCTGCAGCCCCGCCATGCAACGCGCGCAAAGGCGGGGCGTCCCGTCTGCGGTCTAAATCCAGCCCAGCAGGTGCAGCCAGCCATAATGCAGCGGTAGCAGAAGGAGATAGGTCAGCAAGGCCATGCTCAGGCACAAGCGGATCCCCGCCCGAAGCGGCACACGCGCTAATCCCATTGCCACAACGATCGGCGCGGCCTGATAGGGCAGAAGCGGGGTCGAAAATCCGACGACCTGCAGCATCAGTACCCCCGAGAGCGGCAGCCCGCTTCCATCGGCAAGAGCCTGTGCCAGCGGAGTGAACAGCGCGGGCACACCATTAGCGGTTACCACAAAATTCAACAGCCCCGCCAGACCGGCCAGCGTCACCACATCGCTATAGCGCCCCTGCGCATCCAATGGCGCATAGGCCAGAAGCCCTGCCCCGATCCGCGCGCCCAGCCCGCTTTGCGCCACCAGCGCCGCAAGTCCCAGAATTGCCGCGACATAAAGCGCGCTTCTATGGTTCACCTTGGTGCCGAATTCCTCGCCGCTGACAAAACCGACCTTTGGTAGCAGGCACAGACAGGCTGCTGCCAGACCGATCCATGCAGGCGCGATCTTATGCAGGGAATCGCTCAACCACAGCCCAAGCGTCACCACCAGCAACAGCGCCAGCCGCTTCTCTGCCGCCGTGATCGGTATCTGGGGGCTTTCGGCAGGCCGCAGGGTCAACCGATCACGGAACATAAGGAGAACACACGCCCCGAGCACGGCCCCCTTCAGTAGCCCCAGAACCGGCAGATTGGCCAGAAGATAGGGGAAATAGGACAGATGCAGGCCATAGCTTGTCTCGACCGCCCCCAGCATCACCAGATTGGGCACATTCGCAGGCAGCACCGAAGCCGATAGCTGAAAGGTGCCCAGAGCGGTGGCCAGTGCCAGACCGACCCGCCCCGGACGCCCCGGCACCAACCCCGTTTCCTCCGCCAGCGCCAGAATAACCGGCATCAGCAATGCGATACGCCCCATATTGGACGGCATGACAAAGGCCAGCCCGTAGCTGAGCGCGATCGTTCCGAAGACCAGCCGCGGATAGGACTGCCCCAGCCGCATCGCCAGCACCCGCGCAGCCCGCGCGGCAAGCCCCGTCTTGGCGATGGCCAGACCGATCACATAGCCGCTCAGGACCAGCCAGAATGCCGCCGAGGCAAAGCCCGAAAAGATGACCGAAGCCGGCGCGACCGAAAACATCATTGCCGCAGCAAAGAAGATCAGTGCCGTCAGATATTCGGGCAGCCTGCCACTGGCCCATAGCAGGATCGTCACCGCCACCAGAATCGCAACCATCGTCCCCGCTCCCCGAATATCCCTCAGGACGGGTGATGGGCAGGCGGCATGTATTGTCAATTTGGTCCCTGCGGTGTTTGCGCTCGGCCATAGCCCCCCGGCCTATACGACGCGTGGCAAAGTTTTCGACAAGAGTTTTCGACGCAGGCCCGCGCTTCGCGCTGGATTTGCGCGCCCGCTCGGGGTAATCGACACCCATGACCCAGATCACCATTCCCCGCCCCGATGACTGGCACCTGCATCTGCGCGATGGCGCGATGCTGAAGGCCGTCGCCCCCGAGACCGCCCGCCATTTCGGCCGCGCGATCATCATGCCCAATCTGGTGCCGCCGGTCGTGACCGGCGCTCAGGCCTCTGCTTACCGCGACCGTATCCTGAAGGCTCTGCCCGAAGGCGCGGAGTTCGAGCCGCTGATGGTGCTTTACCTCACCGAGGATACCGACCCGGAGGATGTGGCGGCAGCCCATGCCTCGGGTCTGGTGAAAGCGGTGAAGCTGTATCCCGCAGGCGCCACCACCAATTCGGCCTCGGGTGTGAAGGACTTCGACAAGGTCCGCCCCGTGCTGGAGAAAATGGCCGAGATCGGCCTGCCGCTTTGTGTGCATGGCGAGGTGACCGCGCCCGAGATCGATATCTTCGACCGTGAGGCCGTGTTCATTGACCGTGTCCTTGATCCGGTGCTGCGCGCGGTCAAGGGCCTGCGCGTGGTCATGGAACATGTCACCACCAAGGACGGTGTGGAGTATGTGAAATCGCAGGGCGAGGACATGGGCGCCACGATCACCACGCACCATCTGATCATCAACCGCAACCACATCCTCGTGGGCGGGATCAAGCCGCATTACTACTGCCTGCCGGTGGCCAAACGCGAGGTGCACCGCCTTGCGCTGGTCGAGGCCGCAACCTCGGGCAACCCGCATTTCTTCCTCGGCACCGACTCGGCCCCGCATACCGATAACGCCAAGGAAAACCCCTGTGGCTGCGCGGGCTGCTTTACCGCGACCAATACGATGGCGCTTCTGGCCCATGTCTTCGAGGCCGAGGGCAAACTGGAGAACCTTGCTAAATTCGCAAGCGAGAATGGCCCCGCCTTCTACCGCCTGCCGGTGAATGCCGCCACGCTGACGCTGACCAAGACCGATGAGGCCGCCCAATGGCCCGCCAAGATCGCGGTCGAAGACAGCCCCGTGACTGTGTTTGATCCGGGCTTCCCCTGCTTCTGGCACGTCCAAGACTGATATCTCCCGCGCCGGTCCTCCGGCGCGGTTTTTCCTAGGAAGGTACTCCACATGATCCCCGCAAGCTTCCCCCCGAAAGAAGAGATCGCCCGCCTGACCGCGCGTATGCTGCTGGAAATCAAGGCCGTGCATTTCAATGCCCGCGAACCCTTCACGCTGGCCTCGGGCCTGCCGTCCCCCACCTATATTGACTGCCGCAAGCTGATCAGCTTCCCGCGTATCCGCTCGACGCTGATGGATTTCATGGCGGTGACCGTGATGCGCGAGGCGGGCTTTGAGGCATTCGACAATGTGGCCGGTGGCGAGACCGCAGGCATTCCCTTCGCCGCGATGGTGGCGGAACGTCTGGCCCTGCCGATGACCTATGTGCGCAAAAAGCCCAAGGGTTATGGCCGCAATGCCCGTATCGAGGGCGCGATGTCCGAAGGCGAACGCGTTCTGCTGATCGAGGATCTGACCACGGATGGCGGCTCGAAACTGTCCTTCGTGGATGCGATCCGCGAGACGGGCGCGACCTGCGGCCACACTTCGGTGATCTTCTATTACGGCATCTTTGACGAGACGATCCCGAACCTGCGCGAACATGGCGTCGAACTCTCCTATCTGTGCACCTGGTGGGACGTTCTGGCCGAGGCGCGCGCCCAAGGCGCCTTTGACGCCGAGACGCTGGACGAGGTCGAGGCCTTCCTCAAAGCGCCGCGCGCGTGGCAGGATGCTAATAAAAAAGACTGACCTTGGTCAGCGACAAGGGTCGCGCCAAGATTTCTGTGGATAAGCCTGTGGGCGGGTCGGTGCGCAAAATGTGCACAAGCCCGCCCGCTTGCATTTTCCTTAGCCTCTTTACGCCGGATATGGTAGAAACGCCGCAATCCACCACAAAACCCGCCCCCGCAAGGGACGCCCGCAGGGCACGCTCCCCCAGTGTTTTCCACATTGAGTTACGCGAGCGAGATAAGGTAAGAGACCCCCTCACGGGTATCGAGGCATTGAGATGAACGAGATCAGCGCAGTCCGTAACGATCAGATCGACCAGAATGGCGCGCAGGACGCCGATCCGGTTCCGCATAATATCGAGGCGGAACAACAGCTTCTGGGCGCAATCCTGACCAATAACGATATCTACGACCGTATCGCCCAAGTGGTGAAGGCCGATCATTTCTACGAACCCGTCCACCGCCGCATCTATGAGACCGCCGTGGCGCGGATCCAGAAGAACGCGCTGGCCTCTCCGGTCACGTTGAAGGGCTATCTGGAAGACGACAGCGGGCTGAAGGAACTGGGCGGTCCGGCCTATCTGGCGCGTCTGGCAGGGGCTGCGATCTCGGCCTATGCGGCGCGCGATTATGCGCAGATGATCCATGATCTGGCGCTACGGCGCGAGCTGATCAATGTGGGGCGCGAACTGTCCGCCAGCGCCTCGAAGCTGGATGTAGGGCAAGAGGCCGAACAGCTGATCGTGCAGACCGAGGGCGCGCTTTACAAGCTGGCCGAGTCGGGCACCGCCGAGAAGGGCTTTGTCTCCTTCCTCAAGGCCGTGACCGAGGCCGTGCAATCGGCCAATGCCGCCTATCAGCGCGAGGGCGGCCTTGCGGGGATTTCCACCGGCCTGCGCGATCTGGACAAGAAGATGGGCGGGTTGCACCCGTCTGACCTTATCATCCTTGCAGGGCGCCCCTCGATGGGGAAGACCTCGCTTGCCACCAATATCGCCTTCAACATCGCCAAAGCCTATAAGCGCGGGCAGAAACATGACGGCACCGAAGGCGCCATCGAGGGCGGCTGCGTGGGCTTCTTCAGCCTCGAGATGTCGGCCGAACAGCTGGCCGCCCGTATCCTGTCGGAAGCCGCCGAAGTGCCCTCCGAACAGATCCGCCGTGGCGATATGTCCGAACAGGAATTCCGCCGCTTCGTCGAGGCCGCGAAATCGCTGGAGACCTGCCCGCTTTATATCGATGACACCCCCGCCCTGCCGATTGCGCAGGTCGCCGCCCGCTGCCGCCGCCTGAAGCGGACACATGGGCTTGATGTGGTAATTGTCGACTACCTGCAGCTTCTGCGCGGCTCGGGGCGTGGCGATAACCGCGTGCAGGAAATCGGCGAGATCTCTATGGGGCTCAAGGCGATTGCCAAAGAGCTCAACATCCCCGTGATCGCGCTCTCGCAGCTCAGCCGGACGGTGGAAAGCCGTGACGACAAACGCCCGCAGCTCTCGGATCTGCGGGAATCGGGCTCGATCGAACAGGACGCCGATGTGGTGATGTTCGTCTATCGTGACGAATATTATAAAGAACGCGAGAAACCCGGCGATCACGAGCTGGAAAAGATGGCCGCTTGGCAACAGCTTATGGAACAGGTCCACGGCAAGGCCGAGATCATCTTGGGCAAGCAGCGCCACGGGCCGATCGGCTCGGTCGAGGTCGCCTTCGAGGGCCGCTTCACGCGCTTCTCGGATCTGGCCAAGGCCTGGCAGGGCGACGGCGCGGACGGGTTCTGATTCGGCACCGCCCCGCCCCCCTCCTGCAAGGGCGAAGATCGCTCGAATTTTCTTCGCCCATACCATCCGATCCCCTCAACTTTCTCGCGCAATACTCGCAAAGGGGCGCAAATCCTTCGGCAAACAGGCAAGGATGCGGTTAGTTCTTGACGAACCCCGCAGAAAGGCGAAGACATTCGCCTATGGCAAGCTCACTTCTTCACATCGACCTCGACGCCATCGCCTCCAACTGGAAGGCTCTGGACGCCAAATCCGGCCCCGCGACGCAGACTGCCGCCGTGGTGAAAGCCGATTCCTACGGATTGGGGGCGGACCGTGTGGCCCGCACCTTGTTGCGCCAAGGCGCAAAGACCTTCTTCGTGGCCTTGGCCGAGGAAGGCGCGAAACTGCGCCAAGCGATTGGCGACGGGCCGGAAATCTTCATCCTGTCCGGCCATATGGCAGGCGACTGCGACATGATCGCCGATCTCGACCTGACACCGGTGCTGAATTCGCCCGAACAGGTCAAACGCCATATGGACGTGCTGCCCGAAGCCACCTTCGGCATCCAGCTCGACACCGGCATGAACCGCCTTGGTCTGGAAGATGCCGACTGGCGGGCCCTGGCGCCGAGCCTTCTGGAAAAATCGCCCAGCCTGATCATGAGCCACCTCGCCTGCTCGGACGAACCCCATACCGGCATGAATGAACGCCAGCTGGCGGAATTCACCCGCATGACCGATGGCACCGGCCTGCGCCGCTCGCTTTCGGCCACGGGCGGGCTGCTCTATGGCAAGGACTACCATTTCGACCTCGTGCGCCCCGGCATCGGTCTTTACGGCGGACGGCCCTATACCGACGCCACGCCGGTGGTCACGCTCTCGCTCCCCGTCATCCAGACGCGGATCGTCGAGGCGGGCGAAACGGTGGGCTATGGCAACACATGGCAGGCCGAACGCCGCAGCCATGTGGCCACGGTCTCGGCAGGCTATGCCGATGGCATCAGCCGTCGCCTGTCCAATAACGCCACCCTGTGGGCCGGAGACACCGCCTGCCCGCTGATCGGGCGTGTCTCGATGGACCTGATCACCGTCGATATCACCGATCTCGATGGCACCCCCGAGGAGATGGATCTGCTCAATGCCCATCAGGGCGTCGATGCGCTGGCCGACCTGATCGGCACCATCGGCTACGAGGTCCTCACCTCGCTCGGGGCCCGCTATCAGCGCCGCTATAGCGAAACGCTCGGCTAATGCACAACCGATAGGCGCAAGGCTCTGATCTTGCGCCTAATTATAGGCGTAGCCCCCTTGCCCTGGGCTTTGCCGCCCTTGCGCTCACTGAAAATTTACCCCATGTTTCCCTTGGGTGAAAAGGCGCGCTTATGGTGGCGCAGAGCGGTGGCAGGGGTATCCGATGGCGTCACAAAATCCGAAATCCGCACAGCGCGGAACCGTTCCGGAAATGGCGGAAGCAAACCATTTGCGCCGCCTCGCCAGAAGCCGCAGCGATCTGGCCGATATGGTCAACACCACGATCTCGGGGCTGGTCCTGCTTCTGGCCTTCTGCGCCCTTGGCCAGTTTCTCGGCTCGGCCCTCGGATTTCTGCCTTGGCTGCATGTGCCCGCACAGTTCGGGCAATCCCAAATCGGACACCCCCAACTCGGGCAGGCCCAACTCGGGCAGGTCGCAGTCGCGGATATCGGCCCGTGGTTACAGGCAGGCTTTGCCGCATTGGTCCTGCTTCTGGCTCTCTATCTGCCCGCACATAACCGCGTCAGCCGATTGGAACGCTCGCATCGCAATTTCCATATCGGCATGCAGGATGTGGCCCATGCCTACCGCCTTGCCCACGAAGCCGACCGCGCCGGTGCCTTCACCCTCTCCGGGGAATTCGACACCATGCGCGAACGGATCACATGGCTGCGCCAGCACCCCGACCTGCCCGGCCTCGAACCGGAACTGCTGGAACTTGCCGCCCAGATGAGCCTGCAATCGCGCGATCTTGCGCGCATCTACAGCGATGCGAACGTCGCCCGCGCCCGCGATACGCTCAAGGCCCGCCAGCAGGAAACCGACAGGCTGGCCCAGCAGATCGGACTGGCGCGCAAAACCTGCGACGAGATCGGCCACTGGCTGAGCGAGGTCGAGGCGGAAGAGCGCCGCGTCACCCGCGAGTTCCAACTCCTCGAACGCGATCTCGCCGCCATTCTGCCGGCGCTGGGATACGAACTGGAAGAACAACTGCCCAACGTCGCCCCCAAACGCCCCCAGAGCAGCACGAAAGACAGCTCGAATGTCGTAGCCCTGCCCAAACCCGCCGAACTTTCGCCCCGCCGCGATCGCGGCTAGGCCACCAGCTGCCCCAAATATCCCGGGGTGAATTGGAGCCGCAGGCTCCAAGAGGGGCAGCGCCCCTTTCCCCTTGATGTTCGCCCTGTGTTCCGCATATTTACTCTATGGCAAAGAACATCCTCTCCTATACCTGCACCGCCTGTGGCGCCGTCCATCGCAAATGGAACGGCAAATGTGATGCCTGCGGCGAATGGAACACCCTCATCGAAGAGGCCCCGCTTTCGGCAGGCCCCAAGGGCAAAACCCTCGGCTCTACCAAAGGCCGCGTGATCGGGTTGACCACCCTGGCCGATGAAGAGGCCCCGCCGCCGCGTACCTGTTCCGGCATGGCCGAATTCGACCGCGTGCTGGGCGGCGGCCTCGTGCCCGGCTCGGCCATTCTGGTGGGCGGTGATCCCGGCATCGGGAAATCCACGCTGCTGTTGCAGGCGGTGGCGCGCTTTGCCCAGACCGGCCTCAAATGCCTCTATATCTCGGGCGAGGAAGCCTCTAGCCAGGTCCGCATGCGCGCCCAGCGTCTGGGGTTGGCCGATGCGCCGGTGCGGCTGGGGGCGGAGACCAACCTGCGCGACATCCTCACCACGATGGAAACCGAATCCCCCGATCTGGTGATCATCGATTCGATCCAGACCATGTGGGCCGATAATGTCGAATCGGCTCCGGGCTCGGTCAGCCAGGTCCGTGCCGCCTGTCACGAGCTTGTCAGCTTTGCCAAGAAACGCGCCTGTTCGGTCATTCTGGTGGGCCATGTCACCAAGGAAGGCCAGATCGCAGGCCCGCGCGTGGTCGAGCATATGGTCGATACGGTCCTCTATTTCGAGGGCGAGCGCGGGCATCAGTTCCGCATCCTGCGCGCGGTGAAAAACCGCTTTGGCCCTGCCGCCGAAATCGGCGTCTTCGAGATGACCGGTGGCGGTCTGGCCGAGGTCACCAACCCCTCGGCGCTCTTCCTGTCCGAACGTGGCCAAGCCGCCCCCGGATCGGCGGTTTTTGCAGGGATAGAAGGCACAAGGCCCGTCTTGACCGAGATTCAGGCCCTTGTCGCCCCCTCCACCCTGGCCAGCCCGCGCCGCACGGTGGTGGGGCTTGATAGTGGCCGAATCTCGACCATCATCGCGGTGCTCGAAAGCCGCTGCGGCATCCCCTTCACGGGCCTTGATGTCTTTCTCAATGTCGCAGGCGGCATGAAGGTCACCGAACCTGCCGCCGATCTGGCCGCCGCCGCCGCCCTTCTGAGTGCCCGCGAAGACACAGCCCTGCCCGCGGATATGGTGATTTTTGGCGAAATCAGCCTGTCTGCGGCGCTGCGTCCGGTGGGTCAGGCGGAAAACAGGTTGAAAGAGGCGGCAAAACTTGGTTTCTCACAAGCCATTGCTCCTTCCGGCACCAAAACCGAAGGGGGCGACGGGATCGCCCTGAGGAAACTCCCCGATCTCGTGACATTTGTCGGAGACATGTTCGGCGCCGGTTGACGCCCGGGCGAGACTGAAGGACGTAAAAACGTATGGACGGGTTTACCATCGTCGACGCCATCGTGGCGGTTATCATCATCCTGTCGGCCATTCTGGCCTATAGCCGTGGCTTCGTGCGCGAGGCGCTGGCCATCCTCGGCTGGATTGCTGCCGCCGTGCTGGCCTATATCTTTGCCGATGCGGCCCGCCCGCTGATCGCGCAGATCCCCATGCTGGACAAGTTTCTGGCCGGAAGCTGCGAATTGGCGACCATTGGCGGTTTCGCAGCGGTCTTTGCCATCGCGCTGATCGTGATGAGCTTCATCACCCCCCTCTTTGCCTCGGCCGTACAGCGCTCGGCGCTTGGCGGGCTGGATCAGGGTCTGGGTTTCCTCTTCGGCGTCCTGCGCGGGATCGTGCTCGTGGCGGTGGCCTTCGTGGTCTATGATCGCGTCATGGTCAATGAGGCGATGCCGGTGATCGACGATTCGCGTTCGGCGAAAGTGTTCTCGCGCATGTCGGGCCAGATGGACGAATCGATGCCGCAGGATGCGCCGGGCTGGATCACCGCACGCTATGAGCAGCTTGTTTCAACCTGCCCCGCACCGGTCGAGGCCCCTTCCGAGACCACGATCGAGCAATAATCCCCCGATATGCGGCGCTTGAAGCCGCGTTCGGCAGGAAAATCATGACAGGCTTGTAAAGCTTTATCGAACGGGAGGGGTTAACACCCTTCCCGTTTCGCATTATATGGCCCTCAACCCTCCCAGATCCCGAGCCCGGAGCCAGTTTCCATGAATGATCTGCCCCAGCATTTCCTTTCCCATCCTTTTGACGATGACAAGCTGAAGGAAGAATGCGGCGTCTTTGGCGTTGTCGGCGTGAAAGACGCTGCCAACTTTGTGGCTCTTGGCCTGCATGCGCTTCAGCACCGCGGTCAGGAAGCAGGCGGCATCGTCGCCCATGACCCCGAACACGGGTTCAACTCGGCCCACCGCTTCGGCTATGTGCGCGACAATTTCACCAAAGCCTCGCTGATGGAAACGCTGCCCGGCCCGATCGCCATCGGCCATGTGCGCTATTCCACCGCTGGCAAGAAAGGCGCTGTCATCCGTGACATCCAGCCCTTCTTCGGGGAATTCTCGCTGGGTGGTGCGGCGGTGGCTCATAACGGCAACCTCACCAATGCCGACCAGCTGCGCCGCGAGCTGATCGAGATGGGCGCGATCTTCCAGTCCAGCTCGGATTCGGAATGTATCATCCACCTGATGGCGCGGTCGATCCAGAAGCGCCATGCCGACCGTATCGCCGACGCGCTGCGCCGCGTCGAGGGTGCTTTCTCGGTGGTCGCCATGACCCGCACCAAACTGATCGGTGTGCGTGATCCCTTGGGCGTGCGCCCGCTGGTTCTGGGCCGTCTGGGCGACAATGGCTTCGCGCTGTCGTCCGAGACCTGCGGTCTTGATATCATCGGCGCCGAATTCGTCCGCGAGATCGAACCGGGCGAGATGGTGGTGATCGAGAACGGGCTGGTGAAATCCTCCCGCCCGTTTGCGCCTGCCAAATCGCGCTTCTGTATCTTCGAGCATGTCTATTTCTCGCGCCCCGACAGCCAATATGGCGGCCGCTCCGTCTATGAGACCCGCCGCCAGATCGGCGTCGAACTGGCCCGCGAGGCTCCTGTGGAGGCCGATCTTGTGTGCCCCGTGCCGGATTCGGGCACGCCCGCGGCGATCGGCTTCAGCCAGGAATCGGGCATTCCCTTCGCATTGGGCATCACCCGCAACCAATATATGGGCCGGACCTTCATCGAACCGACCGAGCAGATCCGCAATATGGGTGTGCGCCTGAAGCTCAACGTCAACAAGGCGCTGATCAAGGGCAAGCGCGTCATTCTGGTGGATGACTCGGTCGTGCGCGGCACCACCTCGCGCAAAATCAAGGACATGATCCTGGATGCCGGTGCGAAGGAAGTGCATTTCCGCATCGCCTCCCCGCCCACCGCATGGCCGTGCTTCTACGGTGTGGATACGCCCGACCGCTCCAAGCTGCTGGCCGCCAAGATGTCGGAAGACGAGATGCGCGACTGGATCGGTGTGGACAGCCTGAAATTCATCTCGCTCGACGGTCTTTACCGTGCCGCGGGCGAAGCCGAAGGCCGCAACAAAGAGAACCCGCAATATTGCGATGCCTGCTTCTCGGGCGAATATCCGATCTCTCCGGCAGACCAGCTGGCCAAAGGGTTCCGGATGAAAACCGCAGCAGAATAAGCTTCGATAAAATTGCACGGGAATGGCGCCTTTGAAACAGGCGCCATTTTTGCATTCGCGGCAAGGATTAACGGCTTATGCACAGATCACGCATAAGTTGGATGGGACAGTGCTCTTTTTCGCAATCATGGATGCCGAGATGCCCAATAAGACAATCCCTGCAAAGACCTTTCTGGATCTTCATGCAACCGCTATGGCTCTGAAAGAAATCGCAAATGGCGACGAACATCTGATCATCGATCCGCGTACGAAGGTGGAACTCTCGATGCTGTCCTCCGCGCCGCTGGGGCTGCGGCTGGTGGCGCATAAAGAAGACGATCTGAAGATCATCGCACTCAAGCTGATCATCACCGAAATCAACGAGCCATGCGCAAGCTGCACCATGCATACCGCCTCCGACAAGCCGGTCGAGATCGAGACGCGCGGCAGCACGCCCGATGTGCAGAAAGCGGCAGAGGATCTGATGCTGCGCGAGGTGGAGCGGCTGCAGGGCGTGCTGAAGATCCTCAAAACCAAAGGCATCGAGAACTGGGGCCGCGGGTTCTTCGGCAATACGCAATCGCAAAAACCGCGGGAACGGGACCAGATCATCCTTGATCTTGCCCGCTAGACGCCTGCATCGGCCCAAGGAAGCAGGCCGCCCCTCCGGCGGCCTTGCGACGCAGAAGGCAGCTCCGCACTACTCTCGCTGAGCCTTGCATTGGCTCAGCACCCTCTCGCCCCTGTCATCCTGCCACGCCAGAAAGGCCTCGGACCCTTTGGTGTGCCAGACATAACCACGTTCCAGCGCATAGCGTGCACCGGAGCCGGTGGGACCGGAGGGCAGAACGACCTGATGCCCTTCCGCCCAGAGCACCACCAGCGGCGGAGCAACGGTGTTGACATAGACCGCCGAAATTTCGGACTGCCGGTCACAATGGTAGCGCACAGGCTGCGGCAGATCCTCGGCTTTGGCTGCAACCGCCAGAAGCCCGAACGCGGCACAGGCTGCAACACCCTTCCCGCCCCGAACGACAGCCGCTTGCACGGTCACAGAACGTCTTCGATATTATCGGCCAAGGCCTCGGCACGGGCGGCAATCTCGGCCAGCGCCTCGGACATCTCCGGTGGCAAAACCGGCACCTCGACCTGAGTCACATTGGCGCGCGCCTCGGCCAGTTCGGCCTGAAGCTTGGTCATCTCGACACGCATCGCGGCAATCTCGTCCTCGACAGCCGCCGTCCGGTCCGCCAGCATCAACCCCGACATCAGCAGCATTTTCACTTCGGGAATGCGCCCGATCTGCCCGATCAGCACGCTGGCCTCGCGATCAAGCATACCTGCCGCCGAACGCAGATAGGCTTCCTCGCCATTCTGGCAGGCGACTTCAAAATCGCGCCCACCGATTGTGACCGTGACTTCAGCCATCCTGTTTCTCCTCGCTCGCCTCGTCGTGATCGCCCAAGGGCCTATCGGAGGGCATATCGCCCGCCGCCTCTTCGCGCAGAACACTGTCACGCGCGGCCAGAAGCGGCTCGATCCCGCCGATAATCTCGTCCAGCGCCGCCCGCTCCGCCGCGCGGGCCGCTCTCAGCGCCTCGACCTCGGCCCGTAGCGCCTCATTGATCTGCACCTGCGCCAGCCGCCCGCCGGCATCGATCAAGCCACGATTGGCCGCGATCAGGTCGGTATTGGCCGTCTGCAATCGCTCGATCTCAGACAGGGCCTGTGTCAGTGCGCGCGCACGCTGACCCAGCCGCTTCTCCAATGCGGAAAGCGCGGCTTCGCGTTCAGCGGCGGCCATTTCAACCTGCGTCTGCAGATCGGCCACCTCTTCACGTGCCAGATTAAGATCATCCGTTAACGATTTGTTTTCATTTTTCAAATGATCGACATCGGCAAGTGTCACCGTTTCTGCCGGGGCCAAGGGCAAAGCGGCTTCGGCTTGGGACCGCATGCTCGCCAGATCGGCCCGTGCGGCATCACGCCCGTTAACCAGTGTCTCGACACTCTTGGCCACACGGGCCAAAGCAAAGGCAAGCCTGCGTTCATATTGCGAAAAATCGGCCGCCTCATCCGTCATCGTGTCACATCCCCGCTGTAGCGCGCCTGTCGTCATCCCGCTATCTGGGCATAAATCGGCAGACATATCAAATCCCGCGCGACAACGAATCGTGCCGCCCGGTGTTAAGTGACAGTTTAGCCCATCAGGTCAAGACTTTCCCAGAGCCCGCACCAAACCCATGCCAGTTCCCGCATGCTAGCGCGATCAGCAACTTGGCGCCCGTTCTTTGCACAAAGACTAAAACGGCCATTCCGCAGACTTGATATTCGGCCCATCCCTGCTATCAGGGGCCGAACGAATGCCCAAAAGTTGCCGTATGAGGATCCCGCCCATGGATATCGCCACGCTTCGTGAACAGCACCCCGATCACTGGAAACTGGCCTCGGCCATCCGCGCGCTTACGATGGATGCCGTGCAAAAAGCCAATTCCGGTCACCCCGGCATGCCGATGGGCATGGCCGATGTGGCGACCGTGCTGTTTCAGAAGCACCTGAAATTCGACGCCAAAGCCCCGAAATGGTTTGACCGCGACCGGTTCATCCTGTCGGCAGGTCATGGCTCGATGCTGATCTACTCGCTGCTCTATCTTTGCGGCGATGCGCAGGTGACCCTGGACCAGATCAAGAATTTCCGCCAGAAAGGCGCATTGACAGCAGGTCACCCCGAGAACTTCCTGCTGGATGCGGTTGAAACCACCACCGGCCCGCTGGGTCAGGGGATCTCCACCGCTGTCGGCATGGCGATTGCCGAAGAAAGCCTGCGCGCGCGTTTCGGCAAGAAGGTCTTTGACCACAAGACCTATGTGATCGCCGGCGACGGCTGCCTGATGGAAGGCATCAGCCATGAAGCCATCGGTTTGGCCGGTATGCAGAAGCTGAAGAACCTTGTTGTTCTGTGGGACAATAACAACATCACCATTGATGGCCGCGTCGACAAGGCCTGCATCACCGACCAGCGCATGCGCTTCAAGGCGGCGGGCTGGAAAGTCCTGCATTGCGACGGTCATGATCCGGCCGATATCGACCGCGCCCTGACCGAAGCCCAGAAATCCAACGCGCCGGTCTTCATCGACTGCAAGACCATCATCGGTTTCGGCTCGCCCAACAAGGCTGACAGCTACTCCGTGCACGGCTCGCCGCTGGGCGATGCCGAGATCGAGGCCACCAAGAAGATCTATGGCTGGGATCACGGCCCCTTCGATATTCCGGCGGATATCAAGGCGACCTGGGAAGAGATCGGGGCACGTGGCGCGGCAGCGCGCGGCGAGTGGGAAGAGCGTTTCGGCGGTCTTTCGGCCTCCAAACAGGCGGAAATCACCCGCATGATGACGGGCGAGGTCTCCAAGAAGCTTGCCGCAGCCGTCCGCAAGTTCAAGAAAGAGCAATCCGAAGCGGCGCCGAAAGTGGCCACCCGCAAGGCGTCGGAAATGGTGCTGGGCGCGATCAACCCCGCGGTGCCGGAAACCATCGGTGGCTCGGCGGACCTCACCGGGTCGAACCTGACCAAAACCGCGGATCTGGGCGTTTTCGAGCCCGAGAACCGCAAGGGCCGTTACGTGCATTACGGCATCCGTGAACACGGGATGGCGGCGGCGATGAACGGGTTGTGGCTGCATGGCGGCGTGCGCCCCTATGGCGGCACCTTCTTCTGCTTCACCGATTACGCCCGTGGCGCGATGCGTCTGTCGGCGCTGATGAAGGTTCCGGCGGTTTATGTCATGACCCATGACTCGATCGGTCTGGGCGAAGACGGTCCGACCCACCAGCCGGTGGAGCATCTGGCGATCTGCCGCGCGACCCCCAACACCTGGACGTTCCGTCCGGCGGATGTGATCGAGACGGCAGAAGCCTGGGAGCTGGCGCTGACCACCGAGGAAACGCCTTCGGTGATCGCGCTCTCGCGTCAGAACCTGCCCACGCTGCGCACCAAGCACAGCACGCAGAACATGGTCGCCAAAGGCGCCTATGTGATCGAGGAAGCCGAAGGCAAGCGTCAGGCGATCCTGATGGCGACCGGCTCGGAAGTCGAGATCGCGCTGAAAGCCCGCGAGATCCTGCAGGCCCAAGCCATCGGCACCCGCGTTGTGTCGGTGCCCTGTATGGAACTGTTTGACGCGCAGGACGAAGCCTATCGCCGCCGCATCCTGCCCGCAGGGGCCGTGCGCGTGGCCGTCGAAGCCGCGATCCGTCAACCGTGGGACAAATACCTCTTGGGCGAGCGTGGCCGCGAAACCAAGGCGGGCTTTGTCGGTATGGACGGCTTCGGCTCCTCGGCCCCCGCGCCCGAGCTTTATGCCAAATACGGGATCACCCCCGAGGCGATCGCCGAAAAGGTCAAATCCCTTCTGTGACCACGCTCAGGGATCAGAACCAAGAGGGGGCCGCACCGGCCCCCTCTTCCGTTGCGGCGGGTGGCGGGGCCGGCTCTGCAAGAGCAGGCCGCGTCGCACCGCGCGACGGGCTCCCCCAGACAGCCCCCCACACCCCCAAGACCTACACAGCCGATGGCGAGACTGGCCGCCCCAGAAACGGGTTGGGCATGATATGCGTGCTCTGTGCGTTTGCCTGTTTCACATTGATGGATGCCTGCGCAAAGGGGCTCTCGCAGCACTATGATCCTGTGCAGATCGTCTGGCTGCGCTATCTCACCAATACCGCATTGCTGCTTCTGGTCTTCGCCCCCAGATTGGGCCACCTCCTGCCCGCCCGCCAGCCGCGCCTGCAGGTGCTACGTGGGGCGATGCAGCTGACCACCGTGCTGCTGTTCTTTACCGCGATCCAGTCTATCGGCCTTGCCGAGGCCACGGCTCTTGCCGATCTCAATCCGGTTCTGGTCACGCTGGGGGCGGCGCTGTTCCTGCGCGAACGCCTTGGTCCGCGCCGCCTGATGGGCATCGGCTTCGCCTTCTGTGGCGCAATGATCATTATCCGCCCCGGTCCGGGCGTCCTCGACTGGGCGGCGCTTTACGCGCTTGGCACAGCAATCTGCTTTGCCGGCGGCATGCTGATCACCCGCATGATCCAGCGCGACGGGCTGATCACCTCGCTGATCTGGGGCGCGCTTGTGGGGCTGATCGGGTCCAGTCTCGCACTGCCCTTCGTCTGGCGTCCGATCGCAGCAGAAACGCTCTGGCCCATTCTCGGTCTCGGGCTGAGCGGGGCCATCGGTCAGGGATTTCTGGTCAAGGGATACAGCATCGCCGAGGCCTCTTCGCTGGCGCCCTTCGGCTATACGGGGCTGATCTTTGCCACGCTGTGGGGAATCCTGTTCTTTGGCCAGTATCCTGACGGCTGGACAGTGGCAGGTGCGCTTGTGATCGTCGGCGCCGGACTTTATGTCTGGTGGCGTGAAAACCGGATCTGAGCGGCCCGCCGCACCGGTACCGAACGGAGAATCCCGATGCCCAAACGCGCCACCCCAAGCCTGACCGACCGCGTGTCGGCCCTTGTCTTCAAGGCGGGAATGGGCCTGCTGCAGCGGTTGCCCTATGAAAGACGCATCCCTCTGGCGGGCCGGCTTCTGTCAGGGGTGGCACCGCTTCTGGGGTTCCGCCGCCGGATCCGCGCCAATCTGGCTCTGACCTGCCCCGACCTGCCCCCCGCCGAGGTCGCGCGCCTGTGCAAGGCCGTCCCCGATAATATCGGGCGCACTTTGGCCGAGATGTTTTCCGGCACCGAGTTCATCACCCGTATGCGTGACATCCCGCTTGAGGGGCCGGGCGCGGCGCGGCTGACCGAGCTCAAGGAAACCGGCAAGGCCTGCGTGCTCGTATCGGGGCATTTCGGCAATTACGACGCGGCCCGTGGCGTGCTGATCGCGCGCGGCTTTCCCATTGCGGGCCTGTATCGCCCGATGAATAACGCGCTTTTCAACCGCGATTATCTTGCCGCCATCGAAACCGTTGGCACACCGCTTTACCCGCGCGACCGCCGTGGCATGACCAATATGCTGCGCCATCTCAAGAACGGGGGCATGGTCGCCCTTGCGACTGACCAGTATTTCCGCACAGGGGCCGTGCTGCAATTCTTCGGAAAGCCTGCCCCCTCGCCTCTCTCTGCTGCGGAAATGGCCCTGCGTCTGGATATCGACCTGATCCCGATCTATGCCATCCGCCAACCCGACGGGCTGAGCTTCCGTTTCTATGTCGGGGAGCCGGTTCCGCATACGACGCCGGAAGAGATGACGCAGGTTACGCTCGATTCCCTTGAAGCTCAGGTCCGCGCCCATATGGAACAATGGCTGTGGATCCACCGCCGCTGGAACAAAACCTGAAGCGGAACGGGACCTGAAACAGAACAGGATACCCCGAAAGTGCTGCGCATCCTTCATGATGCATGTCCGGACAATCCCACGCGCTTGGGCGGGTCAGCCGCAACCGTGACAGCGCCGCATAGACCGGCTGAATTCCCTGTGGATTGGCGGCCTGTAAGCCGTCCCTAGGCTGGCTCTGGACTGGCGCGTGATGGCCCGGCCGAAGCTTCCCCCCCGCTCTTGCCGCCCGAAACCGCGTGGCCTTACTTGATACGCGCCGCGCCAACAATGGCACCGGGCAAAGGTACAGACCGTCCGGGCTGCGAGGTCTGCACGATCACCACCGCAGGATTGCTGCCCTCGACCTGCGTATCGAAGGTCATCGGGGTCTGGCCATCCCAATCGGCAACGATGTGCCATTGGGTGACGATATTGGTGTAATCCATGCTCAGACCGGCATTCTCGCCCCGCAGGATATCGACCGAGGCATGCGGCAGGTAACGCACCACCTGCACCATCGCGTCATGCCCCAACGGCGGATTGGCCGAAAGCGAGATGCGGTATTGATCACCCTCTTGCGAGATCGCGATATCGACAGGCGCAGTGCTGGCCGTGGCCGTATCCAGCGCCGATTTGATTGCGACACGGTCCGCCCCGAGCAGGCGCTGCTGTCCGTTCACGATCATCTGCGGCGTATAGATCATCCGCTCTTTTACCGCGCGCGCATAGCCTTTCTGGCGCGAGGTAAAGGCGGGCTGACCGAAGGGATCGCGCCAGCCGAGATAATCCCAGTAATCGACATGCAGTGCGAGGGCGATCACATCGTCACGCTCGGCCAGACCCTCCAGCAGCTTATCAGCGGGCGGGCAGGCCGCGCAGCCCTGCGAGGTGAACAGTTCGACCACAACGGGCGAGGTGCCTTTGGACACATCCACACCGGCAGGAGCCGTGGCCGCCGCCACTGCGGTCGCGGGGTCGGTCAGCGGCGCGTCCGAGGAAGACGGGGTCTGCCCTGCGGTCTCTTCCGCAGTTGCCCCCGCCGTTGCACCGAATTCGTCGTTTTCGGAAAAGCCGCTTTCATCCGGTCCGGCTGTATCGGAAAAGGTCGTCTCTCCCGATTGGGGATCGGTGTCCCTATTGGCCGCGCCAGCCTGACCCGCACCGGACATATCCTGTGCCCAGACCGCAGGGGACATCATCGCCGACCCCAGCATCACGCTGACGGTTACGACCATTGCAAGACGCAGAGGCGAAGCTGTTAACTTACGTTTCGTCGCCAGATGATCCACCTGCGCAGTCGTCATGGAAGCGTCCAAATCCTTTACTTTTCAAAGAAGACTTAATCAGCGATTCCAGCTAATGCCAATCAAGGTTTTGCGAGATAGCCCGACTGTGTTGCATTCGCCCGCCTCCCTGACACACAGCCTCCCAAACACATGGCCTCCCCGACACAGCGTCTTCCTGCGATACCGTCTTTGCCATGCGGTTCGATAGCACGACAAGGCTTGCAGAAGGTTAATCCGCAACTGACGCAGCGCCGCAACGGCTTGGGCCACAAAATAATGCGTGACAGCCGCGCCCGAACAGTGGACCTTTGGCCAAGGCGCTCTATCTGCGCGTCACCTAATAGGCGGGTGGCACATCATCGGGCGGCCCCTGCAGGGGCAGATCCCCTTCCTCCGCGGCGCATGCGTCGATGGAGTTCTTTGTGCGCAAGATTGTATACAAATGCATACAAAAATTTTCCACACCCCCTTGTCCTCTCCCTGTTGTTGCGCCAATTAAAGCGTAGCGACACCCTATTGACCTAGAGGGAGGCCAAACTCATGACCATCGTGACCGGTAATGATACCGCCAAGACCCGTCGGGAACTGACGGTTGGTGACAAGACATTTTCCTATTATTCCATTCAAGCGGCCTCCGATGCCGGGCTTGGCGATTTCTCGAAGCTGCCAGCCTCGCTGAAGGTTGTGCTCGAGAACCTGCTGCGCTTTGAAGATGCCGGTTTCTCGGTCTCCGTCGAGGATATCAAGGCGTTCGGCGAATGGGCCGAAAAGGGGGGCAACAACCCCCGCGAGATCGCCTATCGCCCTGCCCGCGTGCTGATGCAGGATTTCACCGGCGTGCCCGCCGTGGTGGACCTGGCCGCGATGCGCGACGGGATCAAGGGCTTGGGCGGCGATGCGCAAAAGATCAACCCGCTGGTCCCCGTTGATCTGGTGATCGACCACTCGGTGATGATCGATGAATTCGGCAATCCGCGCGCCTTCCAGATGAATGTGGACCGCGAATATGAACGCAATATGGAGCGCTACGAGTTCCTGAAATGGGGCCAGACCGCGTTCAAGAATTTCCGCGTTGTCCCGCCGGGCACCGGCATCTGCCACCAGGTGAACCTCGAATATCTGGCGCAGACCGTCTGGACCGATACCGACCAAGAGGGCCGCGAGGTCGCCTATCCCGATACGCTTGTGGGCACCGATAGCCACACCACCATGGTCAATGGCGCAGCCGTCCTTGGCTGGGGTGTAGGCGGGATCGAGGCCGAGGCCGCGATGCTGGGTCAGCCGATCTCCATGCTGATCCCCGAGGTTGTGGGCTTCAAGCTGACGGGTGCTATGGTCGAAGGCACCACCGGCACCGACCTTGTGCTGAAGGTCGTCGAGATGCTGCGCAAGCACGGCGTGGTGGGCAAATTCGTCGAATTCTATGGCGACGGTCTGGACAATCTGCCGCTGGCCCAACGCGCCACCATCGCCAATATGGCACCCGAATATGGCGCAACTTGTGGCTTCTTCCCGATTGACGCGGAAACCCTGCGCTATCTGGAACAGACGGGCCGCGAGAAAGACCGGATCGCGCTGGTCGAAGCCTATGCCAAAGAGAACGGCTTCTGGCGCGGGGCGGATTACGCGCCGATCTATTCCTCGACCTTGGAGCTGGATATGAGCACCATCGTGCCTGCGATCTCCGGCCCGAAACGCCCGCAGGATTACGTCGCGCTGACCGATGCGGCCACGGCGTTCGGGAAGGTCGTTTCGGATTTCCGCGGCAAGGATGCGTCCGACGCAGCCGCCGATATGGCGGCCGAAGGGCCCGCCGCAACCAAAACCGTGACCGAAAAAGCGGTGAAGGTGGATCTGGACGGTCAGGAGATCACGCTCAAGGACGGCTCGGTGGTGATTGCCTCGATCACCTCCTGCACCAACACCTCGAACCCCTATGTGCTGATCGCGGCGGGGCTTGTGGCGCGCAAGGCCCGTGCCTTGGGCCTGAACCGCAAGCCTTGGGTGAAAACTTCGCTGGCCCCCGGGTCTCAGGTTGTGACCGAATATCTGAATGCGGCAGGGCTGCAGGAGGATCTGGACGCAATCGGCTTCAACCTTGTGGGCTATGGCTGCACCACCTGTATCGGGAATTCCGGCCCGATCCATCCGGCGCTGTCCAAAGCGATCAATGAGAACGACCTGATCGCGACCTCGGTCCTGTCGGGCAACCGCAACTTTGAAGGGCGGATCAGCCCCGATGTACGCGCCAACTATCTGGCTTCGCCGCCGCTGGTTGTGGCCTATGCGCTTGCGGGCGATATGGATGTCGATCTGGCTGGTGGTCCGATTGCCCAGACCCCCGAGGGCAAGGACGTCTATCTGAAAGACATCTGGCCGTCGGATAAGGAAGTGGCCGAACTGGTCGAGAAGGTCGTCACCCGCGAAGCCTTCCAGGCCAAATATGCCGATGTCTTCAAGGGCGACGAGAAATGGCAGGCGGTGGAAGTCAACGGGGGCGAAACCTATGACTGGCCGCGGGAATCGACCTATATCCAGAACCCGCCCTATTTCCAGGGCATGTCTCCGGATGCAGGCGAGATCACCAATATCAAGAGCGCGCGCGTTCTGGCCCTGTTGGGCGATATGATCACCACCGACCATATCTCGCCTGCCGGTTCGTTCAAACCCTCGACCCCTGCCGGTAAATATCTGACCGAGCATGGCGTGGAGCCGAGAGACTTCAACAGCTACGGCTCGCGTCGCGGCAACCACGAAGTCATGATGCGCGGCACCTTTGCCAATATCCGCATCAAGAACGAGATGCTGGACGGCGTCGAGGGCGGCTTTACCAAAGGCCCGAAAGGCGAGCAGACCACCATCTTCGATGCCTCGATGGAGTATCAGGAGGCAGGCACGCCGCTGGTGATCTTCGGGGGCGAGCAATACGGCGCGGGGTCTTCGCGCGATTGGGCGGCCAAAGGCACCAACCTGCTGGGCGTCAAGGGCGTGATTGCCGAAAGCTTCGAACGGATCCACCGCTCGAACCTGATCGGCATGGGGGTCATCCCCTTCGAGTTCACCAATGGCGACACCCGCAAAACGCTGGGGCTGACCGGCGATGAGGTGGTGACGATCGAGGGGCTTGAAGGCGATATCAAACCGCTGAGCCTTGTGCCCTGCACCATCGAGTTCAAGGATGGCAGCAAGAAAGAGATCAAGCTCAAAGCCCGTATCGATACGGCGGTCGAGATCGAATATCTCAAAAACGGCGGTGTGCTGCATTACGTGCTGCGCAACCTCGCCAAAGCCTGATCGGGCCAAACGTTCTGAAAGGCCCTGTGCATTGCGCAGGGCCTTTTGGTATCTGCGAACGGGCTGCAAACGGGTGGCCAGCAAGCGACCGCTGGCCATTGCCGCATTGTCGGACGGAGGCGGAGCTGCTCGGGTTACGCCGGTTGCGTCCTAGGTTCGGAGAGCTGGGCGCGTGCCCATGCCCGACAAGGCTCGTCAGGCGGATCTTGCGGGGCTTGAGGAGCGATAGGAGACCGGCATCCGGCCCCTGCTGCGCGCCTTGCCTTTGCCCACAGCACGGGGCCATGCCCTGCATCAAACCCCAGCCCTGAAGGGACATTTTCATGAACAGCATCCTTTACGCCCTGATGGCACTGGCAGGCGGGATCGGCCTGTCCTGTCAGGCCGCCATCAACAGCCGCCTCAGCGCGGGGATCGGCGGGCAACCCCTCGTCGCCTCTTTCATCTCGTTTTTCATCGGGGCGCTGTGTCTGGGGGCGGCGGCACTGGTTCTTGCCGATTGGAACGCGGTCACCACCACCCTTGCACAGCAACCGTGGTGGCGCTGGCTGGGCGGCGTGATTGGCGCAGGCTTCGTGTTCACCTCGATTTTTCTGGCCCCGAAGATCGGCGTCACCAATGTCATGTTCCTGTTCATCATCGGGCAGCTGGCGGCGGGTATGGTGATTGACAGCTTCGGCCTGATCCAGATGCCGGTGCGCCCGACCGAGTGGTGGAAATTCGCCGGACTGGCAATCATGCTCGGGGGCTTGACGCTGTTCATGTTTGGCGGGCGCTTTTTCCCTTCGGAATAACGGGGCGCGACAGGGGCAAGAGGACGGGCGTAAAGAGGACGGGCTTGAAATGCGGGCTGTCCTTCCCATATCTCTTTCACCACATGTAATAGGGATTTACATCACAATGAACGAGACCCGTCAGCTTTATGTCGAGCAGCGCGTCGCCAACGAGAAGAAGTCGGCGCTGATCGCCTATCTTCTGTGGTTCTTCCTGCCCATGCTGGGGGTGCACCGGTTCTATCTGGGGCGCTGGATGTCGGGGCTGATCATGCTGGCCCTGTTCGGCATCGGCACGGCGCTCGCGGTAATCCTTATCGGGTATATCCCGCTGGCTTTTGTGGCGCTTTGGTGGGTGATCGATGCGCTGCTGATCCCCGGCATGATCCGCCGCGATATGGACGAGATGCGCGCCCGCTACATGTGGGAAAGCCGGTAACTAGATCCCCAGCCGTAAATCGCTGGCCTCAAGCGCAGCACGCTGCGCGGCATCCAGACACACCGGATGGACCATCTGCGTATGGATCGAAAACACCACCGCACGGCTTTGGGGAAGCCGGACAAGCCCCTGGCGTTCGACACGGATCAACGGACGTTGGGGATTGACCTGCCCGCGCAGCGCCTCGGGGCGGCTGTCAAATAGCGGCTGGCCCGTGCGCGAGGCGGTACCACGCATCAACGCCCTGCCCGGCTGCACACCGTCCAGAAGCCGCTGGACACGTTTTGCCAGATCCTCGGTGTAAATCGCGACGGGCCTGTGGATGCGCCGCATCGGGCGCCCGATCTTCTCGGCCAGCGACCATCCCGCCGGAAAGCACAGGATGGCACCGGTCAGGATATACCCGCCCTCCGGCCCGTTCTGCATCAGGCAGAAATCATTCTGCGTCAGTCGCCCCAATGTCAGCAAGGGGGCGTCAGGGTCCGGCGTGACGAGACGCCCGTCGGGGCACATGACATGCCCTGCCTCGACCCTGTATCCTTTGGCGGGCAAAAGCCGCAGCACCATCGCAAGGAGTTCCTGCGCCGCGAGACAGGCCTGAGGCAGAAGCGCGTGCACCTGATCCTCATGGTGGGCGATCAGATCCTCGCGCAGCGCCATCTGTGCCGCATAGGCGTCATCGACCTCCAGCCAGTCCTCGATTGCCAGAGGCACGATCCCCGGCAGGCGGTGCGTGCGCGGGTCGGCCCAAGGGGCGAAGGACAGACGGGATTGCAGAACGGTTTCCATGCCGCAAACCTGCGACCCCTTGCCTTCCGCCACAAGAGGGATTGCAGCAAAGCCCGCCCCGCCGGTCGCGATGGTGGCGTTTGCCCCATATGCGGCCCGTGCCCGGCCCGTGCCTGGCCCGTGTTTTGCTCGCGTTTTGCCCGTGCCGCAGCAAAACCGCCCAAAAACCAGTCAGGCATTTTGCGCCCCCACCGGAACCTGCGCCGGACAATATGTGGAAGATTCGCCCGCGCAGAGTGTCTGCCCTCCGTTTTTGCGCCGCCCGAACGGTCCCGAGGCAGGAAATAGCCCAGTTTCGGCCCGTCAGACCCTCCCTCTACCTTGCCCGACGGGGGCGCGCAGTCTAGAAGCCTGCCAACAGCTTACATCTAGCGCAATCGAAAGGTCTCAAGCATGATCCCGCGTTATGCCCGCAAAGAGATGGTCGACATCTGGGAACCCGCCACCAAATTCAAGATCTGGTACGAGATCGAGGCCCATGCCTGCGACGCACAGGCCGCTCTCGGTGTGATCCCGAAAGAAAACGCCGAAGCCGTCTGGAAAGCCAAGGATGTCGAGTTCGATGTCGCGCGGATCGACGAGATCGAAGCGGTCACCAAGCATGACGTCATCGCCTTCCTGACCCATCTGGCCGAGCATGTCGGCTCGGACGAGGCGCGTTTCGTGCATCAGGGCATGACCTCTTCGGATGTGCTCGACACCTGCCTCAACGTGCAACTGGTGCGCGCCGCCGACATTCTGCTGGCCGATCTGGACAAGGTTCTGGCCGCGTTGAAAAAACGCGCCTACGAGCATAAGAACACCGTTCGCGTGGGCCGCTCGCACGGTATCCATGCCGAACCCACCACGATGGGCCTGACATTTGCCCGTTTCTACGCCGAGATGGACCGCAACAAGGCCCGTCTGCAGGCCGCGCGTGAAGAGGTTGCCACCGGTGCGATTTCGGGCGCGGTCGGCACTTTCGCCAATATCGATCCGGCGGTCGAAGAGCATGTGTGTGCGCAGCTCGGCCTCAAGCCCGAGCCGATCTCCACGCAGGTCATCCCGCGCGACCGTCATGCGATGTTCTTTGCGACGCTGGGCGTGATTGCCTCCTCGATGGAAAATATCGCGATTGAAATCCGTCACATGCAGCGCACCGAAGTGCTGGAAGGCGCGGAATTCTTCTCGATGGGCCAGAAGGGCTCGTCGGCCATGCCGCATAAGAAGAACCCCGTTCTGACCGAGAACCTGACCGGTCTGGCACGTCTGGTGCGCATGACGGTGGTGCCGGCGATGGAGAACGTGGCGCTCTGGCACGAGCGTGACATCTCGCATAGCTCGGTCGAGCGCGGTATCGGCCCCGATGCGACCATCACGCTGGATTTCGCGCTGAACCGTCTGGCGGGCGTGGTCGAGAAGATGCTGATCTTCCCGCAGAACATGCTCGACAATATGAACAAATTCCCCGGTCTGGTGATGAGCCAGCGCGTGCTTCTGGCGCTGACGCAGGCGGGTGTCTCGCGCGAGGACGCCTATTCCATGGTGCAGCGTAACGCGCTGAAAGTCTGGGAAGAGCGTCTGGACTTCCGCGAGCTGCTGCTGGCCGACAAGGATGTGGTCGCCGCGCTTGGCGTGGATGGCATCAATGCGAAATTCGACATGGAGTATCACACGAAACATGTCGACACGATCTTCCGTCGGGTTTTTGGCGCGTAACGCCTGCCCTGCCGGACTGCATGACATTTCGGGGCGCCCATCGGGCGCCCTTTTCCATAGGCCCATCCGGCGATGGTTAACTTTTAGGGAAAATCCGATATTTCCAAAGACCTAGTAACCCGCCTTTAACGCTGAACTGCGAATGTGGCGCCATACAAGGCAGAAAGTCATGGAGTCTCGGGTGAACCAACTTGCCACTTTGGGAAATTTTGATGCAGCAAGCTTCGACATGGGAAGCAGCAGTCCGGGTCTGACCAAAAAACAGAAGGCGGCGATTATTGTCCGTCTGCTGTCTTCCGAAGGCGAGAAACTGCCCCTGATGCAGCTCAGCGATGACCAGCAAACCGAACTGGCCGAGGAAATCTCGCGGCTGAGTATGGTCGACAAAGACACCATGAACACCGTGATCGAAGAATTCTGCAACGAGCTGGAGGCGATTGGCATCACTTTTGCCGGTGGTCTGGATTCGGCGTTGAAGCTGTTGCAGGGCCAGTTGACGCCCTCTGCCGAAAGCCGCCTGCGCAAACTGGCGGCGGGCAATTCCCGCTCTGACCCGTGGGAGCGGATTGCCGCGCTGGAAACCGACGCGCTGGCCCCGATTGCCGAGGAGGAGAGCATCGAGATTTGCGCTGTACTGCTGTCCAAGCTGACGGTGGCGAAATCGGCAGAGCTTCTGTCGAAAATGCCCGGCGAGAAAGCGCGGCGCGTGGCCTATGCTGTGTCGCTGACCGGCAATATCGCCCCCGAGACGGTTTGGAAAATCGGTCAGGCGATTATCGCTCAGGTCGATGCGGTGCCGGTGCGGGCCTTTACCTCGGGGCCGGTCGAACGGGTCGGGGCGATCCTCAACTATACCAAAGCGACCACCCGCGATGATGTTCTGACAGGCCTTGACGAGGCCGATAAGGATTTTGCCGATCAGGTGCGCAAGGCGATCTTCACCTTCGCCAATATTCCGGTGCGGATCGCGCCGAAAGACTTGCCGAAGATCCTGCGCAATGTGCCGCAGGAAAGCCTGCTGACCGCGCTGGCTGCCTCAGTCACGGGCGAAAATGCAAAGGCGGCAGAGTTCATCCTTGAAAACATGTCCAAGCGCATGGCTGACGGGCTGCGCGAGGAAATGGAGACGCTGGGCAAGATCAAGGAGAAGGATGCCGAAGAGGCGATGGGCGCTGTTGTGAATGTCATTCGCGAGATGGAAGCTGCCGGAGAGATTTTCCTTGTTGCCGAAGATGAAGACTAAGAGCCATATTCTTCAGCATTGATTCTCCGTGACTCGCGGATTGCAATCTTTGTCCTGAACTCTGTGGCGGCATGCTGCCGAAGTTATCGCCAACGTTAGCGCAACCCCGCAATGTTTACGCTAACACGCTGTTTGCGCGTGTTTTCTCGCGGTGCATGCAGTGGTATTCATGAGGCAATTCATGAATCTGATCGCTTCGTTTGGGAGAGCATCATGACCGTAACCATCGGGATTAATGGCTTCGGCCGCATCGGGCGCTGCACGCTGGCGCATATCGCAGAAGCCGCGCGCAATGACGTGCAGGTTGTGAAGATCAACGCCACGGGGCCGATCGCAACCAATGCTCACCTGCTGAAATATGACTCCGTCCACGGGCGCTTCGGCGGTCAGGTCAAGGTCGAAGGCAATACGCTGGATCTGGGTCAAGGCCCGATCGAGGTGATGTCGACCTATAACCCGCAAGATCTGGACTGGGATGGCGTTGACGTCGTCCTTGAATGCACCGGTAAATTCAATGCCCGTGACAAAGCGGCGGTCCATCTTGGTCGCGGCGCGAAGCGCGTTCTGGTGTCGGCACCGGCGACCAATGTCGACCGCACCGTGGTTTACGGCGTCAACCATCGCGACCTGACGCTGGCCGACGAGGTTGTCTCGAACGGTTCCTGCACCACCAACTGTCTGGCACCGTTGGCAAAAGTGCTGAACGAAGCGATCGGCATCGATTCTGGCGTGATGACCACCATTCACTCCTATACCGGTGACCAGCCGACGCTCGACCGTCGCCACAAAGACCTCTACCGTGCGCGCGCCGCTGCAATGGCCATGATCCCGACCTCCACCGGTGCAGCCAAAGCCATCGGTGAAGTCCTTCCCGAGCTGGCGGGCCGTCTGGACGGGTCCTCGATCCGTGTGCCGACCCCCAATGTCTCGGCTGTGGATCTGACCTTTATCGCCAAGAAAAACGTGACGGTCGATGACGTGAACGAAGTCGTGCGCGAGGCGGCAATGGGGCATATGGGCAAGGTTCTGGCCTATGATCCCGAGCCGAAGGTCTCGATCGACTTCAACCACACGCCCTACTCGTCTATCTTCGCCCCCGACCAAACCAAAGTGACCGGCGGCAAGCTTGTGCGCGTTCTGGCATGGTACGATAACGAATGGGGCTTCTCCTGCCGTATGGCCGATGTGGCCGGCACGATGGGTCGCCTGTTGCACTAAAGCTTTCGGCCAGTCCGGGAGCGGAAAAAGAGGGTCTATGACCAACCGTATCGCTCTTGGGCTGGCCGCCCTTATCGTGCTGGCAATGCTGGCCGATCTTCTTCTGACCGGCGGCCACACGCTGTTCTTTCTTTCCAGAAAAATAACCGACCTCGTCTATTATCTTCAATTCTGGCGCTGAAGACCTACATTCGCGTTGACCTTTTACGTCGAATGTTCATGTTAGCGCAAACGGTGCCCTTGGCGCCGCAGAAAGCGAGAGGAGACAAAGATGACGGTCAAAGTAGCGATCAACGGCTTCGGGCGGATCGGGCGCAATGTATTGCGTGCTATCGTGGAATCCGGTCGTACCGATATCGAAGTTGTGGCGATCAACGACCTCGGTCCTGTTGAAACCAATGCGCATCTGATCCGGTTTGATTCGGTGCATGGCCGCTTTCCGGGCGAAGTCACCACGGGCGAGGACTGGATTGATGTCGGACGCGGCCCGATCCGCGTGACCGCATTGCGCGATCCGAAAGATCTCCCTTGGGGAGATGTCGATGTGGCGCTGGAATGCACCGGTATTTTCACCGACCGCGAGAAAGCCGCGATCCACCTGCAAAACGGCTCCAAACGCGTGCTGGTCTCTGCCCCCTCGAAAGGTGCCGACAAAACCATCGTTTTTGGCGTTAATGACAGCACGCTGACCACCGAAGATCTGGTCGTGTCGAACGCCTCCTGCACCACAAACTGCCTGTCGCCGGTGGCCAAAGTGCTCAATGACACCGTCGGAATCGTCAAAGGGTTCATGACCACGGTGCACAGCTATACCGGCGACCAGCCGACGCTGGATACAATGCATAAGGATCTCTATCGCGGTCGCGCAGCGGCCATGTCGATGATCCCGACCTCGACCGGCGCGGCCAAGGCGGTCGGTCTGGTTCTGCCGGAACTCAACGGCAAGCTGGATGGCGTGGCAATCCGCGTCCCCACCCCGAATGTGTCGGTCGTCGATCTGACGTTTGAAGCCGCGCGCGCCACTACGGTGGAGGAAATCAACGCCGCCATCAAAGCCGCCGCAGAAGGTCCGCTCAAGGGCATTCTGGGCTATACCGCCCGCCCGAATGTCTCGATCGATTTCAACCATGACCCCCATAGCTCGACCTTCGCACTCGATCAGACCAAGGTTATGGAGGGCACGATGGTGCGCATTCTGACGTGGTATGACAATGAATGGGGCTTCTCCAACCGCATGGGCGACACGGCGGTCGCGATCGGTAAGCTTATCTGAATATTGGCAAAAATGTGTCAAAAAGGGGGCCGTCGTGCCCCCTTTTTCATGCTTACTCACCAAGGCTTCAAGGGTATGTGACTGGAATCTGGGAACCTTTTTACGACGGGCCGAGTTATCCACACACTGGCGCGGAACGACCCCGCCCCGATAAAAGCAAACCCACTCCTCGGAAGGAGTCACATGATGGACTGTAAAACTCGTATCTTCTCGCTCGCCCTTATTGGCGGTCTTGCCAGCAGCGCCGCCATTTTTCCGGCTTTCGCTGAAGACGCACAGGCCCCTAATCTTGACAAGGTCGAACAGAAGGCTGCCAGCGACGCGGATCTCGTCAAGCTTTCCAAGGAGGCGGCTTTGTCCATGCATGCCGTGCGCGGGGCGCGTCTGGCAATTTTCGATGGGCAGGATGATGCAGCGGGAAAGATGATCGACGGAGCCCTGACCCATATGCAGCACGCTGAGGCGCAAGGGTCCAAGGGGATCGCCCCAATGAACACCACCCAGCCGGGCGCCTATGTGCCCTTCGATCTGTCGATGAATGTCGGTGCCGATTTTACCGTGACCAAGCAAAACGAGCATCAGGTCGAAGCGGCGCAGACGATGGCAGCCAACGGCAATGCGCTCGGCGCGGCGAAACTCCTGAAAGCATCGGATGTTTCGGTGGACCTTTCTTCAGCGCTGATTCCGGCAGATCTGGCGACAGACCAACTGAAACAGGCCAAAGCCGCCTATGCTAAAGGCGACCTGCAAGCCGCAAATATGGCGTTGAAAGATGTCGAGGAATCGGTGGTTTTCCAAAGCGTGGATTACCAGCGCATCCCTGACCCGTCGCCCCGGATGAGCGCAAACAGCGCCGCCAAGCTTGTCCCCGGCGAAAGTTAAGCCAGTACGACATGCAAAACTGCCTGACCTGCGTCAGGCAGTTTTCAGTTTTGCCCCCAAGCGTTGATGCACGGCAGGGGTAACAAAATGCGAGACATCACCGTCCAGCCGCGCGATCTCCTTGACCAGTTTTGACGCAATCGCCTGACGACGGGCATCGGCCATCAGGAACACGGTCTCGATCTCGCTGTTAAGCGCACGGTTCATGCCAACCATCTGGAATTCATATTCAAAATCGGCGACGGCCCGCAGGCCGCGGATGATGATATTGGCCCCCACATCGGCGGCACAATCAATCAACAGATTTTCGAAAGGATGCACCCTAATCTCGCCGCCCCGGCGGGCCGTGATGGAAGCGCATTCCGCCTCCAGCATCTCGACACGCTCTTCCAGCGAAAATAGTGGCCCCTTGTCACGGTTGATCGCGACACCAATCACCAGACGGTCCACTAAAGACAGTCCGCGCTCGATGATATCCAGATGCCCCAAAGTGACCGGATCGAAAGTTCCGGGATACAAACCGATACGCATGGGGGGCTCCTACCTCTGCTCCCGCGCGTCCTCGCTCGCGCGGTTCTTCCGCGACAGGCAACAAGATTGTCATCCCAGATGCAAGGGTTAACGCGTAAATCGGATTGGAATAGGGCAAATTTTCCGATCAGAGCCAACCCGCACCAACTGCCGGTCGCCCCCGAGTGCACGCAGGGCGGGCCAGCGGCCCACCCGTTTTTCTCAGTTGCCCATGATCATGCCGGTCAGGGCTTCTTTTTCCATATGGAGTTCATCCACACGCGCGGCCGCCACGTCACGGATGGAAATCAGACCGATCATTTCGTCGCCCGACAGCACCGGCATATGGCGGAAACCGCCCGCGCTCATCATCTCCAGCACTTCCGTCGTGGTTGTGGTCCGGCAGCAGCTGGTGATCTTGGTGGACATGACCGTCGACACCGGATGCGACAGGCAAGTGCCGCCATGACGTCCGATTTCGCGGATCAGATCCCGCTCGGAAACGATCCCGTCGATATGTTTGCCATCGCGCGACACGACGACCGCCCCGATCTTGCGCGCGGAGAGCAGACGGGCAACTTCGGCAATCGAGTCCTCGGGCATAACCGTCACAACGCCGTCATCTTTCTTCGACTTCAGAATTTGTAGAACCTGCATGGCATCCTCCTCAGGCAAATGTGGTCCTTTCCCCGATACCAAGGGTCGGGGTCGCACCCCCATTCTGTCAAGCCCGAGGAGTAAAGACGCCCCTAGAGAAAGGTCCTATTTCAGCGGGTTTCCGCGAAATTGCGACACCGTGACGCAGGGGCATGCCTGATTAATAAGCATGAGCTAGCTCATTGGTTTATAAAACTTTTATAAGCCTGATCGCTATTCAGAAATAGTTAACCCCTGTGCGGCCAAGGCTTCCAGTCGCGCAACCTCTGCGCGAAGCCCCTGCCCCAGCATCTCGGCCACCCGCGTCAGCCGTTCAGACCGGCGGTCATCGGCATGGCGCAGCAGCCAGAAGGTCCGGCATAAAGACACCTCCTCCGTCAGCACCGTCACCACCCCCGGCGCGAAGGGCAGCGCGAAATCATGCACGATCCCCAGCCCCGCCCCCGCGCGCAGCATCTGCATCTGCACCGAAACCGAATTCGACGCCAGCGCCACGCGTTCGGCCCCCGTCTCGGACTGGTAATCCAGCCCCTTGTCGAAAATCATATCGGAAATATAGCCGACAATCCGGTGGTCTTTCAGATCCGCCCGCGAGCGGATTTCGGGATGTGCCGCCAGATAGGAATGATGCGCTGCCAGATGCAGCTGGTAATCGGCCAGCTTCTGCACCGTCAGCCGCCCCGCCGTGGGCCGCGACACGGTGATCGCCATATCCGCCTCGCGCTTCGAGAGGTTGAACACCCGCGGCAACGCGACGATCTGCAGATCCAGTTCGGGATTTTCCTCGGCGATCCGCTTGCAGATCTGCGGCAGAAGATAATTGGCAATGCCATCCGGCGCCCCGATGCGCAACTGGCCCGTCAGCTTTCCGGCCTGCCCGCTGATCTCTTCTTCGGCCAGCCCCATCGCCTGTTCCATCGCCTCGGCATGCGGCAGAAGCCGGATTCCGGGATCGGTCAGCGTGTAGCCCTGCGGTGATTTCAGAAACAGCTTGGTCGAGAGCCCCTCCTCCAAGCGCCCCACACGCCGACCAACCGTTGCCGCGTCGCATTTCAGGCTCCGTCCGGCACCGGACAGGCTTTCGGCACGCGCCACCGCAAGAAACACGCGAAGATCATCCCAATCCATGGATCACCACCCCTCAAGGCTTTGCGATTTTGCAAAACTTCCTTTGAGACTTATCCCCTTTTCTGCGCAATCTCGCAATACTAGCCTACAGCGGAACGTCGCAAGACAGCGACAGAGGAGGACATCATGAAAGATTTTGGAGGCCAAGGCGTGAAAGAGCTGGGTCATTGGATCAACGGCGAATATGTCGCCGGTAAATCGGGCCGTTTTGCCGATATCTACAATCCGGCAACGGGCGAGATTCAGGCGAAAGTCGCGCTGGCAACGGTTGAAGAAGTGCAGTCGGCCATCGCCAAAGCAGCCGAAGCACAGGTGAAATGGGCGGCCACCAACCCCCAGCGCCGCGCCCGCGTCATGATGAAATTCGCCGCGCTCATCAACGAGCATATGGAAGAGCTGGCAGAGCTGGTCTCGCGCGAGCACGGCAAGACCATCCCCGATGCGCGTGGCGACGTCCAGCGTGGTCTGGAAGTGGTCGAGGTCTGCCAGGGCGGCCCGTCGCTTCTGAAAGGCGAATATACCGATAACGCCGGTCCGGGTATCGATCTTTACTCCATGCGTCAGGCGCTGGGTGTTGTGGCAGGCATCACGCCCTTCAACTTCCCCGCGATGATCCCGCTGTGGAAAATGGCGCCCGCACTGACCTGCGGTAACGCGATGATCCTCAAGCCGTCCGAGCGCTGCCCCTCGACCTCGTTCCGTCTGGCGGAACTCCTGAAAGAAGCTGGCCTGCCCGATGGCGTGCTGCAGATCGTCAATGGCGACAAGGTGGCCGTGGATGCGATCCTGGATGACGAAGTGATCCAGGCTGTGGGCTTTGTCGGCTCGACCCCGATCGCGCAATATATCTATGGCCGCGCCACCACCAACGGCAAGCGCGCGCAATGCTTCGGCGGTGCGAAAAACCATATGATCATCATGCCCGATGCCGATATGGACAAGGCCGCAGACGCGCTGATCGGCGCAGGCTACGGTGCGGCAGGCGAACGCTGCATGGCGATTTCTGTCGCGGTTCCGGTGGGCGAAGGCACTGCCGAGAAGCTGATCGAGCGCCTCGTGCCGAAGATCGAAAAGCTGAAAATCGGGCCGTATACCGCAGGCGAGGATATCGACTATGGTCCGGTCATCACCAAAGCCGCGCAAGAGCGTATCCTTGGCCTGATCGACAAGGGCGTGGAAGAAGGCGCGACGCTGGTGACCGATGGTCGCGGCTTCAAGCTGCAAGGCTATGAGAACGGCTTCTATGTCGGCCCGACCCTTTTCGACAATGTCGAGCCGAACATGGAGATCTACAAGCAGGAGATCTTCGGGCCGGTTCTGTCGATGGTGCGCGCATCGTCCTATGAGGACGCGCTGGCACTGGTCATCGAAAACGAATATGGCAACGGCACCGCGATCTACACAGCCGATGGCGATGTGGCGCGCGATTTCGCAAGCCGTGTGAATGTGGGCATGGTCGGCATCAACTTCCCGATCCCCGTTCCGCTGTCCTATTACACCTTCGGCGGCTGGAAGAAATCGGCCTTTGGCGACCTGAACCAATATGGTCCGGATGCCTTCCGCTTCTACACCAAAACCAAAACCGTCACCGCCCGCTGGTTCTCCGGCATCAAGGACGGCGCGTCGCTGAACTTCAAGGCGATGGACTAACGCTCCCTGTCGGGGCCTTCCTCCCCGATACGAAAGCCGCTCCCTCGGGGGCGGCTTTTTCTCTTTGCGGAACAGCTTGGGTCATGACGTGGTTGGGACGGTAAAAGGAGCTTTCAGATGTTCGATACCTCCCGCCCCACCGCCACCTTCCCCGAGCCGATCCGGCAGGATGTGGATGGCATTCCCGTTCTGGCCCAGCCCCCTGCGGGCGAACTCCGCGGGATCTGGCTGCATGTGCCGGCCTATGAGCTCTCTAAGGAAGAGGCTCTGCCTGTTTTGCAGCGCGCGGCCCGTCTGGGCTATCTGGGCGTCAGCTTCGACCCGTGGATGATGGGCGCGCGCACCATCCCCGAAGATACCGATAACGCTACCCGCCGCGCCCGCATCTTCGCCAATTTCCGGCGCAACTTCTGGCCGATCCTCGGGCAGACCGCGATAGAGGTGCCCCGCGTCCTCGATTGGGCCGAGGCGGAATTCGACATCCATGCCCCCGTCACCATGTCGGGCCATTCGATGGGCGGCGATATCGGCGTGGTGGCCATGGGCCTCGACAAGCGCATCACCAAACTGGCGGCCGTGGTCGGCACCCCCGACTGGACCCGCCCCGCCGCCCGTGATCTGGAGACCCAGACCCACTTCATGGACCTTGGTCAGGCTGACTGGCATGCACGGTTTTTCCATGATGCGCTGGACCCGATGACCCATCCCGAACGCTATGCCCACGGTCCGCGCATCGCCTTCATTCTGGGGGGCGAGGATGAGCATGTCCCCCGCAACGGAGCCGAGCGTTTCCGCACCGATCTGATCGAGCGTTACGGGCTGGACAGCATCACGATCACCTATCTCGCGGGCAAGACCCATATGGATTTCATGGAGTACGACCTCTGGTGGGACGAGGCCGTTGCGCAACTTCAGGCACAATAGGCTTGCGGCGCCTTGCCGCCTGCCCCACCATCGCCGCAACCGAGGAGGACCCAGAATGGACGACGTGCATATCCGCATCCAAGGCCGCGCAGGCCGGATCACGCTGACCCGCCCCAAGGCGCTGAACGCGCTGAGCCACCCGATGTGTCTGGCCATCGAGCGCGCTTTGGACGACTGGCGCGAGGACAGCTCGGTGGATCTGGTGATCCTTGATGCCGAGGGCGAGCGGGCCTTTTGCGCCGGTGGCGATATCGCGGCTGTCTATCATGCAGGGCGCGCGGGCGATTACGCTCTGGGGCAGGCCTTCTGGCGCGACGAATACCGGATGAATGACAAGCTTGCCCATTATCCCAAGCCGATCCTGTCCTTCATGCAGGGCTTCGTGATGGGCGGCGGCGTCGGGCTGGGCGGTCATGTCCGCCACCGGATCATCGGCAAGACGACACAGGTTGCCATGCCTGAATGCGGTATCGGCCTTATTCCCGATGTCGGCGGCACATGGCGCCTTGCGCAGGCCCCCGGATATCTGGGCGAATATCTGGGCCTGACCGGTGCGCGTATGGGCCCTGCGGATGCGCTTTATGCAGGTTTTGCCGACAGGGTGATCGCCGAAGAGAACTGGCCGCATCTGATTGCCGCACTCTGTCAGTCCGGCACGGTGGATGCCCTGCCTGCGGGCGAGCTCCTGCCCGAGGGGCCTCTTTCCGCGGCCCGCACCGTGATCGACCGCTGTTTCGGGGCGGATGATCTGGCCGCCATCCTTGTGAATCTGGAAACGGCGGGCGACAGTTTCGCCCTTGAAACGCGACAGACGCTAGAGCGGAACTCGGCCCTGTCGATGGCGGCGACCCTGCGGCTTGTGCGTATGGGTCGCGAGGCCCGCGACATCCGCGAGGCGCTGTCGAACGAGTTCCGCTTCACCGCCCGTGCCTGCGAATCCGCCGAGTTTCTGGAAGGGGTGCGCGCCCAGATCATCGACAAGGACCGCAAACCGGTCTGGCGGTTCGCATCCGGCGCGGATATGCAGGCGCGGGTGGATGCCCTTCTTGCCCCCTTGCCAGAAGATCTGGCTATCAATTTCGGCGCACAGGCCTGCCCAGCTTAAGCAAAGCTGAAAAGTTCCGTCTACACAAAAAAGTTTTTCTTTTAAAAACAGCGATCAAAAGCGGTTAGCAGTTCGTTTAAAGGACATATGACTACAAAGGAGCAGTTCATGAAACGCCTACTTATGTCCGCATCGATTGCCTTGGTTACCCTTTCGGGAGCTGCATTCGCCGATCAAGGTCACAACACAAACGGCTGCGCGCCGGGCCAGAAATGTCAGGCCTCGCAGAGCCAGAAGTCGGACAATCATGGCAAGGCCGTCTCGGCTCAGGCCAGCTCGAAAAAAGCGGCCCCGCAACAGCAGGTCAGCGCAAAACATAGCGCCCCGGGCCGTGCGCCGAGCGCCGCCCAGCTCAAACGCCTGCCCGCACCGCCGAAAGGTCAGGAATACCGCATCGTGAACGAGCGCGTCGTGCGCGTCGATACCGATACGCTGAAAACCGTGGCCGTGATCGGCCTCGTCAGCGCCCTGCTGAGCAACAAGTAATCGCTCGCATATCCCGTTGAAGGCCGGACATTTTCCAATGTCCGGCCTTTTTCCGCCAAGGCGCTCGGGCCTTGGGCAATAAACCGCGCAGGCTAAATTCCGCTTCTGGAACTTCTTCCCCGCCATGCGCATTTCTTACTCAAATCGAAGGAGTAAGTCATGAATAAGACCATGAAAAATTCGCTCATTCTCGCAACGACCCTGTCGCTCGCCCCTCTGGTCGCACTGGCGGATCCGCCGTGGCAGAAAGGCGACCACAAAGGCATGCCGCCGGGCATTGCGAAAAAGGTGGATGACCATCATCGCGGTGATAACGAGAAGGTCATCGTCATCGACCGCCGTGATGACCACCGCGACGACCGCCGTGTCGAAGAGCGTAGGGTCGATGATCATCGCTTCCCCAGCCATGAGTGGCGCCGTGGCGAGCGGATCGACCGTGACTATGTTGTGATCCGCGATCCGGGTCGTTATGGTCTCGACCCGCACTATACCTATTATCGCAGCTATGATCACGTCTATCGCGTCGATAAGACCGGTCAGATGCTGGCACTGATCGGTGCGGTAAATGCCATTCTGAACTAATCGGAG
Source organism: Thioclava sp. GXIMD4216 (assembly GCF_037949285.1). Classification (NCBI taxonomy): domain Bacteria; kingdom Pseudomonadati; phylum Pseudomonadota; class Alphaproteobacteria; order Rhodobacterales; family Paracoccaceae; genus Thioclava; species Thioclava sp. GXIMD4216. Next base: position 2,092,066 of record NZ_CP149926.1, read on the forward strand.
ACCGAATGTCCGGTTTTACACCTTCTCTGATCCGCACCCTCGGCGTCACCGCCGGGGGTGTTTTGTTGATATCGCTCGGCCTCTCGGCCCCCGCGACCGCACAAACGGTCCTGCGCGGCGGCAATGCCATCAACGCGCCCAGCAATCGCGAGGGTGCCGCCCTTGTGGCGCAGCAACCCGAAAGCGAACGCGATTGCAAAACGCTCTCTACCGGCTCGACATTCTGCCGCGTGCCTGGCACGCAGGGCGTGCGCGGGCGCTGGGTATTACAGGCACAAAAGGCTCCGGAATTTGCGGTCGGGGACGATTTTCCGATCTATCAACATTCCATGCTGATGGATCTGCGCCGGTATGACCTTCCCAATGTGGATGGCGATTGGCGCTATTATAAGGTGGGCCGGCATATCTACCGCGTCGATGCCCGCACAAAGAAAGTGCTTTCAGTGGTGGAAGGCAGCTTCCGTTAGGGGCGCGGCGGCCCGAACCGCCCGCCGACTATCCCTGCGTCTTCCGCCCTATCGGTCCGAGATCGGTATCATGGAACCCTGCCCGCCGCTTCAGACCAAACCCCAAGGCGCGGTCGATACCGGCATGCGCCATAACCACAAACCCCGCCGCCACCATCCAAGGCGTCGCGATATCACTGCCCCAACCCATTGCGCCAAGAGCGGCAATCCCAAGCCCGAAGCCGTAGATATGGCACAGATTATAGGTGATCGCCCCCGTGGCCGGTCCGAACAGATAGCCCGCAAAGGACAGATCGGGCGCAAGAAACAACACGACCCATACCCACCACGGCCAGCCGGGGTCCAGCACATAGGCCAGATAGATCCCCGCGATCGCAACCGTCAGCCCTTCAAGGCGACGCCACATGCGGTCCTGTGCCTGATCCGCACTCATTCGGCAGCCACTTTCAGCCCCAGCATCGGCGCGAGATAGCGCCCCGTATGGCTGCGCGGCTCGGCGGCCACGTCTTCGGGCGTGCCCACGGCCACGATCTCGCCACCGCCATCGCCACCCTCGGGGCCGATATCGATCAACCAGTCGGCGGTCTTGATGACATCAAGGTTATGCTCGATCACCACCACCGTATTGCCTTGGTTCACCAATTCGTGCAGCACTTCCAATAGCTTGCGCACATCCTCGAAATGCAGACCGGTGGTCGGCTCGTCCAGGATATAGAGGGTGCGGCCCGTGGACCGCCGCGAGAGTTCCTTCGACAGTTTCACCCGCTGCGCCTCGCCGCCCGAAAGCGTCGTGGCCTGCTGGCCCACCTTGATATAGCCAAGGCCGACCTCCATCAGCGCATCCATCTTCTCGCGGATCGAGGGCACCGCCTTGAAGAATTCCTGCGCGTCTTCCACCGTCATATCCAGCACATCGGCAATCGACTTGCCCTTGTAGAGAACCTCCAGCGTCTCGCGGTTATAGCGCTTGCCGTGGCAGGTCTCGCATTCGACATAGACATCCGGCAGGAAGTGCATCTCGATCTTGATGACACCATCGCCCTGACAGGCCTCGCAGCGCCCGCCCTTCACGTTGAAGGAGAACCGCCCCGGTTTATAGCCGCGCGCCTGCGCCTCGGGGAGCCCCGCAAACCAGTCGCGGATCGGGGTGAACGCGCCGGTATAGGTGGCGGGGTTCGAGCGCGGCGTGCGCCCGATGGGACGCTGGTCGATATCGATGACCTTATCCAGATGCTCAAGCCCCTTGATCGTCTCACAGGGCGCGGGCGTCTGTTTCGCGCCATTGAGCCGCATGGAGGCGGTCTTGAACAGTGTCTCTAGCGTCAGGGTCGATTTCCCGCCCCCCGACACGCCCGTCACACAGACGAACTTGCCCAAGGGAAACTCGGCGGTGACATTCTTGAGATTGTTACCCGTGGCCTTGACCACAGTGACCTTCTTGCCATTGCCCTTGCGGCGGGTCTCGGGCACCGAAATCTCGCGTTTGCCCGACAGATATTGCCCCGTGATCGAGGCGGGATCAGCCGCCAGTTCCTCGGGCGTGCCATGCGCCACCACGCGGCCACCATGCACACCGGCTCCGGGACCGATATCGAAGACGTAATCGGCATGGCGGATGGCATCCTCGTCATGTTCCACCACCAGAACCGAATTCCCCTGATCGCGCAGGTTCTTCAGCGTGGTCAGCAAGCGGTCATTATCGCGCTGATGCAACCCGATCGAGGGTTCATCCAACACGTAAAGCACCCCCGTCAACCCCGAGCCGATTTGGCTGGCCAGACGGATGCGCTGGCTTTCCCCGCCCGAGAGCGTGCCCGCCGCGCGGGAAAGCGTCAGGTAATCAAGGCCGACATTGACCAGAAAGCCCAGACGCTCGCGGATTTCCTTCAGGATCGCCTTGGCGATCTCATTCTTCTGATGGCTCAGCTGGCTGGGCACGGTATCGACCCATGCAAAGGCATCCTTGATCGACATCTCGACCACCTGCCCCACATGCAAACCCGCAATCTTCACGGCCAAGGCTTCGGGCTTCAGACGGTAGCCATGGCAGGCCCCGCAGGGACGGGTGTTCTGGTAACGCTCCATCTCCTCGCGCGACCAAGCGCTTTCGGTCTCGCGCCAGCGGCGTTCAAGATTGGGGATGATGCCCTCGAAAGTACGCTCGACCTGATAGACGCGCCCGCCCTCATCGAAACGGAAGGGGATCTCATCCTTGCCAGACCCACGCAGGAACAGGTCCTGAATCTTCTTCGGCAGATCCTTCCACGGGGCCTTCTTGTCGAAGCCATAATGTTTCGACAGCGCGTTGATGGTCTGGGTCACATAGGGGCTTTTGGTCTTGGCCCAAGGCGCAAGCGCGCCGCCTGCAATCGACAGCGACTGATCCGGCACCACCAGACGGTCGTCAAAGAACATCTCGACGCCCAAGCCGTCACAGACCGGACAGGCCCCGAAGGGCGCGTTGAAGGAAAACAGACGCGGCTCGATCTCGGGGATGGTGAAACCCGACACCGGACAGGCGAATTTCTCGGAAAATGTGATGCGCTCGCCCTCGCCCTCACGCGGCGCGGTTTCCAGAATGGCAATCCCATCGGCCAGATCCAGAGCGGTGCGGAAACTATCGGCCAGACGGGTCTCCATGCCCTCACGCACTACGATCCGGTCCACCACCACATCGATATTATGGCGGAATTTCTTGTCCAGAACGGGCGGCTCTTCCAGCTCATAGAACTCGCCATTGACCTTCACACGCTGGAAGCCCTGTTTGCGCAGCTCAAGGAATTCTTTCTTATATTCGCCCTTCCGGTCACGTACGATGGGCGCCAGAAGATAGCCGCGCGTGCCCTCTTCCATCGCCATCGTGCGGTCCACCATATCCTGCACCTGCTGCGCCTCGATGGGTTTGCCGGTGGCGGGGCTATAGGGGGTGCCGGCGCGGGCAAAAAGCAGCCGCATATAGTCGTAGATCTCGGTCACCGTGCCCACGGTCGAGCGCGGGTTCTTCGAGGTGGTCTTTTGTTCAATCGAAATCGCGGGGCTTAGGCCCGAGATATGATCCACATCGGGTTTCCCCATCATATCAAGGAATTGCCGCGCATAGGCCGAGAGGCTTTCGACATAGCGCCGCTGCCCTTCAGCATAGATCGTATCAAAGGCCAAAGACGATTTCCCCGAGCCCGAAAGACCGGTGATCACCACGAACTGGTCCCGCGGAATATCCAGATCGACATTCTTCAGGTTATGTTCCCGTGCGCCACGGATTTCGATGGTTTTCAACTCGGGCATTTGGACCTCCGCTAGCCTTGGTCCCATAGATAGGCGCAACTTCGGAAACTGCCAATGGCAATTCGTGAACAAAATACGAACAATCACCTGCCCTCCTGTGCAATTTCGGGAAGATAGGACACATCGCCTGCGAATTGGGCGGCCCTACAGGAAAGACGCTGCGCGACGCGATCAATTTTCCACCTATGCCTGATCCTGCCCCTTGCAAGGCCCAGCGGCTTGGCGGCATCACTGGCATCACTGTGCCCCACCGGAACGCGTGCGGGCCTCACCCAAGGAGCATGACATGTTCGGTTTTCTGCGTCGCCGCGGCAGCGCTATCCCCAAAATCGAGGCCCGCGACGCAATAGAGCGGGTCCGCGCCGGAACGCTGGTTCTGATTGATGTGCGCGAGGATGGCGAGGTGCGTCAGACCGGTCGCGCCAAGGGAGCCCTGCATATCCCTGTCGGATCGCTGCTGAAAAAGGCCCATCCCGATAGCGCCGAGTGTCTGCCGCAACTTGCCACCTGCCCGCCTGTGGCGCTGTATTGCGTGTCCGGCTCGCGCTCGGAAAACGCCGCCAAGATGTTGCAGCAGATGGGCTATCAGGAGGTCTTCAACATGGTCAGCCTCCGCTACTGGCAGGCCGCAGGCGGCGAGATCGAGGTCTGACACCCGCAGCAGGCCCGCATATCGCCCGCCGACCGCGTCCTGAAATGCAACGCCCGCCTGAAAAGGCGGGCGTGTCGGATCAAGGCTGTGGAACTCAGAAGTGGATCGCGATGCCATAGGCATCAAGCACCGCCTCATGCATCGATTCCGAGATGGTCGGATGCGGGAAGACGGTATGCATCAGGTCTTCTTCGGTGGTCTCAAGCGTGCGCCCGATCACGAAGCCCTGGATCATCTCGGTCACTTCCGCGCCCACCATATGCGCGCCCAGAAGCTCGCCCGTCTTCGCGTCGAACACGGTCTTGACCATGCCCTCCGGCTCGCCAAGCGCAATCGCCTTGCCGTTGCCGATGAAGGGGAAGCGGCCGACCTTGACCTCATGGCCCGCAGCCTTCGCCTTGGCCTCGGTCATGCCCACGCTTGCCACCTGCGGCGTGCAATAGGTACAACCCGCGATGGTGCCTTCCTTGATCGGATGCGCATGTTTGCCCGCGATCAGTTCCGCCACCATGACGCCCTCATGGCTTGCCTTATGCGCCAGCCACGGTGCGCCCGCGATATCGCCAATCGCATAGAGGCCGTCCACGCCCGTGCGGCAGAATTCATCCACCACCACATGAGTGCGGTCGATCTTCACGCCCAAAGCTTCCAGCCCGAGGTTTTCGACATTGCCCACAATGCCCACAGCGGAGATCACGGTATCGACCTCAAGCGTCTCGGTCTTGCCGTCTTTTTCCAGCGTTGCGATGACCTTATCGGCCTTGCGGTCCAGCGATTTGACATTGGTCTTCTCGCGGATCTTCATGCCCAGCTTTTCAAACTGCTTCTTGGCGAATTTCGAGATTTCCTCGTCTTCGACCGGCAGCACGCGCTCCATCACCTCGACGACAGTGGTCTCGGCGCCCAGCGTGTTGAAGAAGGAGGCAAATTCGATCCCGATCGCGCCCGAGCCGATCACCAGCAGTTTCTTCGGCTGATGCGGCGGGTTCAGCGCGTGCTTATAGGACCAGACGCGCTTGCCATCGGCCTCAAGCCCCGGCAGGTTACGCGCCCGTGCGCCAGTGGCCAGCACGATATTCTTCGAGGTCAGCTCTTCGACACCCTTGTCGGTTTTCACCGAAACGGTGCCTTTTTTGGCCACGGTCGCCTCGCCCATGAAGACGGTAACCTTGTTCTTCTTGAGCAGGTGCCCGATGCCGCCCGAAAGCTGCTTGGCCACGCCGCGCGAGCGCGCCACGACCTTATCAAGGTCATAACCGATCTTCTCGGCGCTCAGCCCGAAATCAGCCGCGCGCTCCATCAGGTGGAACACTTCGGCAGAGCGCAGAAGCGCCTTGGTCGGGATACAGCCCCAGTTGAGGCAGATGCCCCCGAGATGCTCACGCTCGACGACGGCGACTTTCAGCCCGAGCTGTGCCCCGCGGATCGCAGCAACATACCCCCCCGGGCCTGCACCGATCACGATCATGTCGAAGCTTTTGGCGGCCATGCGGATTCCTCCATCTGAAAACTAGTTTGGTATTAAACTAGTTCTGCCGAGGGATCAATCTCAGAGGCGCTCGCCAAGCAAAATCGCTTCCTGCAAGGGCCGGTCGGTAATTTCCTCGGACCGGCGCAGCAGATCCAGCCCGCCATTCCACAAAAAACGCGCCTCGGCTTCTGTGGAACGGCGACCGACGATCTCGTTGCGCCACGGGAAGCGCCCGAATTGCGCAATGACCGCCTGACGCAAACGCGCATCCAGCACCGCACCTTCCGGCATCCGCGTCTCGAACAAGGCCACCCCGTAGCTTTGCGCATCGGGATCTTCGGCATGGATGAAGGGAAAATAAAAAAACTGGCGCAAGGCACCAGTCATCTCGAGATCATATCCCTGAACCACCGCATGGCGCGCCACTTCCAGCGCCTGTGCATCCGCCACCCAGGCATCCACCGTGCCGCGGAACATATGGCGTGGCATCTGGTCCAGCAGCACAATCAGCGCCAGCGCGCTTTGCGGTGTATCCCGCCATTCGTCCAAAGTCCCCACCCGCGCCTTGCGCCAGAGCTGCGCGAAGCGGCGCTGCATTTCCTCATCCAGCGCGACATCCGCGCCAAACCAGCGATCCGGCCCCATAATCTCGCACCAGAAGCCGATAACATTCGCAACCTGTTCCATGACCCGCGTCCCCAGACAGTGCCTTTGGCCCGAGCCTGTCACGTTTGCTTCACGACGCAAGCCCCAAAGACAAAATCACGAAGATTCGACCTTCGGGGCGGCAATTTCAGAGGTTTTACGCCGATCACGGCTCTTCCGGCTTGGTGCCATAGGCCGGGTCCGCCGAATCTTCGGGCATCGGAGCGGTCTCGTCCTCGGGGTCGACGGGCAGCGGCAACGCGACCCCCGAAGCGGCCTCTGCGGCGCGCAGGTTATCATGGGCTTCCTGCTCGGCGCGCGCTTCCGCGTCGGGGTCCTCGGTCACGGCATCAAGCGCGTAATTCACCGCATAGGCGGTCACGGCCGGAGACAGCACCGCGAAGGTGCCCGTATCTTCGGATGCCGGTGCCGGACGTTGTGTCATCCGGTAGATCCCGTAGCCCGCCAGCAGGGCATAGAGCACACCGATGAACAGGAAGAAGGCCTGCGGCCCAAGCGTTTCCATCATCCAACCCGTGACCACCGGCCCTGCAACCGAGCCGATCCCGTAAAGAAACATCAGCCCCGCCGATGCGGCAGGCATCTCAGAGCGGTCGAGGAAGTCATTGGTATAGGCCACAAGGATCGAATAGACGGGGTTGGAAATCCCGCCCAGAACCGCCGCCATCGGCAGCAGCACCCAGAAAGGCGGCGTGGCAAAAAAGAGATAGAGCATGGAAAGGGTCGCGATCACCGTCAACACGGTAACCATCATCCTCCGGTCCACACGGTCGGACAGGTAGCCCAGCGGGAATTGCGCGATCAGCCCGCCGACATAAATCGCCGAGACGAAAAGCGAGATCTGCTTGACGTTCAGCCCCGCCTGCGTCCCCCAGACAGACACCATCCCGAAGAGCGCGGAAAACACGCCCCCCATCAGGAAAATTCCCACGCAGCCGAAGGGCGAAACCGTCCACAGCCTACGGAAGCTCATGCGTTTGCCAGAGGAGAAATCCGGCGCATGCACGGCAGAGAGCAAAATCGGGGTGAAGGCCAGCGACACGAGGATCGAGGGGATGACAAAGAGGAAATAGCCTGCCGGATCGCCGACATTCAGCATCAGCTGCGCGCTGACGATACCGATCGATTGCACGACCATATAGGCCGCCAGAAGCTGGCCACGGTTTTCCTTCTCGACGCTGGAATTCAGCCAGCTCTCCGCCGAGATATACACGCCACAGAAGCAAAACCCGATCAGCACCCGCATGAGTGACCATGCGATCCAGTTGGGAGCAGCAGCATAGGCGATCAGCACGGCCGAAATCAGCGACCCGAGTGCGGCAAAGACCCGCACATGGCCCACACGACCGATCAGCCCGGGGATCGAGCGCGACCCGATCAGGAAGCCTGCGAAATAGCCTGTCATGACAAAGGACATCTCGTAGGTGCCGATGCCCTCGAGCTGGCCCCGGATCCCCAAAAGCGTCCCCTGCATCCCGTTGCCGACCATCAGCAACATCACGCCCAAAAGCAGCGCCCAGCTATCCTTTATCGCGGCGAACATCAAAGCCCCCTAATCGAATACTATCTGAATGTGCCAAAACCGACATTCGCGGCGAGAATCTCCCTCAGCGCCCCGCGCTGAGCTAGTCCCCGTAGGGGCCAGTGTCCAGTTTCGTTTTAAGCTTTTCAAGCAGGGATTATCAGCAAGCTTACGGGATCAATAGGGAACTGTCGCCATACGAGAAGAACCGGTACTCCTGCGCCACCGCATGGGCATAGATCTCGCGAATACGCTCGGGGCCCATCAGCGCCGAAACCAGCATCATCAGCGTCGATTTCGGCAGGTGGAAATTGGTCATCAGCGCATCGGTGACGGCAAATTCGAAGCCCGGATAGATAAAGATATCGGTGGTGCCACGGAACGGCGCAATCGCCCCTGTCCCGCGCGCCGCCGATTCAATCAGCCGCAGCGCCGTGGTGCCCACCGGAATGACGCGCCCGCCTGCGGCTTTGGTGGCGGCAATCTCGGCCGCGGCTTCGGGCGTGATCTCGCCCCATTCGCTGTGCATCTTATGGGTGGTGACATCATCGACCTTCACCGGCAGGAACGTCCCCGCCCCGACATGCAGGGTGACTTCGGTGAACTCCACCCCTTTGGCATGGATCGCCTCCAGAAGCTCGCGGGTGAAATGCAGGCTGGCGGTGGGGGCCGCCACCGCACCGGAATGGCGGGCGAACACGGTCTGATAGTCGGATTTATCCTGCGCATCGGGTTTGCGCAAAGCCGCGATATAGGGCGGCAGCGGCATTGCCCCCGCCTCTGCCAGCGCCGCGTCGAAATCCTCGCCCGTCAGGTTGAAGCGGATCGCCAGCTGGCCCTCGGCAATCTCTGCCACCTCTGCCGACAGATCGGCGGAAAAGCGGATCACCTCGCCCTCTTTGACCTTGCGCAGGGGCTTGGCCAGCGCCGTCCAGCAGCCATCGGCGCGCGGCTCCAGAAGCGTCACCTCGACATTGGCCGTCACCTCGCCCTGCGCCGCTTGGCGGGTGCGCGTGCCCGACAGCCGCGCGGGGATCACCTTGGTGTTGTTCAGCACCAACCGGTCGCCCTTGCGGAACACATCCACCAGATCGCGCACATGCAGATCCGTAATGCCCCCGCCTTGCGCCAGCAGAAGTTTCGCCGCATCGCGCGGGCGGGCGGGCCTTGTGGCAATCAGCCCTTCGGGCAGGTCAAAGTCGAAATCCGAAAGTTGCATCATCGTCTTATTCTGTGCTCAGCGCGGGCGGATCGGTCCGAAACAGGTTGCGGAACATCCCCGGCGTGAAGATGGAAAGCGGGTTGATCGACACTTTGGGCGCGGTCTTCGACCCCCGCAGGGTATAGGTGAAGCCAAACAGGCCCTCGCCGCGTCGGCTCAGGATCTGGCCTATCCCGTTGACGATGTAAAGCGGAGAGATCACCCCCTCCATATCAAATGCCCCCGATCCGATGTGATAATTGCCATTCAGCGTGATCCCCATCGACGCGCCTGTGGCACGGCCTTCGGTCACGGATACGCCCTGCGGCGTCAGTTTGAAATCGGCCGAGGCGTTATTGAACACAATGCCGTCGCCGGTCAGTTGCTCCAGCAGCCCCACGATAGAGGCCGCCGACAGCATCGAGGCCAGAATAGGCGCATTGGTGATTTTCAGATTGCTGGCCCGAAGCTGCCCCACATAGCTGCGATCCCCCATAGGCGACAGGTTCAGAACCATCTGCCCGCCGCGCGCATTGTCAAACAGCTTGGCCGAGGCCAGCACGCCGCCCGCATCGCGGGTTTCCACCCGCACCGCAGGCCGCCCGGAGGCCGAAGGCCCCACCGCACCGCTGACCACCGCCCCGCCATTGAGGCGGGCGTCAAAGGTGCCGTTGAAGCCCGCACGGGTGTTGAACTGGCCCACAAGGTCGGTCAGCTCGATCCCGTCCGTCACCAGCAGCCGGTCCAGCCGCACCGATAACGGGGTCGAGGCCGACGCGCCGCCCCCCGTGCTGCCGCCCCCCGTGCTACCGCTGCCCGCGCCCTTGGTTCCCGACGGAAGGTCCGACAGCGTCAGGCGCCCGCCACGAATGGCCACGCCCGGCGGGCGGTTGCGCCCTTTGCCAATCAGATCGGCGGCGCCGTTGAACCAGCCGCCAATCGACAGACGGTCGAAGCTTGCGCGCTCCAGCCCCTCGCCATCGGCCCGCAACGCGACCGAGCCTTCCGCCTTCAACCCCGGCACATCCAGCGAGATCCGGTCGACCTTCACGGGCTGGCTCAACTCGCCCGCAATCGACAGCTTGCCCGAAGAGGCCTGCCCCTTGCGCCAGCTGATCTGCGGGATCGACAGGCCGATCCCCTTCATATCGCTGCGGATCACATATCTGACCGGCTCTCCCGTCACCATATCCAGATCCAGCGCGGCCCAGCCCTCGCCGGACAGAATATTGTCGGGCAGCGCCACGCCCAGCTTGGTCAGCCCTTCGGGGGTGATATTCAGATAGCCCTGCACCTGGGAATGCTGGGCCTCTTCGGGGGTGAATTTCTTGATCCACCACGCATCGAATTTCTGGTCCTGAAACAGGCCCCGCCCGCCGATGCGCAGCCCTTTTTCCGGATCGGCAAGCAGTCGCATCTGCCGCGAACGCAGCACCTTCCCCGGAACGATCTGGTCGCTATAGACATCGGTCAGCGTGGCCGAGACATCATATTTGAAATCCGTCGGTTTCAGATGCGGCTGTAACGGAAATTCAAGATGCGTCCGCGCGACGGCCCAGCCCTTGGCGATATCCGTTCCCTTGCCGGCCTTGCTCATAAAGCTGAAGGGCGGCTCGTCCAGCAGGGAAAGTGCCGCCGGAATCTGCGAACGGGTCACCAGATCGACCTGCATCGGCGCAGGCTTAAGCTTGATATTGGGAACTTTCAGCGTGGAATCGGCCACCTCGATTGCCCCGCCATCGGGGGCCGTGACCTGCCCTTCTTCCACCATCATCGCATAGGTTGTGCCATCCAGCGTGGCAAAACCGCGCCCGTCCTCAATATTGGGCAGCGTCTTGACCGCGCGCACATCGGCACCGCTGAATTCATACCCCAGATCTATGCGCGGGTCATGATTGGGGGCAATGCGGATGGCCGCCCGCACATTGTAAAGCGTGCCATCGGCAATATTCTCGTCAGCCCATTTGCGCGTATGCTCGACAAGCTTCGGCGGCCAGAGCGCCAGCAACCCTTTCGAGGAAATCCGGCTGATCCCGCTATCAAGCGACACCTGCCAGCCTTTGGAACTGGCCGCCAGAGAGCCTTTGGCCGAAAGCCGTGTCTGGTCCTCCATCAGTTGCGCCTGACCGATATCCACACGGAACGGATCAAGCCCGATGCGCAGATCGACCATCCCGTCAGAGAAATGGGCAGGCTGTTCCAGCACCCCTTCCGGATCAAGCTGCAGATCGTTCAGCGCCACTTGGGTGACAAGCTGGCGCGGCAGGCCATTGGCAAAATCACGCAGCATCACCGAGCCGGTCGCCTTGAAGGCGGCTGCGGTGCTATGCACCTCGAGGCGGCTCATCTCGATCCGCTGTTGTTTCTGGTTGTAGCTCAATTCCAGCGCCGCGCTTTCAAACGGAATCGGGCGCGACCCTTCGACAGGGCTCAACGCCCCTGCCCCGATATTCAGCTTGGCCACCATCCCCGACACGACGCCCTGATCATCAATCGCGGTCTGCAACGACCCCGAGATCGGCGCGTCCAGCACCGAAAGCCCTGCAAGCGCGGGCGATTGCACGGCCAGATCACGGGCAGGCACCCCCGTGACCGCCGCCCCGAACTGCGCCCGCGGCGAATTCTTGTAAGTGGTCACGCCCAAGGCAAGCTGGGCGGGCATATCGTTCTGCTCGCCCACATTCAGCGACAGGCTGGCCGAGATACGGTCGGCCTCCTGCGTCAGGCGGAACTGCCCTTTCGACACCCGCCAGACCCGCCCGAGCCGTTCGTCATCAAGGCGGATATCGATCGTGTCGGCGCGGATCTCGCTGAGATCTTGCAACACAGGGGTGGCAAAGGCCGCTTCGACGGCATCGGTCACATCCGAAAGACTGTCGATGGCCAGATGCTGCATCTCGCCCTGACCGCCGAAATTGATATCCAGCGACCCGTCGGAAAGGCGGCGCATCGCAACGGCGGCCCCCTTCAATTCGATGCTCGACAGGGCAATCCGGCGTTGCAGAAGCGGCATCGGCAGAACGGCGGCCTGCACCTGCGGCAGAACCGCAATCGGGCGTCCGGACGGCGCCAGAAGCTGCACCGAATTCAGCCGCACCTGCGGGCGCAGGCCGCTGGCAATCACCAGATCCGCCCCGCCCGAGAACCGCGCCTGTAACGTGCCGCCAAGCGCCTGATTGACACGCGCCTCCACCTTGGTGGTGATCGCCATCGGCACCCGCATCGGATGATGGGTCACGGCGGCCCAAGCCAGCACAGCCACAAGACTGACGACAGGCACGGTCAGCACCGCCAGAAAAACAATCAAAATCATATAGATAGAGCGCGATCTTGCGGGCGGCCCCTGCATGGGAGGGCGGCCGACAGGCTGCGTTGGGGCACGCTTCGGCTCTGTCTCGTCTTCCGGCTTGGAAAAATCGGTCGTGTCGTCTGTCACGCTGCCGTCCCGTTTGCGCCCATAGCCCAATTCTCACGCAATGGCTCTGCCGAGCCGGCCCCAAGTTCTCTTGCGCGCCCCGAAAGGCCCGCAGGCACACCCAAAAACATGCCCGCCCGCTCTGAAAACCGGAAAGGGCACAAAAAATCCCGCCTATGTCTTGTCAGCATTTTCGGGACAGATAGAGTTCGTGCAGAATTCATCTAGGCTGTGAATAGGCTTAGAGACAAGCAAAAGGAAAGAAAAATGGCAACCATCGGCGATTTAGCGCCCGATTTCACCCTGCCTCGCACGCAAAACGGCGGCGACGAGGCCCTGCTGACACTCTCGGCGCTGAAGGGGAAGAAGGTTGTCCTGTATTTCTACCCCAAGGACAACACGCCCGGTTGCACCACCGAGGCGCTGGAATTCACGCGCCTGTCGGACGCCTTTGCCGCAGCCGATACGGTGGTGCTGGGGATCTCCAAGGACAGCCTGAAAAAACACGAGAATTTCTGCGCCAAGCATGACCTGAACGTCATCCTCCTGTCCGATGCCGAGGGCGATCTTTGTGAAACCTACGGCGTCTGGGCCGAGAAATCGATGTATGGCAAGACCTATATGGGCATCACACGCAGCACGTTCCTGATTGACCGCGAAGGCCGGATTGCCGCGCAGTGGCCAAAGGTGAAAGTCACCGGCCATGCCGCAGAAGTCCTGCAAAAAGCCGAAGAGTTGGGCTAAAACGTTAACGAATTAACGCAAAATCTCGGCAGGATTTCGCTGATGTGATGCGAAGTGTGGCCGATGTCCTGCGCGCAGGCAAGGAATCAGGTTGTCAGATGGGCCGCGTGGTTGCTAATCGGTTTCGTGCCTCGCGCAAGATCTATCAACCACTTCATGTCGCACAGGTGACAATTCGGCCACAGCCTCGCCCTTGCGATGTGGCCCTCAGGAAGAGCAGGACCCAAGCCTTTGCCCCGACGTCTACTGGATCGTACCAACTCTGCCCTGGAGCGCTGGCTCCCCGAGCAGCGCCTCTTTATGAAATCGGATGACTCGACCCGCTTTGTGCGCCTGCGCCCTTTGACGCAGGCTTCGGTGCTGGCTGTCGGGGCGGTGCTGTTTGGCTGGTCCATCGTGGCAAGCTCGCTTCTGTTTATCGACAATATTTCCGAAGGCTCCTCGGCGCAGCAGGCGGCCATTTCGCAAAAGGCCTTCGAACACCGCCTGGATAGCCTTGCGCGTGAACGAGACAGCCGCGCCTCCGAGGCGCTGGCGGCGCAGGAGCGGTTCCAGACCGCGCTTGGTCAGGTCTCGCAGATGCAATCGGCGCTTCTGCAATCCGAAGAACATCGCCGCGAGCTGGAAACCGGCCTGAAGGTGGTGCAGCAGACCCTGCGCCGCGTGATGAACGAACGTGACGCTGCCAAGACCCAGCTGGCCGGATTGCAGCAGGGCAAGGATGGCAAAGGCAGCCCCGCTGCGCGCAATGTCGATATGTCGGAAACCGTGCAGATGCTGTCCAACGCTCTGGGTGAAATCGCGACCGAACGCGATAGCGCGACGCAGGACGCGCAGGATGCACGGCAGGAAACCGAACAGCTTGCGCTCCAGAAACGCCAGCTTGAACAACGCAATGACCAGATTTTCGCCACGCTTGAAGATGCGGTGACTATCTCGATGGCGCCGTTCGACAAGATGTTCAAACAGGCAGGGCTGAACACCGACAAGATCCTGAGCGAGATCCGCAAGGGCTATTCCGGTACGGGCGGCCCTTTGGGCAGCGTGTCGATGTCCTCCAAAAGCCCCGCCTCCCTGACCGAGGATGACAAGCGCGCGGCGTCGATCCTGCAAAAGCTCGATGAGATCAACATGTATCGCATCGCCGCCGACAAGCTGCCCTTCCAGCTGCCGCTGAAATCGCAGTTCCGCTATTCCTCGCCCTTCGGTTACCGCTGGGGCCGTCTGCATGCCGGTGTCGATATGGCGCTGCCCATCGGCAACCATGTCTATGCCCCTGCCGATGGTGTGATCACCGCCGCCGAATGGGAACATGGCTATGGTCAGGTGATCAAAATCCAGCATGAATTCGGTGTTTCGACCGTTTATGGCCATTTGTCCAAAATCCGCGTGCAGAAAGGGCAAAAGGTCTCGCAAGGCGATTTGATCGGTGATACAGGAAATACCGGACGGTCAACCGGACCGCATCTGCACTATGAAATCCGGTTAGGCGGTAAACCCGTTGATCCGATGACCTTCATCAAGGCTGCAAAGAATGTTTTCTAAAAGCAAAATCCACGAGCCCGGCACCAAATCCGGCGAACCCGAAGCAAGCAAGGCCGATGCAGGCCTGCCGCCGCGCAAAAGCGATTTCGCGCCGCCTCCCGGTGGTGCGCCCCGCGCCAAGCCCGGTGCTTCGGTGCTGTCTTCCGACCTGACCATCACCGGCAACATCCGCACCACGGGTGATGTGCAGGTTGAGGGCGTTGTTGAAGGCGACATCCGCGCGCATCTGCTGACCGTTGGCGAAACCGCCACCATCCGCGGCGAAATCGTTGCAGATGATATCGTGGTCAATGGCCGTGTGATCGGTCGCGTGCGTGGCCTGAAAGTGCGCCTGACCTCGACCGCAAAGGTCGAAGGCGACATCATCCACAAAACCATCGCGATTGAATCCGGTGCCCATTTCGAAGGGTCCGTGCAGCGTCAGGAAGACCCGCTGCAATCGGGCGATGTCACGCCGAAACTGGCTCCGCCGGTTAGCAGCGAAGACTGATCACCGCAGTCCTGCATTCTGCAAGGGGCAGCCATCGCGCTGCCCCTTTTGCGTTTACAGAAGACGTTTTGTCAGCCGCAGCGACAACGCATAGGGCAAAAGCTGCAAAAGCTTCAACCCGAGCGTGAGGCGCTTAGGGAAATGGATCTCGAAGCGATGGCCTGCAAGACCATCCGCGACCGCCTTTGCCGCGGCCTCGGGTTCCATGATGAAGGGCATGTCGAACTGGTTTTTCTGCGTCAGGCGGGTGTTGACGAAACCGGGCGAGATCAGCCGCACATCGATATCGGGCGCATATTCCACCCGCAGGCTCTCGACCAGATTGATCACAGCCGCTTTCGAGGCCGAATAGAACTGCCCCTTGGGCAACCCGAAATAGCCTGCAACCGAACCGAAAATCGCCAGCTGACCGCCTTTGCGTAACAGCGCGGGGGCGGCCTGCGCAAAGGCCAGCGTCCCCAGAAGATTGACGCGCATCAGCTGCTCGGCCTTGTCCCAATCGATCTCGCGCACCAGCCCCGGATCGTAAAGCGCGGCGGTGGTGATCATCCCGTCCAGAGGCCCCTGCCCGACCAGTGGTAAGATCGCCTGACATGCCGCATCGACGCCGGCCTTATCCGCCAGATCCACGGGCAGAACCGCATGGTGCGGCCCGAGCCGTTGCTGCAGCGCCTGCAGGGGCGCTTCGGAGCGCGCCGACAGCACAAGCCGCGCGCCGCGCTGTGCCAGTTCAAACGCCAGCGCCTCGCCAATCCCGGAGCTTGCACCCACCAGCCAGATGGTTTTTCCGTTGAAGTCCATGATACTGCTCCTTTCCTGCCCTACGCGCTGAGGGGAAAGGAGTTCCGCCCAAAAGACAATCTGTCACTCAGGCCGCGACCAGATGCTCCAGCTCGGCCAGCGCGTCATGTTCCAGTTCGGCAATCGGACGCGCACCGGACAGCTCCAGCACCGGCACCGGCTGGCTTTCCAGCCAGTCGCGGTGGCGGTTCAGTGAACGTCCGCAGAAATAGGGGTCGTCGTAGCTGGCCGCCCAGTTCAGGAAGGTGCGGTAGATCTGCTCCATATCGCCGCCCGGTGCCACCCGCGTGCCATAGCGCAGAACCTCGCGCTTGCGCAGACGGGTCAGTCGCAAAGGCGTAGGCGCGCGCAGGAAAATGACCAGATCGGCCTGCCGTAAAATAGCGTCGCCCCAGCCATCGGCGGCTCCGGCCAGAACCCATCCGCCTTCGGGGCCGCCTTTGCCTTGCGCCTTTTCGATCAGCGCGCAGCGCTCGCCAATCTCGCGTTTACAGGTAAAGGGTACCTCGGTTTCGGCCCAATAGCAGTCATCCGTATCGATATAGGGAACCTGAAGCGTCTGCGCGATCTTCTGACCAAGCGATGTCGAACCCGCACCCGCAGCACCGGTGATGTAAATTCTAGGTTTCATGAAGGCCTCCTAATTTCCCGTTAAAGGGCCCTGTAGGCAGTCATCTCTTGTTCATAATCTTCCCGATCATCGTTCAAAAATCAATTACCAGTTTGTTCACGATGCTGTCCTGCAGCATAAATTTACGCAATTCGATCAGTTTTCTTGAGATCCGGTTCACCAAAATGAGAAAGGGAGAGCCTTCGCCCTCCCTGTTCCGCGTGATTAGGCACCTAAGATTCGGTGCTTGAACAAAGCCGGTCTTAATCCGCCGCCTGCGCATCGGCGCGGGATTTGCCCTCGACGCCCATTGCCAGCGTCGCGGCCATGAACCCGTCAAGATCGCCATCCAGAACGCCCTGACTGTCCGAAGTCTCGTGTCCGGTGCGCAGATCCTTCACCATCTGGTAGGGCTGCAGCACGTAGGACCGGATCTGGTTGCCCCAGCCCGCCTCGCCCTTATTCTCATGCGCCTCGTTGATCGCGGCGTTACGCTTGTCGAGCTCCAACTGGTAGAGACGCGATTTCAGCGCATTCATCGCGATTTCACGGTTCTGGTGCTGCGACTTCATCGAGGAGGTCACAACGATATTGGTCGGCAAGTGAGTGATCCGCACCGCAGAGTCGGTGGTGTTCACGTGCTGGCCACCCGCGCCCGAAGACCGGTAGGTATCGATGCGGATATCCGACGGGTTGATCTCGATTTCGATATTGTCATCGACCACCGGATAGACCCAGACCGAGCTGAAAGAGGTATGCCGACGCGCCGCCGAGTCATAGGGCGAAATCCGCACCAGACGGTGCACACCGGATTCCGATTTCAGCCAGCCATAGGCATTGGGGCCGGAAATCTTGTAGGTTGCGGATTTGATGCCCGCCTCTTCGCCTGCGGTCTCGGATTCAAGTTCGACCTCATAGCCCTTCTTCTCGGCCCAACGGACATACATCCGCGCAAGGATCGACGCCCAGTCGCAGCTTTCCGTCCCCCCCGCGCCCGAATGGACTTCGAGATAGGTATCATTGCCATCGGCCTCGCCATTCAGAAGCGCTTCCAGCTCCTTGGCGGCAGCCTCTTCCTTGAGGGCCTTCAACGCGGCCTCGGCCTCCGAGATGACATCGGAATCGCCTTCCATCTCGCCCAGCTCGATCAGCTCGATATTGTCCTCAAGCTCCTGCTTGATGCGCTGATAGGTCTCGTATTTGTCCAACAACGCCTGACGGTCGCGCATCAGCTTCTGCGCGCGGGCCTGATCGTCCCACAGCGTCGGGTCCTCGATCATGGCGTTGAATTCCTCGATCCGGTGCGGAGCCGTTTCAAGGTCCATCCGCTGCCCCAGAAGGTCGAGCGATTTCTTGATCTGTTCAACGATGTTCTGCGTCTCGGCGCGCATGTCGAAACCTGTCCTTTTCCTGTTCTGGCCGGTCATACAGATTTAAGGCCCCCTCGACAAGTTGTCGAAGGGGCCGAAAATCCGTGGCCTGCGATGTTAGTATAGCCCGCCGGCACTGATTGTGCCGAAATTCGCGCGCTGTTTGGGGAGGATCGCGGTCTTGCCGGAGGAGGTGGTGACAGATGTCCCGCCCTCATCGCTTTCCCCGGGCGCAAAGAGCGGCAGGTTGGAGCCCATGCCGAAGCCGCCATCAACCACCAGCCCCATACCGGCAATGCTCTGGCCTTCGCGCAGATATTCGGCCTGCACATAATCGCCCGACGCCCCCGGCGGCAGCATCTCGCCGGTGAAGCGGTTGAAGTTCTGCCAATGCCCGCCCGGCGGCACGGTGAATTCGGAGCCGCCATATTTCTTGACCGCTTCCTTCATGAATTCGTTGAACACCGGCACACAGAGCGTCCCGCCGAAAGCATGCGCCCCCAGCCCTTTGGGATTGTCATAGCCGATATAGCACGACGCGACGATATTCGAAGTAAAGCCCGTGAACCACACGTCTTTTGCATCATTGGTCGTGCCGGTTTTTCCCGCGACGGGCACGCTGATATTCACCCCGCGGCCCGAACCACGCTGGACCACGCCCTTCATGAGCGAGATCATCTGATAGGCGGTGATCGGATCGACCACCTGCTCGGAATTCGACTCGATCCGCGGCCCCTCGCCCGCAGGCAGGGTCTGGGCGCTGCAATCGTCACAGACGCGCTGGTCGTGGCGGTAGATCGTGCGGCCATAGCGGTCCTGCACACGGTCCACCAGCGTCGGCTCCACCCGCTTGCCGCCATTCGCGAACATCGCATAGGCCGAGACCAGATTGAACATCGTGGTTTCCTGCGCCCCGAGCGCGTTGGCAAGGAACTTCTTCATCGGGTTATAGACGCCCATGCGCTCGGCATAATTGGCAATGGTATCCATGCCGATTTCCTGCGCGATCCGCACGGTCATGAGGTTACGCGACTGTTCCAGACCGGTCCGCATCGGGGTCGGGCCGTAATATTTGTTCGAGGCGTTCTTCGGACGCCACAGGCCTTGCGGGGTATTTACCTCGATCGGGGCGTC